>DASQSS010000124.1:0-21915 GCA_035642255.1 Ktedonobacterales bacterium | reverse complement strand
CGCGCGCGCCGCTGTTATAGTGTCTTTCAGTTGGGCTTACGCTGGTTGCGCCGCTGTCTGGCCAACGACCAGCGCGTGCGGGTCACATTCCGACTCTTGCCCGTGGCCCTCGCTCCCTGTCCAAAACTGTCATGAAGTCAGACGGGGGAGCGCTGATGAGGGGCCACACCGCAACCGCGTAGCTGGACGTCGTATACGCCGGATTCGCTTGAGCTATCCCTGGTTTGCGCGCTCGACGGGTAATCCCTGCTGGCGCCAGGCAGGATACCCGCCCACCAGCGCCGCCGCGTAGTAGCCACGCTCACGCAGCAGCGCCGCCGCCTGCTCGCCGCGTGAGTGGCCAGGGTGCTGCATATTGCAGTAAGTGATGATCTGTTGATCGCGAGGGAGGTCGTCAAGCGTGTCGGCCAGCGCTGCCAGCGAGATGTGGCGAGCGCCCGAGAGATGGCCCGCCGCGTATTCGCTCGCTCCGCGCACATCGATCACCAGCAGATCGCCGCGCCGCGCGTGGACCGCTCCTGGCTCCATCAACTCGCAGACAATCGGCTGCTCTTCACCTGACTCCCGCGTCAGCTCTGTCCGCAGCGTGGCCGCGCGCTCCGTATCGCCGCTAGCCAGATACAGCTTCTCCATCTCCTGCAGCGGCCAGGTGAAGCCATTGGCCCGTATCTCCTCCCAGCAGGGGCCACCAGGATCGTCGCCGTAGCTATTGTTCGCCAGCAGCAGCGATTCCGGGCTCGCGGCCACCGTGGCGATGAAGTGGTCGAATGCGGCGTCGGTGTAGGCGATGGCTCCCGCCCAGGACCGATAGGCGTTCTCGGTCAGCGCGGCCCGGGTTAGCGCATCGAAATCCACATCGCGTGGCGGCGTCTCTCCGCGCGCGAAACAACCGATGCGCTCGACGTTGTACTCCATCCAGAAGCCAATCAGCGCGATCAGGTCATGCGAAGCGCGGTCGTGGTCGTGGCGGCTAGCGGCAAATGCGGCGACATCATCACGGGTCTGTTCAAAGAGCGTCAGCAGGTGATCGCGCAGGGTATTCGTAGCCATACGGGAGACTCCTCTCGCCAACGGGCGCGCGGCTTCCGCCATACGGAGGCTTCCACAGCGCCTCTGCTTATCAGTATAGCGGAGGATAGATGACACCTGCTGTTACCTTCGGCGAGTCGTGAGAGATAGCGAGGGCGCACGCATTCGCCCTCAGTCCACCAGACCACTCGCTACAAGCGCTTCATGGATGAGCGCGCGTTCAGCGTCGGGGCCTTCCAACTCACGGTATCGCCGTCGCTTCACGTTCGGCCCACGATTGGCGAGATGGGTGAGCGCGACAACGGCGCTGGGATGGGGCACGCCTGGGAAGTGAACCGGATAGACAAGCGCCCCCGCGCTTTTGTCCACGTCCGACAGGTGGCTTGCTCCTCGCCAGGCCGCTGTCAACTCAGGCGCCAGAGGAGCGAGCATCGGCAGGACCTTCTCACCTAACGTGAGCACCACTCGCGGCTGCTGCGCGCGAATCTGCTTCAGCAGGAACGCGTGACAGTGGTACGAAAAAGCGTGGTTTCCCGCGCCAGGAAACGTCCCGGTGGATGTGTTCTTGCCTGTCGCCTTG
This sequence comes from Ktedonobacterales bacterium, assembly GCA_035642255.1. Classification (GTDB taxonomy): domain Bacteria; phylum Chloroflexota; class Ktedonobacteria; order Ktedonobacterales; family JADMIN01; genus JAKAIY01. The sequence continues at coordinate 20,306 of DASQSS010000124.1, read as the reverse complement.
TCGGTATCAGCCTTGAGGCCCATATAGGCGTTGGTGAAGAAGCAGTCTTCCGGCGCGATGTCACATGCGCTCAGGAGCGCGAGCAGCGTGCGCCAGGTCGGCCCGTTGACGTTCTCGGTTCCCTTCGCCAGCGACTTTTGATAGTTGTCCTTGCTGTCGAAATTGTGGCCTATGATCATGACCTTGCCCACAGGCATCGGAGGCAATGGCCGCCCGATGGCGGCGCCCCACAGTCCCGCTCCGCCGGGAAAGAAAGCGAGTCCGGTAATACAGGCGGGTACAGGCTCAACGCCTTCGGGATAGTCGCCGAACTCGACGAGCATCTCGGCGAGCCGCTCAACCGGATGCTGGCTGTTCTCGTCATGCATGCGTCACCTCTCAGGGTAATAGTGGTGACAATCAATCGCATGGTTCACAGGGTGCATATGAGGACGCTGAGGGTTTGAGCCTCGCTATAGCGCCGTCAGAATCTCGACGCCGTCTTCAGTGATGGCCAGCGAGTGCTCGAACTGGGCGGAACGCTTGCCGTCGGCGGTCGAGATCGTCCAGCCGTCCTCCTTGCTGGTCTTCGTCTCCTTCACGCCCGCGTTGATCATCGGCTCGATGGTGAAGACCATCCCCGGCTTGATGGTCGGCCCTGTCCCCTTCGCGCCGTAGTGCGGCACGAACGGCTCCTCCCACAGATCGCGGCCCACACCATGCCCACCCAGGTCGCGCACGACCGAGAAGCCCTCGCTCTCAGCGTAGGCCTGGATGGCCGCGCCGATGTCGCCGATGTGGGCGCCTGGCCGCGCCTGCTCGATGCCAACCTCCAGGCTGCGGCGCGCGACGTCCAGCAGTTTTTGTGAGGCGGCGTCGAGCTTGCCCACGCCGAACGTCACACAGGAGTCGCCGATCCAGCCATGATAGCGCGCGCCGATGTCGATGCCGATCAGATCGCCCTCCTGGAGCGTGTAGCGCGCGCTGGGGATGCCGTGACAGACGACCTCATTGGGCGCCACGCAGATCGTCGCGGGGAAAGGCGGCCGCACCATCCGTCCGGCCCGGTCGCGCATGGCCCCGAAGCCCTTGTACATCGGCAGGGCGCCCTTGCCGCGGATGAACTCCTCGGCGATGCGGTCAAGCTCGGCGGTCGTCACACCTGGCTGTACGTGCGGGCGCAGCGCCTCATAGGTCTCAGCGACGATGCGTCCAGCCTCGCGCAGCTTCGCGATCTGCTCTGGCGTCTTGATGATGATCGCCATGGCGTCCTTCCCTGCCTCTCTGAATTGATGCCCTCACCCCCGACCCCTCTCCTAGAAGGCGAGGAGAGGAGTTCGCGGGTGAGGGAAGTCGCTAGCGCCGCGCCAACGCCTGCTTGGCCAGCTCCGGAATGTCGAAGATCGTGTCCGCCACGGGCACGTTGGCCTTTTGTAGCGCCTCGACTTTGCCCTGCGCTGTGCCACTGGAGCCAGAGACAATCGCTCCGGCGTGGCCCATGCGCTTGCCCGCGGGCGCCGTGCGCCCTGAGATGAAGCCGACGACGGGCTTCTTCATCGTCGCGGCGTAGGCTGCGGCGTCTTCCTCATCGCTGCCGCCGATCTCGCCGCACATGACCACGGCGTCGGTGTCGGGGTCCTGCTCGAAGAGCCGCAGGCAGTCGATGAAGGTCGTGCCGATAATCGGGTCGCCGCCGATGCCAATGCACGACGACTGACCGACGCCCGCCTCCGTCAGCAACGAGACGACCTCATAGGTCAGTGTGCCTGAGCGCGAGACGAAGCCGACACGCCCCTCTTTGAAGATATGGTACGGCATGATGCCCACCTTGCCCGCGCCAGGCGTCGCCAGCCCGGGGCAGTTTGGGCCGATCAGGCGGGTGGGATGCTCCTTGAGGAAGGCCATCGCCCGCGCCATATCAAGCACGGGGATCATCTCAGTGATGCAGACGACCAGCCCCATGCCCGCATCGGCGGCCTCCATGATCGCGTCAGCGGCGCCAGCCGGCGGCACGAAGATGCACGAGACATCGGCGCCCGTGCGCGCTTTGGCCTGCGAGACGGTATCGAACACGGGTACGCCATCGGCGGACTGGCCGCCCTTGCCGGGCGTCACGCCAGCCACGACATTCGTCCCCGACTCGATCATGCGCTTGGCGTGGTAGCTGCCCTCGCCGCCGGTGATGCCCTGCACGACCACACGCGAGTTCTTGTCAAACAGGATGCTCACTCGTTGTTCCCCTTCGCCGCGATCTCGGCGACGATCTTCTGTGCGCCATCGCGCATATCAGCGCCCCACGTCAATCCAGCGTTAGCGAGCATGGCGCGTCCCTCGACCTCGCCTGTGCCCGCCAGCCGCGCGACGATCGGCATGCCCTGCGGCAGCTCCGCCTGCGCCATGATGATGCCCTGCGCCACTTCCTCGCCGCGGGTGATACCGCCGAAGATGTTGACGAAGATGCCCTTGACCTGTGGGTCGCGCGCCACGAAGAGCAGCGCCTTCTTCATGGATTCCGCCTTGGCGCCGCCGCCGATGTCGAGGAAGTTGGCCGGCTTGCCGCCCGCGCGGGCTACCATGTCGAGCGTCGTCATGACGAGGCCCGCGCCGTTGCCGACAATGCCGACATTACCGTCCAGCTTGACGTAGGTGAGGCCCTCGGCCTTGGCCGCGAACTCCAGTGGATTCGCCTCCTCCGGCTCGGCCCAGGTGGCGTATTCTTTCTGGCGAGGCAGCGCGTTGTCGTCGATGATGATCTTGGCGTCGGCGGCGATGACCTTGCCATCAGCCGTCAGCGCGAGGGGATTGATCTCAGCCAGTGTCGCGTCGCTCTCGATAGAGGCCTTCACCAACGCCGAGAGAATCGCGCCGCCGCGCGCCACTACGACCGGAGGCACGCCCGCCGCCGCCAGCAGCTTGCGCGCCTGGAACGCGGGCAGCCCCCAGCGCATATCCACGACATGGCGCAGGATCTTCTCCGGCTCTTTCTCGGCGACCTCTTCGATGTCGATGCCGCCAGCGGCGCTGACGATCACCACGGGCGCCTGTGAGGCGCGGTCGAGCGTGACGCCGAGGTAATACTCCTCTTTGATGTCCAGCGCGGGCGTGACCAGCACCTTCTCGACAGTCAGCCCTTTGATGTCCATCCCGAGGATGCGGCCAGCCACCTCGCGCGCCTGGGCGGGGTCCTGCGCGATCTTGACGCCGCCAGCCTTGCCACGTCCGCCGACGTAGACCTGCGCCTTGATGACGACCGGCTCGCCGAACTCCTGAGCGATGCGCTCGGCTTCCTCAGGCGTCGTGGCGACTTTGCCCGGCTGCACCGGCACGCCGAACCGGCGAAGAATATCCTTCGCCTGGTACTCGTGAATCTTCATTGATAGCTTGTCCCTATGTAGCTCTAGCGCTCATCCAATGGGAGCCTGTGAGCCAGCCAAAGGGCCATGTCATAGGGCCATAAGGGGAGCGCGGCGCCTCCAGACGGTGGAGCGAATGGGGGATTGGCCTCGCGGCGCAACCAGTCCATCATAGGCACGCTGCTGCCGCGTGGTCAAGTCACGGCGAGGCGCTCTCCGGACGCGGGCTACCCGCCAATCAGTCGCAAGACCCAGGCGGCGATGGCGATGGCGAAGATCACCCAGAGTGCGACGATGACAATGGCCGCCGCCCTCGCCCCTGCCCAGTTGGTGGTCTTGCCTTGCAGCGTCGCGGCGGCTCGCTCCCGAAATTCGGCGAGCAGCGGAGCAGGGATGAGCTTGACGACGAGCGCCACGCCCAGCGGGACGAGAATGAGATCATCCAGGTAGCCAAGCACGGGGATGAAGTCAGGGATCAGGTCAATCGGGCTGAACGCATAGCCCACGACACATGCGGCCAGCGCTTTCACATACCAGGGAACACGCGGATCGCGCATAGCAAGGTAGAGAGCGTATGTCTCGCGCTTCAGGCGGCCTGCCCGCTGCTTCCATGAGTCCAGGAATCGCATGTGCTTGTCGTTTTCTACGTTTCTCGCCTGTCGTCCCGCCCGGCGGGAGCAGTCGTAGCGTTCCAGGGGCGCACTTCTCGCGTTATTCTAACGCGCTAGACGACAGGCGCGAGCGAGGTCACGGGCATCGTCCCCGTGAAGATCGCGCCGCTCGTTGGACCATTCGCGGCAGTCAGCGTTCCGCCGTGGGCGCGCATGATGCGCTGGGCGATGGCGAGCCCCAACCCAGCGCCGCCCGTCGCGCGGTTGCGTGAAGCTTCGCCGCGATAGAACGGCGCGAAGAGATGCGGCAAGTCCTCAGGCGCGATACCCGGCCCGCTATCCGCCACCGCGAAACGCCACTGCCCACCCTCGATATCTTCAATGCCCCAGGTGACGCTGATGCGCCCGCCCACTGGCGTATAGCGCGCGGCGTTTTCCAGCACGTTCGTGAAGGCGCGCTGCAACAGATGCGGGTCGCCGACAATGAGACAGGTGGGCGCGCTGCGAGGCGGCTCCACAGTCAGCGCCTGCTCCTTCGCCTCTATCTGCGGACGAACGCTCTCCACGGCGTCCTCCAGCAAGGCATCCAGATCAAGCGGCTCACGACGCATCGTCTGCTCCAGCCGCTCGATCTGGGTGTAGGCGGAGAGGTCGGCGGTCAGATGCTGTAACTCGGTGACCTTCGCCTGGCAAGCCTGAAGATAGTGGCGCGCGCGCTCAGGCGTCGTCGCGATGCCTGATTCCAGCCCTTCCAGATAGCCACGCAGCGCGAAGATGGGAGAATTCAGGTCATGGGCGATAGCGCTGATGTAGAATTGCCGCTCCTGCTCCAGCTCCGCCTGCCGAGCCAGCGCCGCGCGCAGCTCCTCACCCATCACGGTGAACGCGGTCATCGCTTCGTTGATCTCGCGCACACGCGAGGATGGCAGCGAGAAATCGAGGTCATGCTTGCCGACTTTGCCCGCGGCGTCGCTCATGGCTCGCAGCGGCTTCAGCACAGCCCAGCCGACGAAGATGACCACCACAATTGGCACGGAGAGCTGCGTCACGACTGGCAGTGCGATCAAGAGCGGATGCGTATTCATGATCTCGGTGGCGCTTTGCCCTGGCCACACGAGAGCCCCAACGCCCACCCCGATGAGCAGCATCACCCCCGGCAGCAGCGCATACGCCGCCCAGATGACGCCGAGCCACTGGCGGCTGGAGAGTGTCCTCAGCGCCCTCATGGATGGCCTCCCTCGAAGCGATAGCCGACGCCCCGGACGGTCACGATATACTGCGGCGCGGCGGAATCCACCTCGATCTTCTGACGGATGCGGTTGATATAGACGGCGACCGCATGGCGATCACCAATGCCCTCCCAGAACCGATCGAACAGGTCATCCTGCGTAAAGACCTGACGCGGATGCTCGACCAGCAACAGCAAGATGGCATACTCGCGCGCGGCGAGGGGAACAGGAACGCCCTCCACGCGCACCTCATGCGCCACCGGGTCGAGGCTGAAGCGGCCAAAATCGTACGTCGCCCGGCGCGTGGCGTGACCAGCGGCATAGCGTCGCAATACCGCCTTGACCCGTGCGACGATCTCATTCGGCGTCGCCGTCGCCTTGACGATATAGTCATCGCCGCCAAGCATGAGCCCGCGAATCTTGTCCGTCTCGTCAGCCCGCGCGCTCAGGAAGAGAATCGGCGCGTCGTGTCGCGCGCGTATCTGCCGGCACAGATCGAACCCCGACAGGCCCGGCATCATCACATCCATGATCAGGCAATCGACTGGCTCGCGCGCGATGATGTCCAGCGCCTCCTGGCCGTTGGTCGCCTCCAGCGCGCGGAAGTCGCTAGCTACCAGGAAATCGCGCAGCAGCTCGACGATCGCCGGGTCATCGTCAACGACCAGCACAGTCTGGGCGCTCTGCCCTGCTTGCGCGGGCGGTATGCCGTCACTCATCACGCCGCACCTCATCTCCACGATTGCGCATCTCCCTCACGCCTGTCTCGCGCCTTCATTGTAGGCGATTGTAGGCGATGCCGCCGCCTATGCGCGATGGTGAGGCGCCCGGCGTGCCGCAACTGTGACGCGCTGTTGACCTGCCGTTGACCCACTCAAGCAAACGCGTTGATCGCTGGGGGCTATCCTTGGGATGCGCGGCGTCACTGCGACGCCGAGCGTGAACGAAAGTGAGTGTTCCGCCATGTCATCTCAAGGTCTCGACCAGCTCGCGGCTATCTGGCCGCTCCTGCTTCCCCTGGCGCTCGCCGAGTTGGCGCTGGTCGTCTTCTGTCTCTTCGACATCTTCCGGGCTGACCGGCGTGTGCGCGGCGGCAGCAAGCTCCTGTGGGCGGTCATTGTGCTACTCATCGGCACGCTGGGGCCGTTAGCCTATCTCTTCTTTGGTCGGGAGGATATGTAGCGCCATGACAAGCGCGATTCAGTGCGTGGGATTGACCAAGCGCTATGGCGCCATCACCGCGCTCGATAACCTGCGCCTCGACGTGCCGCAGGGCGCGGTCTTTGGACTGCTGGGACCAAACGGCGCGGGCAAGACGACGCTGGTCCGTCTGCTGACGGGGCTGGCTCGTCCGACGGCGGGCAGCGCGACGGTGGCGGGCTACGACATCGCCACGGGCGGCGTAGACCTGCGCAAGCGGATGAGCGTGCTGGAGCAGCAGCCCAACTATTACACATGGATGAAAGGCCGCGAGCTACTAGCGTTCACGGGTCAGCTCTTCGGGTTGCGCGGAGCCGAGCTACGCGCGCGGGTTGCCGAAGTGTTGGCGACAACCGGGCTGAGTGATGCGGCCAACCGAGGCATCGGCGGCTATTCCGGCGGCATGCGGCAGCGGCTCGGCCTGGCGCAGGCGCTGATGAACCGTCCAGAGGTATTGTTCCTCGATGAGCCTGCCAGCGCGCTCGATCCCGCTGGCCGCTATGAGATTCTGCAGAGCATCGCCGAGTTGCGCGGGCAGGCGACCGTCTTCATGTCCACGCACATCCTGGGAGATGTCGAGCGCATCTGCGACCACGTCGCCATTCTCAACCACGGCAAGCTGATCGTGTCGGCCACTGTCACTGATCTGCAAGAGCGCTACGCTCGCCCAACCTATGAAATCGAGCTGGAGCCGCATCAGGCTGAAGGCGCGGCCACACTGGAGGCGCTGCTGCGCGCGGCGCCATGGGCCGATGGCGTCGCACGCGATCACGACATCTTGCGGGTGGGCGCGCGTGACACGCGAGCGGCGGCCTACGCGCTGGCGCCACTCTGCGCGCAGGCGGGTGTCGCGCTGACACGCCTGGAGCGCGGTCGCCCCAGTCTCGAAGAGATCTTTCTACGGCTCGTCGGCGAGTCAGCGGCGCCTGAGACGCCTGGGACACAAGCGCTCCAGACATCCCGACAGGAGGTAGTGTAGATGAAAACGTTCGCCCTCACAGGCTATCGCGCGTTGCTCGGCAAGGAGCTGCGCGAGGCATGGCGCACCAGCCGCCTGCCAGTCACGGTCGCCATCTTCTTCATCCTGGGGATGCTCTCGCCACTGGCGGCGCACTATACGCCTGAGCTGCTCAAGAACGCCACCGGGAATGGCATCCAGATCCATGTCCCGCCGCCTACGCTCAAGGACGCCATCGTTCAGTACATCAAGAACGTCGCTGGCAACGGCTTCCTGATCGCGATTGTGCTGGCGATGGGCTCGATCGCGCGCGAGAAGGAGCGCGGCACAGCGGCCTTCCTGCTGACCAAGCCGATCTCGCGGCTCGCCTTCGTCGCGGCGAAGTTCACAGCGCTGGTGGCTACGCTGGGGATGGGGCTGCTCGTCGCCACCGTCACAGCATACGCCTACACTGTCTACTTCTTCGGGGCGACATCCGCGCTGGCGTTCGCTGAGATGGGGCTGCTCGTCTGGCTCGCGCTCACGGCCTTCCTGACGCTGACATTTCTGGCGAGCGCGCTGACTAGCTCGACCGTCGCCGCCGCGTCGCTGGGATTTGCCGCCTGGCTGGTGATGGCGCTGCTCGGCATCTCGCCGCGGCTCCAGCCCAACACGCCAAACGGCCTGTTCGATGCGGCCCAGAGTCTGGCGCTTGGCGCGACGCCACAGCATCTCGCGCAGTCGCTCATCGCGACCATCGTGATCATCGTCGCGGCGCTCGCGCTGACACAGCTTATCTTCGCGCGTCAGGAACTGGCCGCGACGTCGGCGTAGGCGTCAAGGCAACCATGTCAACCAGCGGGAATACATGTCACGCGCGTATTCCCGCTGGCTGGCGCGTTTTCCCTACTGCTGGTAGACCGGGGTGAGCCAGTCGCTGTAGGCGGGGTCATCGCCACACAGGCGCATCGAGGCGCATCGAGGCGCTATGGCGTCGGCGCCACAATGTCGCGCCACAGCTGTGCTGGCGCAAAGCGCGCGAGATGTCCGACATTCGTAGTCGCGATCACCACTGGCTCTCGCTCATGTTGCGCTAGCAGCAGCGCTTGCGCAGCGAGGATAACATCGGCGTCGAGCGCACGATCCGGCGCGGTAGGTTGTCCCTGTTGTCGCGCTTGCGCCCATAGTTCAGCGGCGCGCATCATCGTTTCAGTGGTTAGTGGGAGATAACCCGCTGTGGCTTTGAATTGATCCAGATGCGCGACACCACGCATTCGTCTGGCGCGGATAAGCTCTCTACGCACTTCGTAGTCGGCGATTTCAGGAACAATGACGCGCACGCCTTGAGAAAGCAGGTCCACAAGCCATTGCTTGCAGCGCAGACTCTCTCCTGTCGCGCGTGGATTCGTCACCAAGCCGAGTGGCCCGGCATCTAATAACACGATCATATGGGCCGCGACTGCCTACGACTCAAAAAGCTTGCGAGAGGACGGCCGATCTTCATCGAGTGTGCGCATGAGCAGTTCGAGCGTCTCGCGCTGTTCTTGCGGGTCTTCGTTCTCCCATGAGTCAAGGAGCGCAATCAGCGCCTGATTCTGGGCCATTCGCGCCACACGCCGTTCTTCTGGCGTCTGTTCGCGCGCTCCATCTGATCTGGTAACTGGCTGTGACATGTTTCACCTCCTCGGCTGCTCTGATTACAGGATACCATTCGCGTCCCGGAGTTGTCCTCCAGCGTCACATCCCCACGCCAGCGCCGCTGGAAGCCGGGCGCAGCCTCCAGCGGTAGAAGATTCCTACTGCTGGTAGACCGGGGTGAGCCAGTCGCTGTAGGCGGGGTCATCGCCACGCACGGCGCGCAGGTAGCGGCGCTGCAGCTCCATCGTGATCGGACCGGGGCGCCCATCGCCAATGGCGCGCCGATCAACCCGCGTGACAGGTGAGACCTGCACGCCCGTGCCGGTAAAGAAGATCTCGTCGGCGTCGTAGAGCTCCGTGCGCTCGATGGCGCGCACCTCTGTCGTCATGCCCATGTCGCGCGCAAGCATGCCTATCGCCGCGTCGCGGGTGATGCCCTCCAGGATGTCGTCGGCGGCGCGCGTCGTGCTGATGCGCCCATGCTTGACGACAAAGATGTTGCAGGAGCTACCCTCCGAGACGGTCCCGCTCTGCGTCAGGAAGATCGCCTCATCGAATCCATTCGCGGCGGCCTCATCCACGGCGAGCGAGCTATTGATGTAGGCGCCCGTTGTCTTGGCGCGCACAGGCATGGCATTGCCACTGACCCGCCGCCAGCTCGATACGCAGACGTTGAGGCCCGCGCTGATGTCGACATAGTTCCCCATCGGGAAAGCGTAGATGCAGACGGCGTCATCGAGCGAGCTGAGGGTCAGCTTGATCGTGCGCGACGACTTGAACGCCACCGGGCGAATGTAGGCGTCGGAGCGGATATTCTGCCGACGCAACAACTCGATTGTGACGCCACATAGCTCATCCACCGACTCAACGGGCTTCATCATCAACATGCGGCGCGAGTGTGCGAACCGCTCGAAGTGCTCGCGCAGCTTCAACACATAGAGCTGCTGGTGATCAGCGTTCCAGTAGGCGCGGATGCCCTCGAAGCAGCCTGTGCCATAGTGCAGGCCGTGCGTCGCGACACTGACGTTCGCCTCAGCCATCGGCGTGAAGCGTCCCTGGAAGTAGGCCAGCCCCTCAGCCGTGGCGATGGTGGGGATGATGGGCGCCTCAGCGCGGCGCTCGTCCATCTGCGACTGCTGAGACGCCTGAGATGCGGAGCCGGGCTGCTCGCTGGCTGGATGCGATGTCTGCTGAACCATATGCTGGTGACCTTTCATGCGACTCGCCGGCGCGACCGGAGGCGGCTGCGCGCAGCGAGGTGGTGACCCTCAGAGATGTGGTGAACACGAGGGAGTCAGAGTCAGACAGAGAGCGAAAGAGCGGGACCTCTGAGGGACGGCGCGTCACATGGTCGAGCCGTGTCGAGTCTCGTCGAGTCTCATCGAGTCTCGTCAAGATGGATCGAGCAGGCTCGCGCCAGGGTGGGCCGTCGTTGGGGGAGTCAGGGTGAGCGGCGTCGCTCTCCCCGGGTCACCGGATGTCGCGCGGGATCGCCTCGGCTACCGCCCCACCGCGCCAGAGGCCAGATGCGCGGCGGGGCGTCTAAGCGAGAGCGAAAGGAGCGCAATAAGGCCGAGGAGAGGCAGAACAGAAAGGAGCGACACGATGGACGCAAGGAGTCCTTCGAGCGCGTGAGCGATGAGCATGTGAGAGGCGTCGGACGCGGCCAGGGGAGCGCGCATGCGATACCTCCATCACCAGTGTGTGCGATCAGGACCGATCAGGACCGATCAGGACCGATCAGGACAGGCGCATCGCTCCGCGCCGCCAACTATTGCCAGGATGATACGCAGGCGAGCGCGACGCTGTCAAATGTGCAGCCGCCAGCCCGCTTCACCACCACGGCGTATCCGCACAGCGCATCCGGCGCTCCAGAGTGGCCCGCGATCAACTACAATTCACTTATCGTCCAGTCCATCCACCGCATGATGAGCCATCAGGTCCGCGAGGTGAACGCACATTGCGGACTGGATATGTGAGCGAGCATCGTCAGGAGGAGCGCCATGCAAACAACGACCAGCTATGCCCGGCAGGATAGGAGCGGCACAACACGGGGGCTGGCGACATTCCTCGCCAGCGTGCGCTTTGAGGCTCTGCCGCCCGCGGTCGTCGAGCGCGCGAAGGATCTATTCCTCGACTGGATCAGCTCGGCGCTGGCTGGCCGCGCCGCTCGACCTGTCACGATTCTCGATCGTTTCGCCGCGCAGATGGGGCCAACTACAGGGCCAAGCGAGATATTCGTGGCCCGGCGACAGAGCTCGCCACTGTTCGCGGCCCTCGTCAACGCGGCATCCTCGCACGTCGTCGAACAGGATGACGTGCAAAACAGCTCGGTCTTCCATCCAGGGACAGTGGTCTGGCCAGCGGCGCTGGCGGCGGCGCAGCAAACGGGCGCCAGTGGCCGCGACCTGATCGTCGCTGCGGTCGTGGGCTACGAGGCGGGCATTCGCGTGGGCGAGTTTCTGGGGCGCTCACACTACAAGATATTCCACACCACGGGCACAGCGGGAACGCTGGCCGCCGCAGCCGCGACGGCGCATCTTCTGCGCGCCAGCGATGAGCAAATGACACATGCGCTCGGTTCGGCAGGCACGCAAGCGGCAGGCCTCTGGGAGTTCTTGCGCGACGCCGCTGACTCGAAGCAGCTGCATACCGCCAAGGCAGCCGCCGATGGCTTGCTCGCCGCCTACCTCGCGATGGATGGCTTCACGGGCGCAAGCCGAATCCTGGAGGGCCAGCAGGGCATGGCGGCGGGGATGTCCTCCGATGCGGAGCCCGCGCGCCTGACCGATGGGCTGGGCGAGCGCTGGAGTATCCTCGACACATCCTTCAAGGTACACGCCTCCTGCCGCCATACGCACCCTGCCGCCGATGCGCTCTTGAGCGTGATGCGGTCGCGGAACCTCACGCTAGATCGAATCGCGCATGTGCGGGCGCATGTCTATCAAGCGGCGATTGATGTGCTGGGACCTGCGGCGGCCGCGCGCACGGTTCATCAGTCGAAGTTCTCGATGGGCTTCGTGCTGGCGCAGATCGCCTACAACGGGCACGCGGACATCAGCGACTTCACCGAGGAGGCGCTGACCCGGCCTGAGCTGCGCGCCTTCCTCGATCGGGTCGAAATGGTCTATGATCCTGAGATTGACGCCGCGTATCCCGCGCGCTGGATCGGCCTGGTCGAGGTGGAGACGACGGACGGCGAGCGGCTGACGTCGCGCATTGAGGCGCCACGCGGCGACCCAGACAACACGCTCACCCGCGCCGAGCTGGAAGCCAAAGCTTTTCGTCTGGCGTCGTATCAGCAGGGCGCTACCCATCAGGAGATGGAGCGGCTGATCGCGCGCGCCTGGTCGCTGGACCACCAGCCAAACGTCCGCAACCTGCTGATACCTGCCACAGCGGAGTAGGCGCATAGTGGCATGTGGGCGCCCTGTCTGTACGGTCCGGCGGTAGACAGAGCGTGGACACGGCGTGGACAGGGCGAACATGCCGCATCAGGCGGTTAGCTCATATAGCAGCTAGCTCGTATAGCGGAAGGAGCGCACGAGCGTGAGGAAGTCTGGCATGTCTTGCTGCGCCTGCGCCGCTGTGGGGTCTTGCAGCATGAACGTATAGGCGTAGCCGTGCAGCGAGACGTCAACACGCTCACTCACCTGCGGAGCGCCGACAGTCTCCATCTGCACCGGCTCACGCTGCCCCGCGACGACCACGCTTTGCCCGGTCGCGCGCCAGAGCGAGGCTTGCCCTGCGGCGCCCGCGCCTGAATCACATGGGTCAGTCACAAATACACCCATCCAGCGCGACATCCGCATGATGTTCGCCGTGGAGTGTGGCGCGGACTCCGACAAGGGGCTGGCGACGACAGCGAACGCGCAATTGGTCAGCGCGCCCTGATTGATGCTGTTGTCCGCGATGACATTCCAGAAGGGTGGCGTGCCAACGCGCAGGTGATGCTGGCTATTGTGGTACTGGCCCCAACCAAGCGGCAACCCTGCGCTGAGTGGCGCGACCACCTCGACAGCGAGCGCCGCCAGCACGCAGAGGGCTAGCGCGCCCAAAACTAGCCTCCAGACCGAGCGCGCATACCAGCGTGTGCTTCCGCGCGAGGTAGACGTTTCCGTGGCCATGCGCGCCATCCTTTCCGCAAGCTCACAAACGCCGAGCGCCTGCATCGAGTATAGCATGGAGAGGGTGATGTGGCGCCCCCTCCCAAACGGGTCACACTGATGGCCCGAACGGCGTCGGTCCCTTGGCGCCCATAGACGCGATACGGTACAATAGCACGGCGTCTCAGCCAGAGTAGACCGGGCGCTACAGCGATGACCGCTCGTCTGCGTCGCCACCTCGCGCAATGCGGGGTGAGACGACGCCAGGCGGGTGTTTTCCTGCGGCGTCCACCGGGTCTGACGCTCCTCGTCAGCCAGCGCGGAGACGCCCGCTGACATCACCTGCCCGAGCCAGCGCTCAGTATGGCGCTCGCTCGCTGCTGTATAGCCTGTTCCACACGCCGAAAGGGGGGCGGTCGCCGATGCCAGAAACCAGGGTGTTTGCCATCGCCAATCAGAAGGGCGGCGTGGGCAAGACGACGACCTCGATCAACCTCGCCGCCTGCCTCGCCAGCGCCGGACGCAAGACACTCGTGATTGACCTGGACCCGCAGTCCAACACGACGACCGGCTTCGGTGTGGACCCACATCGCGTCGGCCTCTCGATCTATGAGCTGTTGGTCAACGATTCCGTTAAGGTCGCCGACGTCGTGAAGGCCGAGCTGCGCCCGAATCTCTCGCTGCTGCCCGCCAAGGTGGACCTCTACGCCGCCGACATCGAGCTGGTCTACCTCGATCAGCGCGAGTACCGGCTGAAGCGCATCCTCGAAAGCGTGCGCGGCGAGTATGACTTCGTGCTGATCGACTGCCCGCCATCACTTGGGCTGCTGACCGTCAACGCGCTCACCGCCGCCAACGGCGTGATCCTGCCGCTGCAGTGCGAGTACTTCGCTCTGGAAGGCATGCAGCAATTGCTCAATACGATTCGCCTGGTGCGCGACCGGCTCAACCCCAGCGTCAGCCTGTTCGGCGTCATACTGACGATGTACGACCCGCGCACACGCCTGGCCGCCGAGGTGGTGGACGAGATCACACAGCACTTCCCCAAAGAGAAATTTCAGACACTCATCCCCCGCAATGTCCGGCTCTCCGAGGCGCCGAGCTTCGGCCTGACCATCCTGGAGCACGACCAACGCTCGCCGGGCGCGCTGGCCTATAAAAGTCTCGCGGAAGAGGTAATCGCTCGCGCCGCGTCGATGGAGGACTCGCATGCCTAAGCAGCGTTTCGGCCTGGGGCGTGGCCTCGACGCCCTCATCCCTGGCGCCGCGCCGATCACCGACGACAGCGCGCTCGATACTAGCCTCTCCGCCTCTGCGCTCTTCGAGATTCCCGTGGACGCCATCACGCCGAATCCGCAGCAGCCACGCGCCGCGCTCGACGCCGACCCGTCCCTGCTCGATCTGGCGGCTTCGATCCAGCAGTATGGTCTGCTCCAGCCGCTGCTCGTCACACTGATTGACGACAACCCCGACGATCCGCGCTACCAGCTCATCGCTGGTGAGCGTCGCTGGCGTGCGGCTCAGATGGCCGATGTGGACATGGTTCCGGTGGTCATCCGCCAGGTGACGCCCGAGTTGGCGCTAGAGCTGGCGCTGGTCGAGAACCTGCAACGCCGCGACCTGAATGTGCTGGAAGAGGCCAGCGCCTACACCACACTGGTCGATGAGTATGGCCTGACACACGAGCAGATCGCCGAGCGCGTCGGACGCGACCGCGTGACCATCACCAACAAGATGCGCCTGCTCCAGCTCCCGCGTGAGGCGCAGGACGCCCTGATGCAGCTGCCCAAGGTCTTTACCGAGGGCCACGCGCGCGCCGTCTTGCAGATCACTGATGAGAGCGAGCGCGTCAACGCGACCAAGCTCATCATCACGCAGATGATGAGTGTGCGCGCCGCCGAAGAGTTGGCTCGCCGTGTCAACGCCGCCGCCCTCAGTCTGACGCCCGACCGTCGTGGCGGCGCCGCGCGCCCACAGAGCTTCGAGACACAGCACCTGGAACAGGAGTTCATCCGCGCGATCGAGATGAAAGCGCGGTTGCAGCGCTCGACCAAGGGCAAAGGCTCGCTGACAGTCTACTTCACCAATGAGGATCAGCTGCAGATCCTCTATGATCGCCTGGTGGGTCAACCCTACCCAGGCGCCAACGGAGCCGGGCAGAACGGCGCGAGCCAGAATGGCGCCGATCACGATGCGTTTGACTTCGGCTCACTCGACTCGATTGGACTGCTCGATGACGAGCTGCCAATTGACGGGCTTGACGACCCCGACAGCGAGAACTAAGTAGCGGCCATCACGCGCGCAAGACACGCAAGACACGCAAGTTGCGCTTTTGCGGCGCATGACGCATGATCTCTCCAGAGTCGGTTGGCGTCTGTCGGTCAGGCAAGATCAGGCAATGAGTGGACGAGGAGCGACGAGAGCATGAGTGAGCGAGACGCGCCACGCGCTTATGGCGTGCGCATCGGGCTAGTCAGCGGCCTCTTCGCCATCGGGCAGGTAGCCATCTCGACAGCGGCGGCGCGCGGCTCAGAGGGCTGGCTGCGGGCTATCCAGCAGACGTTTACCACGCTGGCCTCGGGCGGCATCGCCGATCCGACGACCATCGCCCCCGCACTGCTGCCGATGCTGCTCGCGACCTATCTCGCCATGCTGCTCGTCGGCCTGGTGACTGTTTGGTTCGCGTCGCGCGCCGGACGTCTGGCGGCTGTCGCGCAGGGGCGCCATGCCGGAGGCGCGTCCGCCGGGATGTGGGTCTGGCTGACAAGCTCATCCATCTGGGTGGTAGCCTCGATCATCGCGGCGGCCCTCACCGGGAGCGATGGCACGCTCTCTGGCGTCTTCTTCGGCGACTTCAGCCGCGCACACCTGTCGCAGCAGCTCGTCTTTCTGCTCATACAGGAGATCGTCGCCGCGCTGGTCTGCCTGGGCTTCTGCGCGATGGCAGGCGCGCATGGAGCGCGCAACGCGCCTATAGATCCCGCCACCGCCGCCCCACAGGCGCCTCGTCCAATGGCGTATCCGCCACAGGGCGCGTATCCCTACGCGCCCTACTACCCCATGCCGGGCTATCCCGCCTACCCACCGCAGCCGGGACAGCAGCCATATCCCGGCTATCCGCCGCAGCAGCCATATGCGGGCTATCTCCCCTATCCACCCTATCCCACGCATCCCGGGTATCCGCCCACTGGCTGGGGCGTTGCCCCGGACGCGACACGCCCAGATGGAGCCATGCCGGCGCCACCGCCTACGCCGACGGCGCCGCAAGCCACAACTCCGGTGACCTATCCGCCGCCGCCCAGCTACTATGTGCCGCAGCGGCAGACACCGCATGAGACGCCCGCCTCATCGCCATCACCCGCGCCTCAGCCAGAGTAGCGGCAGGACAGAACCCTCACCCCAGCCCCTCTCCCATCAGGAGAGGGGATTTTCATTGCTCACGCCTCGCCCGTAGAGCGGGCGGCGCTGGGGCAGGCTCTGACTCCTTACCCTTGCTCGCGCAGCGCCAGCTCCAGCGCGAGGACGAAGACACGCTGCGCCTCATCGATGTCCATGCGCAGCGTGCAGCCGGAAGCGCGGATGTGGCCGCCACCGCCGAACTGCGCGCAGATCGCGGCGGCGTCATAGGGCGCGGCGGAGCGCAGACTGACACGGGTCGCGCCGTCGGGCGCCTCGCGGAAGATCGCCGCCAGCGCGACTCCCTCCGTATCCATCAGGAAGCTAGGCAGGCCATCGTCCATATCGGGTGTGGCGTCGACTGCGGCGAGATCGCTCTGGCGAATGGTCGCCCAGACAATGCGCCCATCCACCGCGCTGCCGAGCGACTGAAGCGCCCGCCCCCACAGCCGCTCCTTGGCGAGCGGCTTCAGCCGATACATCGGCTTGATGATGTCCTCAGGCTTCGCGCCCGACGCGACGAGATAGGCGCCCGCGAGCAGCGTGCGATCGGTCGTCGCGTCGAACTCGAAGGCGCGTGTGTCGGTGATGATGCCCGCGAGTAGGCAGATCGCTGCCTCCTGCCCGATGGCGACGCCACGATTGAGCAGGAAGAGCGTCAGTAGCTCGGCGGTGGCGGCGGAGGCCACATCGATGATAGCGCAGGCGCCGATGCCCGCCGAGGTGACGTGATGATCCATGTTGAACAGGGTCGCGCTGTCAAAGAAGGCCTGATGGCGTGTGTAGAGCGCGCCGTAGCGCGGTAGCTCACCAGCGTCGAGCGCGATGACGAGATCGAACGCCTCATCGGGCAGCTCCGTCACGACCATTTCGCGCCCAGGCAGGAACGTATAGTTCGCTGGCACAGGATCGGCGCAGGCGACAACGACCTGCTTGCCCAACGGGCGCAGCGCCCAGGCCAGCCCGAGCGCCGAGCCGAGCGCGTCAGGGTCAGGCTTCTCATGCGCCAGCGCCACGATCCGCTGCGCCCGCTCGATCAGCCCCCAGGCGCGCTCAGCCGACGCGGGATCTATCTCGCGCGCCAGCAGCGCCGCCATGCGTTCACGCCGCGCGCTTTCCTGTGTGGTCACGTCGCCGCTCTCCTCGCTACACAGCGAAGACGGTGGGCGCCCTGCCCACCGTCCCGCGAGAAACACTCTTCAATTGATGTATCGATCTGGACACGCATGCTACGCGGACGGCGCTCAATCCTGGTCCGGTTCGAGCAAATCACGCGCGCCTGGCGCTCCAACGGGATCTGGCTCTTGCTCGTGGCTGATCTGATTCAACAGATCGAGCATCCGGGCGCCGCGCGCGATGGATTCATCCAGCAGGAAGGTGATCTCTGGCACATGGCGCACGCTGAGACGCTGCGCAAGCTCGTGCCGCAGGAAGCCCGCGGCGTGACGCAGCCCCCGCATCGTTTCGCGCTGCTCGTCCGGGGAGCCCATCACGCTGATATACACCTTCGCGACGCTCAGGTCGCGTGAGACGTTCACCCCGGTAATGCTGGCGAAACCGATACGTGGGTCTTTGACGCGCAGGCGCATCAGATCGCTCAACTCCTGCGCGATGACCCGACCAAGCTGGTCTGGACGGCGTGTATTTGGCATAGATTCACCTCCGACGAGCCTCAGGGCGCTTGGCGCGGCGCTGTCCGCCAGCGCGGAACGACTAAGCGCGACGACGCCCGTTGCTGGTAGCATATGCCCATAGTCGGTGGGGTCGCAAGCAGAGCAGGAGTGACTCCTCGCTCAGCCGCGACCCCACAGCAGGCATAAACAGCGCGCGGACATCAGCCCGATGCGCGGCTATTTCTAGACGCGCACCCGGCTGTAGGTCTCGATGATGTCACCGACTTCAAGCGCGTTGAAGTCGTCGAGCGTGACACCGCACTCGAAGCCGGTCGCGACCTCGCGCACGTCATCTTTGCCCCGCCGCAGCGACTGAATGCCGCCGCTGAAGACCGTCTCGCCCTTGCGCAGCACACGAACCTGCGCCGACCGAACGAGCTTGCCATCCGTTACGCGGCAGCCACCGATGACGAGCTGTCGTCCCGCCTTGAAGATCTGGAGCACCTCGGCGTGGCCATCCACCTGCTCCTTGTAGACCGGCTCCAGCAAGCCTTGCAGGGCCGCCTCAATGTCCTCGACCAGCTTGTAGATGACGGTATAGCTGCGGATGTCGACACCCTCGATCTGGGCGAGCCGCTGAGCGGCGACATCCACCTTGACGTTGAACGCGATGATGATCGCCTTCGACGCCGACGCCAGATTGACATCTGACTCGCTGACATTACCCACCGCATCGTGAATCAGGCGCACCTTGAGGTTTTCGTCGCCGATCTGCGAGAGGGAGTGCTTGAGCGCCTCAGCCGACCCCTGCACGTCTGACTTGACGAGCAGGTTCAGCTCCTTGACCAGCCCCTCGCGCATCTGCGCATAGAGTGTGTCGAGGGTGATGGTCTGCTGCGCCGCCAGCTGCGCCTGATCACGGCGCTCCTCCGTCAGCGCGCGGGCCGCCTTCTCATCGGCCACGACCTCGAAGCGCTCGCCCGCCTCTGGCACCTCAGAGAGACCGAGGATGCTCACTGGCAGCGACGGTGGCGCCTTCGGGATGCGCTTGCCCGCATCGTCGAACATCGCGCGCACCTTGCCGTAGAGCGAGCCCGTGACGATGATGTCGCCGACCTTGAGCGTACCCTCCTGCATCAGCGCGGAGGCGGTTACACCACTGTTGGCGGCCATGCGCGCCTCGATGATGGCGCCCTGCGCTTGCCCCTTGGGGTTGGCCTTCAGGTCCAGGATGTCGGCGACCAGCAGGATCATCTCCAGCAGGTCCTGGATGCCGATGTTCTTCTTGGCGGAGACCGGCACACAGATCACTTCGCCGCCGTACTCCTCAATGACGACATCGCGATCGGCAAGCTGTTGCTTGACGTGATCGGGATTCGCGCCTGGCTTGTCGATCTTGTTCAGCGCGATGATGATCGGCACCTGCGCGGCGCGGGCGTGGTCAATCGCCTCGATGGTCTGTGGCATCACGCCGTCATCCGCCGCGACGACGATGATGGCGATGTCTGTCACCTGGGCGCCGCGCGCGCGCATAGCGGTAAACGCCTCGTGACCCGGCGTATCGAGGAAGGTGATCTTGCGACCATTGACCTCGACCTGATAGGCGCCGATGTGCTGCGTAATGCCGCCAGCCTCGCCCGCAGCCACGCGCGTGTTGCGAATCGTGTCCAGCAGGGAGGTCTTACCGTGGTCAACGTGGCCCATGACGGTCACCACGGGTGGTCGCGTAACACGCGACGGGTCAGCCGACGCGATGCGCGCGGCAGCAGCCGCAGCCGCTGCGGCCTGGGCGCGTGAGGCGACCACCGCGGGCGCGGTCGTCACGGCCTGATCTGGTGTATAGCCAATCGCTTCAGCGACCTTCGAGGAGATGTCGTAGCTGATCACCTCGTTGATGCTGGCGTAGACGCCATTCGCAATCAGGTTGCGAATGATCTCATTGACCGAGACGCTGAGCAGTTCGGCCAGGTCTTTGACCATGATCTGGGCCGGGATGGTCACTGGCCCAGTTGGACGAACCTCTTTGCGATCAGGACGCGGTCCCGCCTGTGGCGGGCCGCCTCGGCGCCCACCGCCACGTGGACCACCACGCTGGCCGCCGCGTTGGCCACCACCGGGACGACCAGGGCCGCCGCCTGGGCGACCAGGACCACCACCGGGACGACCAGGGCCACCGCCGGGCCGTGGGGCGCCAGGGCGTGGGGCAGGACGACCGCCGTTACCATTGGGGCCGCCTGCGGGGCG
>DASQSS010000123.1:0-15871 GCA_035642255.1 Ktedonobacterales bacterium | reverse complement strand
TATCAGCCGCTACCCGAGAGCGCGCGTCGCCCCAGCATGGCGCGTCTGCGGGCATCGGGCGCGCGTGTCGTCAAGGAAAATCGCGGCGCTTCGCTGATTGACCTGGGTGACGAGGTGCTGGGCATCGAGTTCCACACGAAGATGAACGCGCTGGACGACGACATCGCGGCGATGCTGGCGGCGGGTGTCGAGGAGGCGAGGGCCAACTGGCGCGCCATCGTCGTGACCAACGACGCGCCCGACTTCAGCGTCGGCGCGAACCTCGCCCAGGTGCTGATGGCCGCGCGCATGCGGCAATTCCAGCTGATCGAGCGGGCCGTCAACAATCTGCAACAGGCCAACATGGGGCTGAAGTTCAGCCCGGTTCCTGTTGTGGTGGCGCCAGCGGGACGCGTGCTCGGTGGCGGCTGCGAGGTCGTGATGCACGGCCAGCATGTGCGCGCGGCGGCGGAAACGTATCTTGGCCTCGTCGAGGTCGGCGTCGGACTGGTTCCAGCGGGTGGCGGCTGCAAAGAGATGCTGCTGCGCTGGCAGACGCTCGCGCAGAAGGTGACGCATGAGGGCGGCCCGTTTGCGCCTGCGCGCCACGCCTTCGAGATCGTCGCCGTCGCGACCGTCGCGACCAGCGCCGACGACGCCCGCACGTATGGTTTCCTGAAAAAGACTGACGCCGTCACGCTCGACCGTGAGCGCCTGCTGGGCGACGCCAAAGCTGACGCGCTCGCGCTGGCAGCGGCGAAGGCGCGCGGCGAGTGGCAGGCGCCCGAATCAGGCGTCATCCGTCCGGCGGGGATCGGCGCGCGGCTGACGCTGGAGCAGCAGGTGGATAACATGCGGCTGGTGGGTCGCGTCACGGAGCACGACGCCGTCGTCGCGGGCAAGCTGG
Organism: Ktedonobacterales bacterium; assembly: GCA_035642255.1. Classification (GTDB taxonomy): domain Bacteria; phylum Chloroflexota; class Ktedonobacteria; order Ktedonobacterales; family JADMIN01; genus JAKAIY01. The sequence continues at coordinate 14,985 of DASQSS010000123.1, read as the reverse complement.
CCTGGGTGCTGACGGGCGGCGAGCATTCTCCGCTCGACACCCTCAGCGAGCAGGATGTGCTTGATCTGGAGCGCGAGGCGTTCCTGAGCCTGTGCGGCATGCCCGCCACCCAGGCGCGCATGGAGCATACCCTCAAGACGGGCAAGCCCCTGCGCAACTAGCGCAACTAGCGCAGCGCGCCAGACGAGCATAAAACCCACGCCCCGCCCGCACATCTCTTGGCGACTGCCAGCGAAAGGATGTGCGGGCGGGGCGCTTGCCTTGCGCGTATATGTTGAGTGGCTACGAGCCGTACTGGAGGTCGACGACGGCGCTGTCAAACGTCTGGCGCCACATGACGTGTCCGTCGGATGGAGCGAGCGCATAGAGCGTTTCGCCGCTGACCACGACATAGAGGGCGTCGTTCATCAGCTCGAATGGCCCCGTTACGGTCCCGACTGAGCCTTTGCCTGGCGCAGGGGCGAGCTGAATCTGCCAGCGTCGCATACCATTGCCTGTGTCCAGGGCGACCATCCGCGCCGGAGCGCCAGCCGTGATGCTGTCGATGTTTTCATACAGAACGCCATTCACCAGCCCCATGACCTGGGCCTGTGGATCAGTCGGCGTCTGCCAGCGGCGAGTCCCATCGCTGAGCGCATAGGAAGCGAGTGATTGGTTCGCGACGCTCCCCGATGCGGTCGCTGTCTGCGTCTGCGTATAGAGCGCCTGATCATCGTGCGCGTAGATGAACGGATAGAGGTCTGTCGAGACCTGCCACCTGGTCGCGCCTGTCCGGCCATCCAAGGCGGCGAGCGCATAGGCCCAGCGGTCAGGTCGATACGGGTCTGAGGCGACTGGTTTCGCGAGCCCCGTGTAGACGAGGCCGGTGGCCGCGACGAACTGATGAGAGCCGGCGTACGAGTCCTCCAGGTAGGTGACGCGGCTCCAGAGCGACGCGCCACTCGCCGCGTCATACGCCATGATTTCACGCAGCCCACCATAGGGAATCTCGACCGTCGGAACCGACAGAAACACGACGCCATGATCTACCGTTGGCGCGGAAATGTTCAGGTTGCCGCTGATGGTCTGCTCCCAGAGCAGCTTGCCATCTGTCGCGCGAACGGCGAAGAGGTACGCGGCGCTGCACGCGTCGAAGCAGAACTGATTCGACGCGATGTACAGCACACCGCCCACCAGAACCACCTCATCAGTCAGGCCGAACTCGCCGGGAAGCTGCGCCTTCCAGACGTGAGAGCCATCGGACGTGTGGAGCGCATACACCCATTTGCTGCGCGTGGCGCTGGAGCCCTGCCCACTCGACTGAATGGCGGTGCTGTAGAGGATACCGTTCGACACGACGGGCGCGGAAATGAAGAGACCGAGCTGCGCCTTCCAGAGCGTATGGCCGTCACTGGAGCGCATCGCCGAGAGGGCGCCAGTCGGCGTGGACGTATCGTTGGGATTGGCCGGAAGGTGATCCGACATCACGTACAGCGTATCCCCAATGGCTGTCGCGACTGCCTGATGGAAGGGATACGCCGTGCTGGGCGTCAGGCTCCACTGTGTCGAGCCGTCGCCAGGCGCGAGCGCGGCGACATGCACAGCGGGCGGCGCGCTCGACGGGGGACTGGGCTGGCTGTGGGTCATGACATACAGGCGCGGCTGGAGCGTGGATGCCGTTGGCGTTGGCGCGGGAGAGCGCGCCACAGGAGCGCACCCGCTGAGCGCAAGCATGACCGCAGTGACGGCACCGACCACGACCCAGACGGTCCTCTCCCAACGTCGCGCTCTGGGAGATGTGGCCACCAACGCCATCTCCAGCCATGCGCGCTGGCATAGCCGCAAACCCGGCGACACGATTCTCTGGGTCATGGCGCGGCTCCTCCCATCGCAACGTCGGCGAGACCCGCCTGAACATCCACCAATCAGGCGCTCCGCGCCAATTTGAGTATACGCCGCCGCATCCGATAGGTACAACGCGCATAACGACCACGTCGGGCGCGGGCATGCGAGCGCCATCGACTCTCTTTTCAAGCGCCATGCAGGTCAGGCCAGGTGGAACGCGCCCCGCAGCGAAGAGAGCAGCGAGCAGATAAATGAGGGGGGCGCGTATGGCGATTGCGCGCCATGTCGCGTTTGCCGTAACGATTAGCGGACGTTGCGCGCGGTACAATAGGCGCAACGCAGATGTCCGCATGTCGCGTGGGTCACGAAGGCCGTTGGCGGAGTCTCAGAGCAGAACGCTCACAGCGCATGCGTAGCATGAGGCGGCAGGAGATACGCCTGTGGAGCGCCTGAACTCTACGATAGCTCATAGCTCGATCGCTGGCGCTACGACCGTGGAGCCCAGCGAAGTTCGTCTGCGTGGGGTATGGCTTGTCGTCGCGCGTCTTGTCGCCGCGGCCACCGTCGCCTTCGCGCTCAGTGTCTACATGGCAACCATGCTGCCCGCGTTTTCCCTGTTGCGGACGGTCTGCGCGTCACGCTGCGTGATTGGCCAGCTCACTCCTGGCCAGGCTGCGGCGCTAAGTCAGTGGAACATCTCTGCCAGCGCCTACGCGGCCTACGCGGTATCACTGGCGATAGTGACCTCGTTGGTCTGGTTTGGCGTCGCTGCCCTGCTCTTCTGGCGCCGCTCAAATACGCTCTACCTGCTGCTGGTCGCCACGCAGCTCGTGACACAGGGCGCATTGAGCGCGCCTGTTGGTCCCGCGCCGGGCGCGCAGACGCCCTGGGCTGTCGCGACTGCGGCGCTGAGCACATTGAACGTCATTCTGCTCTGCCTGTTTCTCGCCCTTTTTCCGAACGGTCGCTTCGCTCCGCGCTGGATGGGCTGGTTGTTGATTCCCGCATGCGCCGCGTTGGTTCTCACGCTCATTCTCCCCGTTGATTCAGGCGCGCAGCTCAATGTGCTTTCGATCTGCCTGGTCGGCCTGGTTCTCGCGCAGGTATATCGCTATCGGGTGGTATCGACTCCGCTCCAACGGCAACAGACCAGGTGGGTCATTGTTGGCATTGCCGCGACGGTTCTCGTACAGATCGTTCTTGCGCTGCTTCCCATTCTTGATCCCGCGCTGGCGGCGGCAGACTCGCTCTTTTTCATCGTACAGGCGAGCGTGAGCACGGTAGCGCTGACCTTTGGCCCAATCGCATTCGCCATAGCCGTGCTGCGCTACCGGTTGTACGATCTTGGACTTCTACTCAACCGCACCCTCGTGTATGGCCTGGTCACGAGCGTGCTGGCGGCTGTCTACGTCGGCAGTGTCTTCGCGCTTCAACAGGTAGCGCGCGGCGTCACCGGGCAGAAAGATAGCCCGCTCGCGATTGTTCTCGCTACGCTGGTGGTCGCCGCGTTGTTCCAGCCAGTGCGGGCGCGCATTCAGACGTTCATCGACCGACGCTTCTACCGCCGGAAATATGATGCGGCCAAGACGCTCGCGGCGTTCAGCGCCTCGCTGCGTAGCGAGGTGAACATCGACAGTCTTTGCCATGAGCTTATCAGCGTAGCGGATGAAACGCTGCGGCCCGCGCATGTGTCACTCTGGTTGGCATCGCCTGCCGCTCCTCCGTTATCTCACGCGCCATCGCAACTCCCTGAAGCGACTCGAAGCGTCCTGAGCGCCTCCCGGACAAGCGACTGAGCTCTTCTCTATCCGTAGCTCCCTGCCCATCTGGGGAGTGTTGGAGGAGTGGGCGCAGGTGGTACAGTCTGTGGCGTCGGGAACAGGCGGGAAGAGGAGCAGCGAGCCATGTGGCATGATGAGCCAGAGCGCGCAGCGCACACCGCGCCTAGCGCGGCACAGGAGCGCAAGGAGACCGGACGGCTAGAGGCGCTGAGTGACGGCGTCTTTGCTATCGCCATGACGCTGCTCGTCCTCAGCATCGCGCCGCCCAAGAGCGGCGCGACGGCCCAGGCCACGCTCGACCAGCTCAAGCTGCCGCTCATTACCTATGTCATCAGCTTCCTGACGATTCTGGTGATGTGGGTCAACCACCACTACATGTTCCAGTTCGTCGCGCGCATCGACCGATTCTTCGTTATCGCCAATGGCCTGCTGCTGATGGTCATTGTCTTCGTAAACTACCCCACCGCGCTGGTCGCCGACGACATCCAGGCGTCCGGCGCGCAGTTCGCGGCCATCACCTACAACGTCACGCTGATCGTCGCGGCGGCCCTCTACAACGCGCTGTGGTTCCGCATCGTCTGGCGGCGTCGCTTGCTCGTCTCTGACGCCGATGACGCCGAGGTCAATGGCTATACACGCCAGTATCTCCTGGGCGGCCCGATGTATGTAGTGGCGCTAGCGCTCGCGTTCGTCAACCCCGGACTGAGCATCGCGCTCGACGCCGCGCTGGCCATCTTCTGGGCCTTCACTGGCAAGATCATCCGCACGCAGCATCAGGCGCAGCATCAGGCGCAGCATCAGGCGCAGCGTGGGGCAATGGAGGCGCACCGGCTCGCGCATCAGCAGGAACTGCGGAAGTCGCAGGTTGACGCTCCCCCAAACGAGGGACGCTAAACTCCACTCTGGCGGGCGATGTGATCTGACTGCCCTCTCCATACACTGAGGAGAGGAAAGGGGGCGTCACCATGAACGCTAGCGCGCCACTCGATCATTCGCCGCGGACCGCGACTCCTCCGCCCACGAGCATCTTCAACAACCGCAACTTTCTGCTGCTGTGGCTGGGGCAGACCGGGTCCGTCTTTGGCGACTTCGTCTTCAACACGACCCTCGTTGTCTGGATCGCCGCGACGCTCGCGCGCGGCCAGAGCTGGGCGCCGCTCGCCGTCAGCGGAGTCTTCATCGCCGCCTCAGTTCCGCCCATTCTCGTCGCGCCACTGGCGGGCGCGCTGGTGGATCGCATGAGCAAGCGCGCCGCAATGCTGGGCGCCTACATGGTGAGCGCGCTGGTCACGCTCGCGCTCATCCCCGCGACCGGGCTGCTGCGGATTGGCGCGCTGGCGAACTTCCCACTCTCCACCACCACATCACTTGGCGCGATCTACCTCGCCGTCGCGGTTCTGGCGACCTGCGCGCAGTTTTCCGCGCCCGCCAGCCTCGCGTTGCTCGGCCAGATCGTCGACGAGTCATCGCGCGCGAAGGCGATGGGCTTTCTGCAAGGATCGGCCAGTCTGGGCATGCTGCTCGGCCCCGCCATCGCCGCGCCGCTGCTGCTGGCGTTTGGCGCGCAGTGGGCGCTGCTGATCGACGCCGCCTCATTCGCCATCGCGTTCGGCATGCTGACAACCCTGCGTCTGGGCTCCTCAGCCAGCGCAACGGGAGAGCGGCGGGCGCATGGTCATCTTCTCGGTGAGATGCGCGAAGGGATCGTATTTCTCGCGCGCTCGCGCACACTGAGCGTGCTGGCGCTCGTCACTGCGGTCGCCATGCTCGGCGCAGGCGCGCTCAACGCGCTGGATGTCTTCTTCACGACCCACAATCTGCATACGCCGCTCAACCTCTACGGCCTGCTCAGCACGGCGCTCGGCGTTGGCCTGATCGGCGGAGCCGTGCTCGGCGGCGCGCTGGCGCAACGCGTGGGCCTGACGCGCACAATCTGGATGTCTACCATCGCAATCGGCGCGTTGGTGATCGTCTACGCCCAGCTCAATAGCTTTGGCGCGGCGGTGGTGGCGCTCTTCGTCATGGGCATTCCGTTGGCCACGCTCGATGTCGCGGGCGGGCCGCTGCTGTTGCGCGAGACGCCGGCGCGGCTGGTCGGGCGTGTCGCGTCGCTGCTGACACCGCTCTCCACCGTGGCGACACTGGCGGGCGCGGCGCTGGCGGGCTGGCTCGATAGCGGCCCGCTTGCGGGCTTCTCCACCAACGCCTTCGGGATGACATTTGGCCCAGTGGATACGATATTCTGTGTGGCGGGGGCGCTCATCCTCGGGAGCGGCGTGTATGCGATGCTGGGGCTGCGCGGCGCCGACCGTCGCGCCCAGCTTGAACCGCCCAACGACTCACTCACAGAGGAGGCCAGTTGATGAGCGAAACGACGCCGATGGCTTCCAACAGCGACGTACACGGCGGTTCCGCGCCATACCACACCATCCTCCTGCTGTGGCTGAGCGTTGGCGCATCTGGTCTGGCGGGCGTCGCGATGGCCCTTTGGTTGAGCCACGCGCGGATCGCGACGCCAACGGCGCTGGGCGTGAGCGTCGGCGTCGCGATGCTCGTTGGGCTCGCGCTGAGCTGGCCGTTGCTGGCCCGGCTGGCGCAGCTCGACCGTGCGCTGGCGCGGCTGGTGGCAGGCGAACCTGTCGCTCCGCAAGTAGGCGGTTGGCCCCTCAGCCAGCTTCTGTGGCGTGTGGAGGCGTTGAATGAGCGCATCGCCCAGAGCGCGGAGCGCGAGCGCCAGGCGGCGACCTACCGCGACGAGGTGATGCGCCAGGTGGGCGAGGCGGCGGCGCGTGAGGAACGCAACCGGCTGGCGCGTGAGCTGCACGACTCGATCAAGCAGCAGCTCTTCAGCATCGGCGTCAGCGCGGCGGCGGCGCGAGCGCGTAGCGGCGCGACGGGTGAGGCGGGCGAAGCGGGTGAGGCGGGCGTCAACGTGGCGCTCGCCGATATCGAGCGAGGCGCGCATGAGGCGCAGGTGGAGATGACAGCGCTGCTCCAGCAGCTGCGTCCAGCTCCACTGGAGAATGTCGGGCTGGTGGCGGCGCTGCGCGACCAGTGCGAGGCGCTTGGGTATCGCACGGGCGCGGAGGTCAGTGTGACGATCGGCGCGCTACCCACCGAGGATCGCCTGCCCGTCGGCGCGCAGGAGCAGCTCTTTCGCATCGCGCAGGAGGCGCTGGCCAATGTGGCCCGCCATGCGCGCGCTCAACACGTCTGGCTGCGGCTGGCGGGCCACGACGACGCGATCCTGCTGGAGATTCGCGATGATGGCCAGGGATTCGACAGCGCGATCGCCCACGGCGGCATGGGGCTGGACAATCTGCGCGAGCGGGCGCGGGCGCTGGGTGGCTCGGCGGAGATCCAGAGCGCGCCCGGACACGGCGCGACCATCCGCATCCACGCGCCGCTGATCGAGCCGCTGCGCCTGACGCCCGAGGAGCGCGCGCGCAGAGCGGCGGTCCAGCGTGAAGTGCGCTCAGGCGACCGATTCCAGCGGTGGGGTCTGGTGTCGCTCCAGATCACCTTCATCGTGATGCTGCTCGGCCTGCCCATCTGGGCGGTCGCGCTGGCTGGCGGCGTCGCGGGCGGCCTCTACCTGCTGGGACTGCGTGCGCAGCGTGAAGTGATCGTGCTGACGGGGCGCAACGCCGAAGAGAGTCTGACCTTAAGGCATCGCTCACGCGAGATTGTGATCTGGCTTGTGGTCTTGCTGGCGCTCTGCCTCTGGTATCTTCCGGTGAGCGCGCCGGGCCTGTGGGCCAGCGGTCCCGGGCTGGGCATCGTGACCGTCGGCTCGGCGGCGCTCCTGGCGCTCGGTCTGCTCTGCTGGGAAGGATGGCGCCGTATGACAGCCCGCTACTTCCAGTTGCTGTCTCCCGCGCGCAGACATCCCGCCATCCAGCGCCAGTGGGATGAGACAGTGAGCCTCGGGGCGATCCTCGTGTTCATCATCGCGCTCGGCCTGCTCCTTGGCGGATGGTCGCCCGCCTGGCCGCCGCGCACTGTGAACCAGTGGAGTGACACCGCCAGCGTCGCGGCGCTCGGATTGCTCGTCATCTGTGATGCGGTGGAGCTGATCGTGGTCTGGCGCTGGCGACGCACGCTGGACGGCGCGTCAAATTCAGGGGAAGCGAGGGAGCCGCGTGGCTGAAGCTATCGCCGAGCGCATCACGGTGGCGCTGGTAGACGATCATGCTGTCGTGCGCCGTGGATTGCGCACGTATCTCGAATCATTCCCTGACTTCGCGCTCGTTGGGGAGGCGTCGAGCGGCGAAGAGGCGCTGCGCCAGCTCGATCTTTGGCTGCCCGATGTGCTGGTGGTCGATCTGCTGATGCCCGGCGGCATGGACGGCATCGAGACGACACGCCAGGCGCGGGCGCTCTCGCCGCATACGCAGGTAGTCGTGCTCACCAGCGCGACAGATGACGAGCGAGCGCTGGCGGCGCTGCGCGCGGGCGCGATTGGCTATGTGCGCAAAGACGCCGACCCGCAGTTCCTGCTGGACGCCATCCGGGCGGCGGCGCATGGCCGCACACTGCTGGACGCCAGCGTGGCGAACGCCCTGCTCCATGAGCTAAGCCGCGGACAGGCGCGTGGACGAGCGAGCGCTACCCTGACCGAGCGTGAGCAGGAGGTGCTACTCCAGCTTGCGCGTGGCCGCACGAATCACGAGATTGCCGAGGCGCTGGTGGTCAGCGACGAGACGATCAAGACACACGTCGGCAACATCCTCAGCAAGCTACAGCTTGCTCACCGCACGCAAGCGGCCATCTACGCCCTCAAGCGCGGCCTCATCTCGCTCGACGAGATCGAGGAGCCATAGCGCGTCCAGAGCTGCGCCGCCTGCCCCTTCGCGTCTCGCAGTGATAGAGCGCGTGCGCTACATCTAACAGAGACAGGCGATCCAGCCGATGCTAGCTGGATCGCCTGTCTCTGTTTGGCATGAGGCGGTGATTACTTCAAGATCGTTGAGCAGTAGGTCGTGTTGGGGCCATAGGGGCTGGAGCATTGCTTCGTCTGCTGGAACTGCAGCGCCTGCCCGTAGTCCTTCGTCGTGCCGGGGTAGTCGCCGCCATAGGTGAAGCCGCCGAGCGACTTGTTCTGGGCGTACCACGGATATGCGCAGAAGGGCTGGCCGTAGTTCGCCGCGCCGCAGTACTGATTCACCTCAGCCTCGCCGCCGAAGTCGCTGACGGCCGCCCAGCCCTGCGCGCTGCTGCCATCGCCGAAGGTGACGCTCTCCACGACGGTAGGCGAGAACTGCAGCCAGGAGGGGATATTGTAGGAGTAGCAGGGCGGCTTGGTTGCGCTGCCCGGTACGCAATACTGGCCCGCTGGTGTAGTGTAGTCGCCGGTGTGGCCAATCTCCCAGACGAAGGAGTTGGGCGCGTCATCCACCAGGCCCCAGTTGAGGGTGTTACCGAGCTGCTGTGTGCTGTAAGACGGCATCAGCGGGCCGTCGATCTTGCTGTTCAGCACAATCGTGCCAGAGCGCCCCCTCGTGAGGTCGTTGACGGTGATGTGCATGCCATCGGCGGCTGGGGTGATGTACTGGTGGTCGGTGATCGTATCGCCCGCATGCATCACCAGCGGTCCTCCAGACGCGTCATCGGTCAGCATGGCGTTGAACGCGGCTGATTCTGAATTGCCCGTCTTCGAGACCTCCCAGACAGGCGAGCAGACGGTGTACGCGTTGGGATCATAGGTGACGTTGTAGCCGCCACCCGCTGTGCAATTGCTCACGAGGCTATTGGGGTAGAACTGCAGCTCCAGGAACGCCTGGCCGCCGAGGCTGTTCGGGTCATTGACGACGCCGCCAATCCAGAACGTCGGCCCGACACTATCCACCTGTGCGGCGCCGTTCGTCGGCAGCAACACTTGCCAGGTGATGTCCTGCGCGGAGCCGGGATGATTCGAGAGGGGGTCTAGCTCTGGCTCGTCGTGTCCGGTGCAGCTGTGGGTGTACCAGACGAAATCCTGCGGATGATGGGCGATGCAGAGTGACTGCCCGGAGGACGACTTGGCGGCGGCGGCATGTGGCGTGAATTGCTGTGTCGCCGCGACTCCGACGAGCGAGAGGACAGCGGCCACGCCGAGGAGCGCGGCAAGTGTGCGACGCATGTTCAAGCGAGTCACCTCTGTTTCCACTTGGCGCAGGCTTCCCGCTTGAGAGGCTTCATGCGGACACCTGCGCAGTCCTCGAAGCGATGCGCTTCTTGGCTGATTCCGTCAGCGAATGCAATGGATTGAGGCGCGAGGAGGAGAATCTTCGGCGTGGCGGCATGGAACCGTCGCCGGGTGGCTCAGCGAAAATGCTGATTGTTTACTGGTATAGCCGGAGGACAGCGGATTGTCAAGGGGTACGGCGTGGCGTTTGCGCGCTCGTCCAATCGCTACGTGAGCCCTCTGTGAGACGCGCGCCATTTTCTGGGACGACGCCGAGAGGCGCACAGAGTATAGCGGTAGCATGTGTGTCTTGGCGCGCTCGTGAAGTCAGCGGCGAGGCGTTTCCGTCGAAAGACTCTCCTTTGCGGCTGGCTGTGCAATAGCGGCGCACACACAGCGTATTCGGTGTCCTCGGTGGTTGTCATTGGAGCGGGCGCGCGCTCGATCGCTATCCGCTTCACATTCGCCAGATTTGCCTGTGTGGGCGGTCAGGGAGGCGTACGATGCGAGCGCCACAACGATGGTTCAGGGGAAAGGCCAGTCTGATCGCGCCGTTGCTGCTGCTGCTTGCGCTGGCCGCCTGTTCAGCGCAGACGCCGACGAGCCAGTCAACACCGACCGCGACACCCGCTCAGGCCAGCCAGCAGGATGAGCTGCCAGCGCCAACGCCGACTCGCACACCCACAGCCACTCCCACACCCACCAGCGCGCCTACGACCGCTCCCACGCCCACCAGAACACCGACGCCGCGCCCCACACCGACGCGGACGCCTACCCCTGCGCCATCGCCGCCTAGCGCGCCAGCCGCGCCGCTCGCCACCGGGCGCGTGATTCTCGTCAGCCTCGCGCGCCAGCAGCTCTACGCCTACCAGAATGGCTCACTCGCCTTCACGTTCACGGTCGAGACGGGCCGGCCAGAGCTGCCGACACCGACAGGGGTGTACCACATCTTCCTGAAGAACTGCTCGGACAAGCGCTGGACGAACAACGCTGGGCCGACCGCCAGCCATAACGTCAACTGTGTGCAGCACAACGGTGACGGCTTTCAGGAGATGTTCCGCTCGCCCTGGCCAGTGGGTTCGGCCAACTGGTACGCGCCTACGCACATCAACTACGCGATGGAGTTCCGCGAGGGCGGCTTCTACCTGCACGACGCCTGGTGGCATGTCGCCTTCGGGCCAGGAGCCAATGTGCCGCACAAGCTACCCGATGGGACGTGGGAGACGGGTTCGCATGGCTGCATCGGCATGCGGATCGCCGACGCCGAGCGGCTGTACGCCTGGGCGGCGATTGGCACGCCCGTCTATGTCCGCTCGACCACGTGATCGCGCCCGCCGCGCTTCTGGCATAGGCGCGGCGGAAGACGCCCCGGAGCGCCAGATCATACAACCAGATCATAGAACCAGATCATAGAACCAGATCATAGAATGAGCAGCGCTTGCCGTGGCGGCCAGGCTCCACGTTCGGCGCGTCGTAGGGTGTCGCGCCCTCCCGTATCTTCTTCGCGTAACGTCATCCGCGCGCCGCGCCGTGTCTCGAGAGCGGCGGATGGTCCGATGCGCTTCAACTCACGGCGCCAGACCAGCGCATACCCCTGATTGTCCCTTCACCTCTTGACAGCGTCTCACGCTCGCATTACTATTACCAATGTGGCTATAGTCAATGTGAAAACAATCATGGTCGAACGGGGAGGCGGAGATGGCGGGAGCCAGAGACGCGATCGAGGAAGACGAGCTGGCGGCGGGGCTACCGCTGACGCCAGCGGTCTTTCATATCATGCTGGCGCTGGCGGATGGTGAGCGGCACGGCTACAGCATCCTGCGCGAGGTGGAGCGCTACACCGAGGGGCGGCTGAAGCTGGGGCCAACGACGCTCTACCGCTCCATCCGGCAGATGCAGGCGGCGGGCTATATCGTCGAGACGGAGTCGCGCCCCGACCCTGAGCTGGACGACGAGCGGCGCCGCTACTATCGCCTGACCGATGCCGGGCGGCGCGTGGCGCTGGCCGAGACACGCCGGCTGGCGCGGCTGGTGAGCCTGGCCCAGAGCACGTCCCTGGGCGCCTCGCTTGGCGCTGGGCTGAGCGGGCAGTTCAACCTGGGAGGCGCATGATGGACCAGACGTCGCCCGCACCCCGCTGGACTGGTTCCACACCGTCCACGTCGGCGGGCAGTATCGAGCGCGCCACTCGCCTCTATACGTCGCTGTTGCGGCTCTGCCCACAGACCCTTCGTGACGAGTACGGCGCTGAGATGGCGCAGGTGTTTCGCCAGCTTGCCAGCGACGCCTGGGCCGAGCGCGGCGCATTGGGCGCGCTGACCTGCTTCACATCCGCGCTGGGTGATCTGGTGGTTGGCGCCGTTGCTGAGTATCTCGCCCTGGTCGAGGGCGCACATTCTCGGAGTTGGATGATGAACCGCATGCGCGCGTCAGCGATCCTGGTGTTCTGCGCCTATATCGCGTTCGTGGTCCTGGGGATTGGCTTTCAGAAGTCCACTGAAGATGTCGTCAAGTCGAACGTGCCGGCGATGCATCCGGGCATCTCGCTGGCCTATAACGCGGTGATCGTTGGCGCGGTCATCGCGCTGCTCGCCACGCTCGCGGGCGGCCTGCCACTCGCCCTCGCGGCGCTGCGCCAGGCATTCGTACGGCGTCGCTGGGGCATCGTAGCACTCTTCGCCGTGCCGCCGATCTGCCTGGCCATCTGGGCCGCATGGACGTGGGCGCTGCTCAACGTGATTTTCCCCGCCAGGCATGTCGCCGCGCCTGTGACCACGCTCGATCATGTCTATGTCTACTCGTGGATCGCCGTCTTCATAGCCGCGGCTATCGCCAGCGTCGTCTCCGTCTCGGTCGCGATTGCGCGCAGCGACCTGCCTCCGCAGCTCTTCCGCTTCGCCCTGGCTCCTGAGATTGGCGTGGCGCTGGGGATGCTGGTGACAGTTGGCGCCGTCGTGGCGTGGGGCGCACAGATGCTTGGCGATGCGCCCAACTATCTCGCTGGACAGGACGGACCGGTTGGCCTCAGCGCGACGCTCGGCGCGCATATCATCGCCGACATCGTTCTGATGGGGCTTGCGACGCTGCTCGTCATCGTCGGCATTGTGCGCGGCTTCTCGGCCCGCCGCGCCACACCGATAGCGGCCTAGCGCGCCATACACAGGCAGGCGGACTCCTCCGCCGCCTGCCTTCCTGATGACCTGACTGAACTCCACAGCTCACGCGCATGCGGGCGGCGTTTCACCTGCTGGAATACAGCCGTCCCGGCTTCGTGCGCCCATTTTTCGGTGTGCGGCAGGGCGCATCAACATGAGCGACGCATCCGCATGCCCGCGTGACGCCACAGAAAGGCGGTCCGATGATGACCAAGACGATCAACAGCGCGGCGCCCGCACGCGTGGACCGGGGCGACATCGTCCTGCAAACTCGCGACCTGACGAAGCGCTACGGCGAGCGGCTTGCCGTGGATGGTCTGTCGCTGAGTGTGCGGCGCGGCGAGGTCTTTGGCTTCCTGGGGCCAAACGGCGCGGGCAAGACGACGACGATTCGCATGTGCCTGGGCCTCATTGCGCCGACCAGCGGCGTGGTCGAGATGCTCGGCGGCGACGTGACGCGCATAGGCTCCCGTGTGCTGCCGCATGTTGGCGCGCTGATCGAGCAGCCTGCGCTCTACCCCTACCTCTCGGGGCGCGACAACCTGCGGGCGATTGGCGACGCGCAGGGTGGCGTGAGCGAGGCGCGCGTGGATGCGACACTCGATCTGGTGGCGCTGCGCGACCGGGGCGGCGACCGTGTGAGGACGTATTCGCTGGGCATGAAGCAGCGGCTGGGTGTGGCCATTGCGCTGCTGCAAGACCCCGATCTGCTTGTGCTCGATGAGCCAACCAATGGCCTCGACCCAGCGGGCATGGTCGAGATGCGCGAATTGCTGCGACGGCTGGCCGCGCAAGGCAAAACGGTCTTCGTCTCCAGCCATGCGCTGGACGAGGTGCGTCAGATGTGCAGCCGCGTGGCGATCATCAATCATGGCCGGCTGGTGACAGAATCGATTGTCGCGGATCTCATACGCGGACAGGGCCAGTTCGCCGTGAGCCTCGACCGTGCGGCGGAGGCGCTGGCGCTGGTTCAGGCGCAGCGCTGGGGCGCACACGCGCGGCTGAGCGACGCTGGCCAGCTCATCACCGACGCGCCCGAGGGCGAGAGCGGGGCGCTCAATCTCTACCTGGTGCGCGGGGGCTTCACGCCGCGTTCCATCGCGCCATATGAGGAGCGACTTGAGGATGTCTTCCTGCGGCTGACAGCGGACGCCGCGACGCAGGCCGATACTGTGAGAGGAGGCGCGCGATGAGCGCCGCGATCATTGCGACGGCGCCAGACGCCGCTCGACGCGAGATGCGCACGAGCTTTGTGGGACTGCTGCATGGAGAGCTGCGCAAGATCATCCATATGCGCGTCACCTGGGTGATGCTGGCCGTCACGACGCTGTTCATCGTCGGGGCGCAGCTGCTGCTGGTGGCCGGGCCAAAGTCCGGCCCCGAACTGCGCTCGGCGCCACTCGACGCCTACTATCAGGCGCTGCAGGGCGACGCCGCGCTGGTGCGCATCTTCAGCGGCATCTTCATGCTGATTCTGACCGCGCACGTCATCGGCCTGGAGTATCAGCATGGCACGATTCGCGTGCTGCTGGCGCGCGGTGTCGGGCGGCTACAGCTGCTTGGCGCGAAGATGGCGGCGCTGGCGCTGGTAGGTCTGGTCGTCATGGCGCTGGAGTCGCTAATCGAGCTGGCCTTTACATGGGGGCTGACCCTCGCGGCGGCGCAAGGTACGCAGCCGTGGCGTGCGCTGGGTCCGGAGTTCTGGGCCGACCTGCGCATCTACATCTTCTATGTGACGCTCAATATGCTCGTGACGATGCTGCTAGCGGTCGCCGCGTCGGTCGTCGGGCGCTCGCTGGCCTTTGGGCTGGCGGTGGGACTGAGCTGGTTCGCGGTGGACAACCTGCTCATCATCGTGCTGAGCCTACTGGTTCGCGTTACCCAGAGCGACTTCTGGGCGAGCCTCTCTGGCGTGCTGTTGGGTCCGTTGCTCAATCGCTTGCCAGATTACATCGCTCCGGCGTACCACGAAGTCACGCAGGGGTCACATGGCGTCGTGACGGTGAGCAAGGCTATCGGCGGTTTCGGGCCAGAGCCGCTCGTTCATGTGCCAGCCAGT
>DASQSS010000122.1:0-16912 GCA_035642255.1 Ktedonobacterales bacterium | reverse complement strand
CGCTCGATCTGTTCGGTCATGTCCAGGTCGGACCCTGCCGGTGTATGGCAGTAGGCCCAGACCGTATGGCGACCCATCGGCGCTCGCGAGCTATCGAAAAGGCTCTGTTGGGCGAGCAGGACAAAGGGACGCTCCGCTGTCGTTCCCGCCCAGACAGCGCGCTCCGATGCCGTGATTTCCTCAAGGACGCCGCCAAGATGGACTGTCGCAGCGCGCGCGCACTCGGGATTCGCCCAGGGAATCGGGCCGCTGAGCGCCAGGTCGAGCTTGAAGATGCCCGGGCCATAGCGGTAGCGCTGGAGCTGCGCTCTATACCATGTTGGCAGGCGATCTCCCGCGATGCCGAGTAGCTGGCGCGGTGTCACATCCGCGAGGATGGCGCGCGCTGGCGGTAAGTCATCCAGGGACGTGATAGGGCTGCTGGTCACGATCTCGCCGCCCAGCTCACGCAGGTACGACGCCATCGCCTCTACGATGCGCTGGGAGCCGCCGCGCGCCATTGGCCAGCCAGCGACATGGGCGAGAGTCGCCATCAGCAACCCAGCGACGGCCGTCGGCGGCTGGTCGAGCGGAAGCATGGAGTGCGCCGCGATGCCGCCGAACAGGGCGCGAGCAGGATCATCATGAAATAGACGATCAGCCACCTGTTCCGCCGACTGCATGGTATATGCGCCAAAGCGGGCTAGTCGCAGCGACGGCAACGGTCGCAGCATCTGGTGGAGGGGGCGAAGTGGCCCCAATGCGCCATCGAGGATCTCCTCCCAGTGGCGCACGCCAGGCTCGAAGAGGCGACGCCAGGCCCCAGCGTCCGCTCCCAGCGACTTGCTCATTCTGTCGAGCGATCGTTCCAGTGTGGCGACGCGACCGTCGGGCAGCGGATGCGCGAGGGGCGCGGGCGCATGAATCCACTCGACGCCGAAGCGCGCGAGTGGCAGCGTCTGGAAGAAAGGCGACGCCACGCTGTAGGGATGAATCGCGGCGCAGACGTCATGGGTGTATCCAGGAAGCGTAAGCGCCTTCGAGCGGCACCCGCCCCCGACCTCTGTGGCGGCCTCATGAACCACCACAGAGTATCCTTGCCGGGCGAGGGTAATCGCTGCCGCAAGTCCATTGGGACCTGCTCCAATGACGGCCGCGTCATACGAGCGCGTTGCGGTGGACATACGTGTGACCTGTCTCCAGAAGTGCCAACGAACATCACCAGGCGGGCGCCGCCGTGCGCTAGGCCCGCCGGAACCAGCGCGTTGGGCCAAGCAGTGTCGTGCGGATCCCCGCATTGTGGACAATGTTCTTCGCGTACGACCAGCGCAGTCGAGGGTCTACACAGACGACTTCTGTCTCCACCTTTGCCGCGGTGACGCTGAAGTGCGCGCCGACCGCTGTGAGGGTCTGCGCCCAGAATTTGTCCTCAGCGCGATGGCCGCCGAGCTGGAGTCCGATCTCATAGATCGGGTCATTGGCGCGCATTAGCACTTGCGCCTGCGCTACGGTCACGTCGTCCTGCTTGTATGCGCTGAAGGTGATCCATCCGGCGAACATGTGGCCCTGCGGCGTCATGAGCGTGAAGGACTCTTCATCCGCATACAGCACCAGCACGCCTGTCGAGAGCGGCATGCCGCCGGGGCGGACCGTCAACATGGCCACCTCGCCAGGGGCGATGCCAGTCAGTGGCACATAAAATCGGTTGCCACGCGGCCAGAAATTGGGGAAGTTCTCCTTCCAGGCGGCGATGACCTCGGCAGGCGATGCGCTGGAGCCGACCAGACGCAGTCGATAGGTCTTCTGCCACATCTTGCCGAAGCCCTGCAAGGGTCCCACCGCGCTGCGACCGTCGACGTTGTTGACCTGGTTGGCAGGGGCTGCGGAAACCTTCAGGTTCGAGCTTTGTTTTGCCCAGTTTGGCGCGTCACGCGGCCCTTTGACTTCGACGACTTGCGCCGACTCGATCTCCAACACGTCAATCTGAGGCTCCGCGGCGTCAGGCGTCGCGTTTGGTTCCACCGGGTACGACATACCACTGCTCCTTGTCTGTGCTCTGGGATTATGCTCTGGGACTAAGCTCTGGCTAGCGCTCGCGCGCCGCCGCCGCGACTGCGGCATTCTCAGTGGGATACACACCGATAGCTTCGTTCAGGCGGGTCAGTTCGAAGATGTGCTGATAGTGTTCACTAAGCCCAAAGGCGAGCATACGCTGCTTGAGGCGATTCATGCGGATCATCAGCGTCACAATCAGACCAATGCCGCTACTGTTCATGTACTCCAGTCCGGTGAAGTTGAGAATGATGGCGCGCGCCGATGGCTCAGTCGCTTCTGTGTATGCGCGCATCAACTCTGACTCCGCGAAGGCGGTGACATCGCCGTGGATGTCGATGATGCAGATATGCGCGTCCACGCGGCGCACGCTCATCGAGATAGCTGAGTCTGGCATGGGTGGTCCTCCTCCTCCAAGAGATGCGATGGGGCAGCGAGACGTCGCGCTCAGTCTTCGCCTGCCGTCACTTTGGCGGCAAGCGCGGTTGACTCGTCGGGGTAGACGGACATGAAGTCGGCAAGTCGCGTGATGTTGAAAATCTCGACATAGTGGTCACTCAGCCCACAGGTAAGCAGTCGGATGTGTGATTTGCGCGCTTTCGCGAGCAACGTCACGATGAGCGCAATGCCAGTGCTGTTGATGTAGTCAACCTGGCTAAAATTGAGCAGAATCGCCTGGGGATTGTGTGTCTCTGCCTCGGCATACGCTGCGGTAAGCGCCCCCTCCGCAAAGCTATTGATCTCGCCCTGCAACTCGATCACGACCACGCGCGGCTGGCGATGGCTAATGTGCGCCTCAAAGGCTCTGCTTGGCATGGATGTCGCCCTCCCGGTTGATGATGAGTTCGACCGTGTGATAGGTACCGTCGGTCGTTACGCGCATGTCGTCTACGAGGCTCTTGATCAGGAAGAGGCCCCAGCCGCGTGGAGTCTGTAGCTCGGCAAGCTTCGCCTCGATATCCGGGGTATGCGCTTCCGGAATGGGCTGGCTGCCACCCATGTCGCGTATGCGCACGGAAACCGTCGCGTCGTTGGCGCGCACCAGGATGCCAACCGGACGATCCGCCTGGTATTGGCTGCCATGCTCCATGGCGTTCATCGTCGCCTCAGCGACCGCGGTCTTGAGCTGCTCGATGCGCTTTCGGGGCAAATCCAGCGGCGCCAGGGCTGACTCTACGCGCGCAATGACCTCGCGCTCATTGCCTGGCGCGCTGATGGTATCGAACGCAGCAAGCGATTGCCAGTCCTCACTCATCGCATCCGACTCGTCGGGAGGCATCGCCAGGGCCGCGAAGGCGAGCTTTTCGCGCTGTAATGTTACGAGCGTCACGTCATCCTCCTGTTCCCAGCCAGCGCCCGTGAATGCCGCCAGCTCGTTGAGCATGCGCTCGATCAGCGGAGTTGTATCAGTCCAGTCGGCCATCAGCGACATCAGCCGCGGGAAGCCAAACATGTCATGGTCGGGGTTGTGCGCCTCGACCAGACCATCGCTGTAGAACAGCACACTGTCGCCGGGCGCCAGAATCGTCTCACGCTCCTCATAGCTCATGCCTGGCATCAAGCCCAGCGGCATGCCTGTCGCACGCAGCTCAACGGCTCCGCCCTCCTGCCGCTGATGTGGCAGATCATGTCCAGCGTTGGCATAGACGAGCGCGCCGGTGTGCGGATTGAGGATGCCGTAGAGGCACGTAACAAACATGCGCGGGGGAATGTCGGGGAAGAGGAGGTCGTTCGCACGCGCCAGCACGTCGCCTGGCGCCGCCTCGCCCTCCTGTGCCGCCGTGCGTAGGATGCTGCGGGTGGTCGCCATGACCAACGCGGCTGGCACACCCTTGTCGGTGACATCGCCTATGACGATGCCCAGGCGACCATCGCTGAAGGGCAGGAAGTCGTAGAAGTCGCCGCCGACCGCTCGCGCTGGCTGATAGTAGGCCGCGAGGCTCCAGCCCGACATCTCGGGCAGCTCTTTCGGCAGGAGCGTCTGCTGGATCAATCGCGCGACCCGCAGCTCCTGCTCGATGCGCTCACGCTCGCGGGTCTCGATCTGTTGCTGCCGGACGAGCTGGGCGACTCGCACCGCGGGAGCGGCCTGTGATGCGAGCGTGTTGAGCAGGCCGCGATCGTCAGACGAGTAGTCCTGCTGGCTCATGCGCGGACCAAGGTTCAGCACACCGACGAGCTCACCCTGGCTGACTAGCGGAATCGCGATCGCGACGCCCGCCGCCTTGAGCTCACGGAGCGCGGGTGAGTCGAGCCGCAATCGGTCCAACTCGACGGCGCCGGGGGCATCGAGAAAATACGCCACCAACGGGTCATCGGGCGCGATGTCAACTGGCGCTGGTTGTGGCCGCATCTGGCGACTGACTGGTTTGTCAGTTGGCGGTGTCTGCGCACGCAGATGCGGCATGCGACGCCGTAGTACGTCAAAGAGTTGCGCCATGACACTTGCCTCCACTTGACAGCGCTGCTCATCGTTTGCTCTATCGCTATGACAATCCTATGCGGGAGACGTCCGACGACCGTTACGGCAATCGTTACGGACAACATTCAGATCACAAATGAGTTCTTATGCGCGCCTCTGGCGACGCGCGTTGGGCCGCGCCAACGTCTACTTCAGTGGGCGTTGCTCTTCATGGTACTCTGCTGTCTCGCCGCCTCAACCACCCAACAACGTGTGCTCTCGCTCATCGACTATCCGCGCCGACTCTCCAGACGCCGCCTGCTGAGGCTGCGCTAGCCAGAGAGATATATGCCTCGGTTTCATGGTGTGATAGGTGACCTCGACCAGACGCTGCGTGAGCTCGGCGAGATCCACTTCGGAGCGCAATGTCGCCGCGAACGCATCGGCGATTCGCGCGGCGTCGTAGCGCTGACGATAGAACTGGCGATCAATCGCGATTTGGATGCGACTGCGCAACGGCTGCACCAGCGCCGACACGCCCAGCGTGGACACGACCAGCGCGACTTGCGACGCGCCCTGACGTCCGGTGATCGACTGGATGATGACCTGCGCGAGCGCAACCGCGGCGACATAGATGGCGCCGAGCGTCAGCGTCAGTGCGCCATAGACGAGTGTGAGGTTGATGAGCCGGTCAATATCGAACAGGTTATGACGCAGAACCGCGATTGTGATGCTGATGGGAATGGGCGTCGCTGAGAGCGTGATGATCACCAGCGCGACGGCGATAAATGATGCGCTCGCGCTGACAGCATGTCCCTGTGACAGCGCAAGGACCTGCTGCGCGCTCATGAGGAAAATGCCGACCAACGCGCAAATGAAGCCGAGCAACACCCATTTGCTTTGCTGTCGTTCGAGCGTCGTCGCCACCCAGAAATAGCGGTATACCTGTGCGCAGACGCCTGTGCCGAGCCACAGAATCCAGATCATGTAGCTGATGGCGATCAGCGCCGGGCGATGAGCGAGCACGGGCTCGCCAAAGGCAAAGAACGTCGTCGTCCAGAGGAGCCAGGGAATCGCGACCCACCGCGACCAGCGCGGAGTCCACTCGCCAGTTGGGAATAGATAGGCGAAGATCAGCAAAGATGACCAGCCCAGCGCCGAGAGTACGCCTGGCGACACACGCCAGATGGGCGTCGCGCTGATGATGGCATAGGCCACGCCGGGGAGCGCGACGCCGAAGGCGAGCAGCAACATCGAGAGACGAATCGCGCTCACGGTGTCGCTTCGCCGCCAGAAGAGCAGGATCGCCAGCGCGACGAAGACGAGCGCGCTGAGGTGTTCGAGACAGAGCGCGCCAATAATGAATACCGGGGACGGAAGGAAAATGGATCCTATGCGTGGCTCGACGCCGGGAGCGACGAGGCGTGTCATCTCCTCCAAGCGCAGGGGGATCGCGCGAACGAACAGTCCGAGGCAGAGCAGCGCGACGGCGCCCCACGTCAGCTGTGCGACAACGAGCGAACGTCCAGGTGGAGCGGCGACTCGCAGGGACCTCGTTGGGCTGTCCGGCGTCACGGATGGCGCGCGCATTCGGCGTCTCCCACTCTAAAGCGCGCAGGCGCACTGTGCGTGTAACGGCAACTCTATCACGCCAGGACATCGCTGCCATGCGCAATTTGGCTGATCACGCATAAGAATTCTCATCCCATGCTTAGTTACACATCTCCAAAAGCATCCTGTCTGGTTGTGGTTCGCAGCCAGAGCGAGGCATGGGTAGGCTGCATCGTGTCATGCGCCACATCGAGCAGATGTTCGCGCAGATCAGCCAGATCAACAACCTGGCGCAGACTGGCGGAAAAGGCGGCGATGGTCGCGTTCGCGTCATACTTGCGCCGATAGAACCGCCGGTCGATTCCGCGCTGGAGCGAGCGTCGAAGTGGCTGGACAATCGCGGCGACCCCAAGCGTTGAACAGACCACAACCACGGACGACACCTGCCGGGTCCCCGTGATGAGCACGATGACAAGCTGCAATACGAAAATCGACGCGAAGTACATCGCCGCCAACGACACGCTCAGTGAGCCATAGACCAGCGCTCGATTGATGAGCGTGTCTACATCGAACAGCCGATAGCGAATGACCGCGATTGCCAGCGACACGGGGATAAAGAGAAACGTCAGCGAGGTAAGGCTGCTTACCAGCAATGGCGGCGCAGACACAACCCCTGAGGCGGCGGCGAGCGGATATCCGAGTGCGAGGATAAGGTAGCACGCGAGCGCCGAGCCGAATCCGAAAACGACCCACCGGGTCTGCTGTCGCTGTCCAGCCGTCGAGACACGTTGATAGCGCCAGGTCTGGGCTGCCACAACGACCAGCGTGAAGCCGAGGAACCCGGCGAAGCGAAGCGCTGGCGACCATGTATCGGCGCTGGCGCGAGAGGAGGTGAGAAAGAACTCCGGGACCTGCATGATGATCCAGGCGGCGGCGAACCAGCGCGTGATCGGTGGAACGAAGCGGCTATCTGGAAAGACGAACACGAAGATGCTGAGACACGCGGACCCCAGGAAGCGCAGCGTCTGGACTGGCAGCCACCACTCCGGGTGCGCGGCGCTTAGCGCAAGCGGCGTATCAGGGAAGCGTCCGATGCCGAACGTGAGCAGTGTCAGCGCTGTAAACAGTCCGAGTCGGTCACCGGGACGCCGCCAGAAGACCAGCAGCGCCATCGCGAACCATACAAGCGCTGTGATGATATCAAGCGCGACCGTGTACATGGCGCTCAGGTCACAATGCGCTCCAGAACAGGAGTCGAGCGCCTGTGCGTAGCGCAGCGGAATGGCCGCGATGAAGATGCCAATCACGCAGGCGGCGATGGCGAACAACGTGACCCAGATGTATGGCAGGATGCGCATGCGCTCTCGCGCTGTCGTTGGGTCGCTGGCGTCGGGATTGATCTCAATGGAGCGGGAATCGCGCGCCATACGCCTCCTCCGCTGTACGCCATCACTGGCATGCGCCTGTCTTCGCGTGAAACCGATCTACATGATGCGCTGCCGCCTGGCATGCGCGACCTCGGCCAAGGACGTGAGTTGTCGCTGCGTCCGGGGAAAGTGTACCAGACGGACGGTAGGCGCGGCTATGTTGGCGGTCACACGGTGACGGGGCACGGCTCGGATGATCCATCAGATGATCCACTCGCGGCGTCTGGCGAATGTGGCAAGCGCGTCCTGTTGCGAGGGCGCGCTGATGGCTCCTGGCCGAATGGCGCGAAGTTGGGCGAGCGCCTGCTCGGCTGTGGCGCCCTGGCGAATGAGGTAAGCGGCCAGAATGCTTCCTGTGCGTCCCTCGCCAATGCGACAGTGCACAAGTACGGCCCGCCCAGCGACGCGCTGCTGGTCGATGAAGTCGAGCGCCGCTAAGAAGTCGATCTGAGTTGGCGCAGTCTGGTCATCAATCGGCAGGTGAAGCGCCGCCAGCGCGTGGCGATCGAGCGCGTCGGCGGGCAGGGGTATTTCGGTCAATGAAAGAATCGCTCCGATACCCTGTTCCTTCAGCCAGCGGAGGTCGTCGTCGAGAGACTGGCCGAGTGTCTCACCTTCTGGAATGGTCCTTTGGCGGCCTGTCTCGCCGCCTGGACGGGCGCTGCCGGCGACCCCGCCTTCATAGAGCCAGTAGAAATTGCGAACTGCCATGATGTCCCCATTCCCGCCACAAAATCGCTTGAGAGCCATGCGTTTCGCGGGCACTACGCGCAACTCTACCATGAGGCGCCCGCGCTGCGCGCTGCGCCTTTGGGGGGGACCCAGCCTGGGCGTTGGACCAGGCGCCACGCCAGCCACCCTGACGGATAGCGCTTCTATCTGGCTTGGAATTCGTCACAGCGGCGCATTGACGAGGGCAGGTTGATGCGTTACCATCAAGGCGCTATGGCATGGTCGCGAGCAGGCGCACGCGCATGCGTGGATAGCGCCAGTCATCCGTTGGTCCACAGTAAGGTAATCGCATGGATCCAATTCACGTATTGCTGCTGGCGCTCCTGCAGGGCGTCACAGAGTTGTTTCCGGTAAGCAGTCTTGGCCATACGGTGATTATTCCAGGCATACTCGGCTGGAATGAGACGCTGCAAAGCCCGACGTTTCTCCCACTTCTGGTGATGTTACATCTGGGCACGTCGGTCGCGTTGCTGACGTTTTTTTGGCGCGATTGGATTCAGCTTCTGCGTGGCGGACTGCGAACGGTGGTCGCGGGACGCTTCACGCCAGATGTTGACCCCGAAGGCTATGGGCGACAACTGGCGCTGGTCGTCGTCGGCACGATTCCAGCGGGTTTGATCGGCGTGATCTTCCAGAAGCCGCTTGAACAAGGGTTCAGCATTCCGATTCTGGCGGCGGCCTTTCTGGTGGTGAACGGCGCTGTTTTGCTAGCCGGGGAGCGCTTGTGGCGCCGTCAGCGCGAGCATGAAAAGATGATCGCGGCCCAGGCGCCCATGTTTGGGTCAGTTGGGCGCTCGATCAGTGAGATGACGTTTGTGCAGGCGCTGTTCATCGGCTTTGCGCAATGCTTTGCGCTGATTCCCGGCTTTTCGCGCTCAGGCCTGACGATGGTGACAGGCATGGCGAATGGCCTCAGCCACGAGGCGGCTGCGCGCTTCTCGTTCCTACTGGCCACGCCGATCATCCTGGCGGCTGGCGTGCTGGAGGTGCCGAAGCTCCTGACGGCGGAGTATCGTGCCGAGTTGCCGATTGCCGCTGGCGGCGGTGTGGTGGCGGGGATCGCGGCGTACCTCAGCGTGCGTTTCCTTATGAAATATTTCGAGACAAGCAGACTCGACCCGTTCGCGTACTACTGTGTGATTGCTGGAACGCTCGCCTTCCTCTACTTCGTCCTGCAGTTCCTGCGAGTCATTCCCTAGCGCGATGGGATGTGTGGGCGGCTGCGCATCTGACGCAGCCGCATGAGCATGCGAGATCAAGGGAGAAACCTGACACTATGAAATCCGCCTGGCTTGTTGGCGGCGTGCTCGCAGTGATTTGCGTCGCGCTGGCCGTCTACTACGCGCTTTCGGGCATTTACCATCCGCTCACATTCTCGGGCGACCCGTACGCCAGCCATTACAAGCACGCGATCGTCTTCCTGGGTCTTGCCGTCGTGGCGCTCATCGGCGCGCGTTTCGCCGCGAACTCAGGTAGGACCGCACGATAGAGCGCGCGGTTCCGGAGCGGCTCTGTGCGCCGATAGGGCGCCCATGTGGTCGCAAGTCTGCGTGTGATGGTACGATACCTGTGACAACGGCGCTCATTCCAATATGGAATGGCCGCCCGGCGATGAGGCTCGCCGAGAACCGTGGCGCGTTCTGACGCGCTTCTAATGGCTTCTACTCCGGCTTGTCAGCTCTATGAGAGAGCGGCGCCCGCTGTAGAGGCTATTTTTTGTGCTCAAATCGACCTTGATCTAACGACGCCCTTCATTCGAGGTATGGACCGACGTGATACGCAAGCTCTCACTCGTGCTGGCAGGCGGGTTCTGCGGCACGGTTGTTCGCTATCTGCTCTCGAAACCGCTCCTCGCGCTGGCTGGCGTGCTTCCAGACGCGCATGCGGGCTTTCCTTACGATATCCTGCTCATCAATCTGACTGGCGCGTTCGTCATAGGCTTGCTGTTCGGAGCGTTCGAGCACGGCGCGTCGCTCTCACCTGATGCGCGGCTCACGCTGGGAACGGGATTCCTCGGCTCCTACACGACGTTCAGCTCCTTCATGGTGGGAGCGGGAACAATGTTGGCGCGCGGGCAGTATACCCTTGCGCTGCTCTACCTCTGCGGCGCGATGGCAGCCGGCGTTACCCTTGCGATGGCCGGCTATGCCGTCTCGGGCGCTGTTATCGAGCGACAACGGGCGGCGCGCGTCTCTGCATTTGAACGGTTGCTCGACCAGGGCGCCTGGGAGAACGCCAGCGAGCCGCTCGGCGTCACGGGCGAGGGTGCGGGTAGCACACATGGAGCGCCGATGACCGATGAGGAGCGACTCCTTGACGCGGAGGGGCAGGCGCGATGAGTGAGCTGGCGATAGTCATGGGCGTGGGCGCGTCGGGTGCGCTGGGAGCCGTGTCACGCTACCTGATCGTCGAGTGGATGGCGCGCTGGTGGCGCAAGCCGTTTCCTTTGGCGATCCTGCTCATCAACGTGACGGGAGCGTTCCTGCTCGGGCTCGTGACGACAGCTTTCGCGTCGCCGACACAGCTCGATGCGCGACTGCTGCTTGGGGTGGGATTCCTGGGCGGCTACACGACGTTCAGCACCTTGTGCTACGAGACTTTTGCGCTCGGCAGACGCGGCGACATGTTCTATGGGTGGCTGAACGTGATAGGTTCGCTGCTCCCGGGTGTTCTGTTCGCGGCGCTGGGCCTCACGATGGGCGCGCACATGCGCTGACGCGGCGCCGGCTGTGCGTCGCGCTATTCGATGAGCTTGCCGGTGAGGAAGCGTACCGCAAGGTAGAGTTGGAGCGCGACGCCAAGCGCGATCAGGACGACACGCACCCGTGGATGCTGTTTGAGGACGGAGCCGAGTGCGATGAAGAGCGGCGATGAGGCGAGCAGGTAGCGTCCCGGCCCTTGTAACACCTGCAGCGCGACCGCGGCGGGCTGTGCGACACAGAGGTAGAGCAAGCCGAGCAAGTAGAGCGTGTAGGCCATCGGCGTGCGGCGCGCGAGCGCGATGACTCCAGCGGTAGCTACTGTAAGCGCAGCCACGTCCAGCGCCATGACGATCTGCGGATCAGAGCCGAAGGGCGCCCGGACCATATGGATGATCTCGCGTGGTATGGTTCGCCAGACCGGCGCGCTGACCAGCCCCCAGTAGTCACGGCGTACGTTGACGATGAGTAGTGGGTGGTGGAAGCGCAGCCCGGCAAAGATCGCCAGCCCGACGATGAATGCGGGCACGGCGGCGACCGCGAGCAGACCAGACCATCCGGAGCGCGCTGCGCCCCAGAGCCTGCCGAGCCACGTCTGCGCGACTTGCGCGCGCCCCGCCTGGAGCAATCCGCGCCACTGTTCTGGCTGCAACAAACCATGCTGCCTCAGCCACTCCCAGGCGAGCGGGGCGATCAGCGCGACTCCGGTTGGCCGGGTGGCGCCCGCGAGCAGCGCCGATACCACCGCCGCACGCCAGCGGCCCTGCCGCGCGAAGAGCAGGCAGAGTGTGGCGAAGGTCAGGAAAAGCCCCTCGGTGTAGGCGGTGGCGAGGAAGAAGCTGAATGGGTAGATCATGAGCGCAAGGATCGCCCATCTCGCTGCCCCTTCATCGCGCATCTCCCAGGCGGCCAGCGCGCCAATGGCGACCATCGCAGTGAGCGTACTGAGGTTTGCGACGACCAGCGCGGCGAGCAAACTGTTTCCGCCAAGAACAATGCTCAGGACCCGGATGAGCGCGGGATAGAGGGGAAAGAACGCGACCTGCTGCGGATTGTAGTAGCCCCGCGTCGCGATGCTGAGATACCAGTTGGTGTCGAACCTCTGCCAGACGGCGAAAAAGCCCGTTCCTTGCGCTGGAGCCTGCTGCGGCAATCGCGCGGCGATGGCGCCGAGAATGATGTACGCGATGCGGGTCACCGCCCACGGAATCAGCGCGGTGAAGGTGATGCGCCGCCAGGGCAGACGATCCTGGACGATGGCGCCCGCGATTGGCTGTGGCATGACGACTCTGGGTAAGCGAAGCCCTGTATCGGCGTCATCCGGAGTAATGTCCTGTTGGCGGGCATCCGTCATGACTGCTCATCCTGTTAGCATGTGGCCGGCGAGAATCGCCGTGTATCTGGCGGCGCAAAGGCTCTCGTCAGGTAGAACGTATCAGACTCGCCGATACGCCCTTCCTGACGAGAACTGGGCCATGCGCTAGCTGTGCGGTAACCCGTGCCGCGCCAGCGTCGCGAGGTCCATCAGCCCCCGCTACGCCTCGGTGGCTGCGGCGCTTGCCGTCCATAGCTCCAGGGAGCGGTTCGCTATCAAAGCGCTCGCCTGGGCGAGGAACTCATCGAGCGGGATGGCCCCCACATTTTCGTTGGAGCGCAAGCGCAGCGACACGGCATTGGCGGCGGCCTCTTTGTCGCCGACGACCAGCATATACGGGATCTTGCGCAGCTGAGCGTCGCGCACCTTGGCGTTCATGCGTTCTTTGCGGTTATCCACCTCGGCGCGCATGCCTGCCGCCTGCAAGCGCTCCAGTACGGCGTTGGCATAGGCGCCGTGCTTCTCGTCTGAGATCGGAATGACCAGCGCTTGCACCGGCGCGAGCCAGACCGGGAACGCGCCAGCGTAGTTTTCGATCAGGAACGCTACGATGCGCTCCATTGTCGAGAGCACGCCGCGATGGATCATCACCGGGCGATGGGGCTGGCCATCTTCGCCGATGTATTCCAGCTTGAAGCGCTCAGGCAGTGTGAAGTCAAGCTGGACTGTCGAGATCGTCTCGTCCTTGCCCAGGACGTTCGCCACCTGCACATCCAGCTTGGGTCCGTAGAACGCCGCGTCGCCGATGCCCTCATAGTAATCGATATGGAGTTGGTCCAGCGCCTGCCGCAGCGCCGCCTCAGACTTCTGCCACATCTCCTCGTTATCCTCGAACTTCACTTTGTCGTTGGGATCACGGAGCGAGAGGCGGTAGGAATAGCGCTCGAAGCCAAGTACTTTGTACGTCTCCTGGATGAGCTTGACCGCGCCGATGAATTCGTTCAGCATCTGGTCTGGTGTGCAGAAGATGTGGGCGTCATTCAGCGTCATCGCGCGCACACGCGAGAGCCCCGACAGCTCGCCAGACTTCTCCAGGCGATACATCGTGCCTAGCTCCGCAATGCGCACTGGCAGATCGCGGTAGGAGCGCATCTTGGACTTGTAGATCACGATATGGTCCGGGCAGTTCATCGGGCGCAGGACAAGCTCTTCGCCATTCCCCATGTCCATCGGCGGATACATCGAGTCGTGGTAGTGCTCCCAGTGCCCCGACGTCTTGTAGAGGTCGAGCTTGGCCAGGTTCGGCGTGTACACATGCTGGTAGCCCGCCTTCTCCTCCACGTCCACAATGTAGCGTTCGAGGATGCGGCGAATCGTTGCGCCATTTGGCAGCCAGACCGGCAGACCTGCGCCGATTTCGTCGCTGATCATGAAGAGCTCAAGGTCCTTGCCTAGCCTGCGGTGGTCGCGCTTGCGCGCTTCCTCCAGCCGCTCCAGATAGGCGTCAAGCTCTTCCTGCGTGTTCCAGGCCGTGCCGTAGACGCGCGTCAGCATGGGACGATGCTCGTCGCCACGCCAATAGGCGCCCGCTGTGCGCATCAACTTGATCGGGCCAATCTGACCTGTGCGCTCGACGTGCGGCCCACGGCAGAGATCGAGGAATGGCCCCTGCTGGTAAATGCCGACCTCAGCGTCTTGCAAGTTCTCGATGATCTCGATCTTGTACGGCTGGTCATGCTGCTTGAAATAGTCCAGCGCCTTTTCACGCGGCCAGCGGCTCTGCTCGAATGGGTGGTTCGCTGCGATGCTTGCCCGCATGCGCTCCTCGATCGCGGGGAAGTCCTCGGGCGAGAGCGGGCGCGGCGTCTCCATATCGTAGTAGAAGCCGTCTTCGACCGCGGGGCCGATGGCGAACTTTGTTCCGGGTAGCAACTCCTGGATCGCCTCAGCCATGACATGCGCGGCGCTGTGGCGCATCCGCTGGATAGGCGTGTATTCGACTGATGAGTTCAGTTCTTCTTCGACGGACATGGGATTGTCGTCCTTTCGAGATGGCGCGTTGCGGCGCGTGCGGATCTTGTTTGCAGCACGTTAGCTACGTTTGTTCGTGTGGGCATGGGCCGCCGCTGGTCGATAGGCAAATGACGCGGCGTGAGCGGCCCCGCCCGAGGTAGTGAGCGCGTCGAGCAGCGCCCAGCAATGCGCCAGGCGCGCCGCGGGATTGTGCGCCTGCAACGCCAGGCGGGCACGCGCGCTGACGGCAGGCGCCCGCTCGTCGAGCGCTTCGAGCGCGAGACGCATGTCGCATGACCGATGCAAGGGCAGGGCATCGGCGGCGCGTGCCCAGCAATCGAGCATCTCGCCGATCGCGCCGTCGAGCAGCAGCGCCGCGTCATCTGGATGCTCCGCAAGCGCTTGCGACGCTGCCGCCAGACGAGCGACGATGCGTGCGCGCTCGTCCCGTTTGGCTAGTCCGTGGCGACTCACGGGACGACATGCGCCGATTCGTGCGGCGGGAGCATGCGAGCGCAGACGATAACGCCTGTCAGAATCATGGTAGTGTGACATGAGTTGGTAACCTTCCTCAGCCGCTGGATCGTGAAGCAGTAGGATTTCGAAGGCGCTGGGCTGCGCGTTGCGGATCTGGCGCTCCGCTCATCGAGCCGACTCGTCTAGCCGGGCAGATAAGCCGTGCACCGACCACGCGGTGGCGCCGTCAGCGGTGAGCTGACGGCGAAGCCTCTCGCTTTCGATTGGTGACCAACAATGACAGTCCATGCTAATCGCTCGTCCTCCGGGCGCCCTGTGAAGCGCAAACAAAAACGCTCTTTCGTCCACTGGGACGAAAGAGCGTTTTGCCCTTCGTGGTTCCACCCACCATTTCGAACGCGACGCTGATGACCGGTGCGGCCTGTCAGGTGGCGCTCGCTCGTTGCTGGCTGGTAACGGAGCCTCCGCAGCGGTCTAGCGGGGTGTTGACCCCGTTTGGCGCTGAGCTGGCGGGTGGTATTCTCGCTGCGCGCGCTCTGGTCAATGGCTCTCAGCCGACGGCCATCTATCTCTGTCAGGGGGCAGCGATACTCGTCCCGCATGGCGCGGTATCGCCTTCATTGTAGCACGGCAGCGCTCTGTCAGCAAGGAAAGCGCGCGCACCAGACAGGGCGCGTGTTACACTGACCTGGCGCGATAGACAGCGCGCCTGAGTGTATCGCCTGTTCGCTGGTGAAATCATGAGGATCGCCCGATGGATGAGACGCGCTCGTCGTATGAACTGACTCCTGATGCGCTACGCCGAAGGACCGACCCCACGCTTCTCCCATTTCAGACGACCGCTGGCATGGCGCCTCCTGAGGCTATCATTGGGCAGGAGCGGGCGCGCGAGGCAATGGACCTGGCGCTGGAGATTCCAGACGGGCGCTACAACCTTTATGTCGCTGGTCGGCCCGGCACCGGGCGTACACATGCGACGCTGACGGTTGTGCGCGCCGCCGCCAGCAAGCGGCGCCCACAGCATGACTGGGCCTATGTGTACAACTTCGAGACGCCAGAGGAGCCACTGGCGCTGGAGTTGCCCGCGGGTCGCGGGCGTTCGTTCGCTCATGATGTGCAGCTGTACATTACAGGCTGCCGTCGAGAGCTGCGCCGGGCATTTACGTCAGAGGTCTATGAGCAGCGTCGTGGAGAGCTGCTGGCCGAGCTGGTCACACGCAAGCAGGCGCTGCTCGACACCGTACAGACTGAGGCGGGTGCGCTCGGATTCATTGTACGCGGCACCCCTTCGGGCTTCGTCATCGATCCCCTCGTCGTTCCCGCGGACAACGCGCCGCCGACGCCCATGACACAGGAAGCCTTCGACGCGCTAACGGACGAGCAGCGGCAGGAGATCATCGCGAAGCATGACCGTGTCGAGGCGGCGCTGAACAAGGTGTTGCCGCATGTGCGCGCGGTCGAAGACGAGGCGCGTGGTGTCGTGCGGTCGCTCGACCATGATGTCGCCGACAACGCGGTGCGTCACCTCTCGGAACTGATCGCCGCGAGCAACGCCGCGTTCCCGGATGTGTTGGCGTACGTGCAACGCCTGCGTGCGGATGTGGTGACTCACGCGCGCACATTGCGAGGAGCGGCGCCTGGGGCCGACGCTGGAGATGACTCGACGAACGAGACGCCGACCCATGACGTTGGCCCGCAGGACTTCGATGGCCTGCCGATGGATGATGACCTGTTGCATGATCCGCCGACGCTTCGCTCACTGCTGCGTCGCTATGGTGTGAACGTGATGGTGTCACGCGGACCGAATGAATCGGCCCCTGTAGTGGAGGAGACGAACCCCACGTATGCGAACCTGATGGGGCGCATTGATCTGGGAGTGCGGGAGGGGCTCACCTTCACCGATCATATGATGCTCAAGCCAGGCGCGATGCATAAAGCTGTTGGCGGATTCCTTGTCTTGCAGGCGCATGATGTGCTGACGCAGCCACGCTCGTGGGACGCTGTGAAGCGCATGGTGCGCTTTGGGCGCATCGAGCTGGAGAATGGGTCGCAGTCCGTCGGCGGCACGCCAGGCGCGACTATACGGCCTCAGCCTGTGCGCGCCGATGTCAAGGTTGTTCTGATCGGTGACCCGCAAACCTATGCTGAGCTCGTGGAGCTGGACGCCGAATTTCGGCAGAGCTTCAAGGTGCGGGCTGATTTTGATTTTGAGATGCTGCGCAATGAGCAGGGCGAGATGGCCTATGCGCAGGTTGCGGGCGAGGCG
>DASQSS010000121.1:0-40607 GCA_035642255.1 Ktedonobacterales bacterium | reverse complement strand
AGGGCCAGAGAATGCTTGCGCCGCCTCAGCGCTCGCCGCGGCGGCGGACCAGCCCTCCGCCACTCCCAGATGCACCAGCGCCAGCGTGTCAGCGTCGCACTGCGTCGCCTGCTGGCCAGCCTCCAGCGCGGTCATGTGCTTTGCCTGCCGCGCCGCTAGCACATTCTTGTGCAGAGTGGTGCATTCGGTAATCAACAGTCGGGCGTGTTTGCCTAGTTCCGCGATGCCGGGGTTGGGCTCGGTATCACAGGTGTAGGCGAGCGCGCCGCTGGGCATATCGAGTCGCAGCCCGGCCGATGGGATGCTGTGGCGCATGCGGTAGAGCCGCGCGGGAACGCCAAGGAAGCTGAGCGCGCTCGTCTCGTCCACCGTGGTGAAGCTGATGGGAAAGGTCCACGCGTCCAGCGTCAGCTCGAATGCGAAGGCGTCGAGGAGCTTGTGGGTGATCTCCATCGTCTCAGGCAGCGCAAAGACACGCAGCGGACGCCGGCGTCCCGCCAGCCGCAAGCTCTCGATCAGCGAGGGCAGGCCGCCGAGGTGGTCAATGTGCGCGTGGGTGATGAAGATGTCACCAATCACGTCGGGACCAAGCTCCGCCCGCACGAGCGCGCGATACACGCCATCACCGCAGTCGATCAACAGTCCTGGCTCGCTCGGGGCGCCGACCAGCGCCAGCGCCGAATTGCCTCGGTCACCCGTTGGCAGCGCCGCCGCTGTGCCAAGAAAGAAGAGCCGTGTCATGCCTCTACCCCCCTCCAGAAACACGCTAGGCTACATCTGGGCCACACCTGGACCACACCTGGATACAGAGCGGTGCGCCTCCTGCGCGTACATAGCGAGCGCCAGTTGTCACTCACCACCGCGGTGTTCGCTCACGCGAGTAGCTCTCGCCGCGATCGCGTGGCGCGGACTGTGATGGCGGTCGCTGACCACTGCGCATGGACCCGCCGCCTGGTTCTGGCGCTCCATATCCACCGCTCGGCATGCCATTTGGCTGCGACGGCGCGCGATACGCGCGCGGCTGTGATGGCCGTCCAGACGAGGCGACGGGTGTGCGCGCTGACTGGCTCCAGACTCTGGCCGCGAGACGCGCCCGGCGACGGCCAGAGAGCCCGCCGACGAGCGCCGCGGCGCCCATTATCAGGCAAGCCACGAAGCCAATCGCGCCCATCGCGCGGATGGGATGCAGCGCGAGCAGATAAGGCAACTGGCCGCGCGCGCGCAGGTCGTACATCAGCGCGATCAGCGTGGCGGCGAACAGTATCGCCGTGATGGCGCCCGCTAGCGTTCCGCCCCAGGTAGCGCCCCGTTTGCCGCCGAGCAGCCCAGCCAGCAGGCCGCCGAGCGTGACGCTTAGAATCAGCGCCGCGCCGCCCGCGAGCGGAATCATGCCCGGATCAATCGCCGTGGTAAACGCCAGGAGATTGACGATCACCAGTGGCGCCAGGCTCGCGACCCAGCCCACTATGCCCCCAACGATGCGCCAGGCCATGTGTTTCGCTTCCTCCGTCTCGCTCGCGGCGCCCACCATCCGCTGGATGCGCTGGCCCGCTCGCCATGCGAGCAATCGTGCGCAGCATAGCGAGTGATGGGCTGCGCCGTCAAGCGCTCAGCCCAGGCGTGCTACGGCTGGCTTGCGCGCCTGTGACCCCACGGCGATGGCGCCCGCTCCGTCCGCAGCATAGCGCATCGCTGGCGCCGACGTCATGGCGAGAGCGCACGAACGCCGGACCGTTCGCAAATGAACAGTCCGGCGTTCGGCACGGAGCCTATCGCTGGCGGCTCGTTAGCTTCGCATCTTCGCGATGATCGCGTCGGCGACCTGTGACGTGCCAACCGATGTGGGATCGTCGGGGCGCGGCTTTAGGTCATAGGTGACGTCTTTGCCCTCGGCGATGACAGCGGCCATCGCGCGGTCGAGGCGATCAGCGGCGTCGCGCTCGCCCAGATGGCGCAGCATCAGCACGCCAGAGAACATCATCGCCATCGGGTTGACTTTGTTCTGGCCAGCGTACTTCGGCGCGCTGCCATGCACAGGCTCGAAGACAGCATATTTGTCGCCGATGTTGGCTCCCGGCGCGACACCCAGGCCGCCGATCAGGCCAGCGGAGAGATCGGAGAGGATGTCGCCGTAGAGGTTCGGCAGGACCAGCACATCATACATCTCTGGCTTCTGCACGAGCTGCATGCACATGTTGTCAACGATGCGGTCCTCGAACTGGATGTCCGGGTATTCCTTCGAGACCTCCTGCGCGACCTGCAGGAACAGGCCATCGGAGAATTTCATGATATTGGCCTTGTGCACCGCTGTCACCTTCTTGCGCTTGTTGGCGCGGGCGTAGTCGAAGGCGAACTTGGCGATGCGGCGGCTGGCGGCTACCGAGATATACTTGATGCTGATGGCGGCGTCTGTGCTCAGCTTGATCTTGGAGGCGCGGCCAATGAAATCTACCAGCTCTTCCAGCTCGGGCGTGCCGCGCTGATACTCGATGCCTGCATAGAGATCTTCGGTGTTTTCGCGGACGATGATGAGATCAACATGGTCATAGCGCGAGCGCAAGCCCTGGTAGGTCTTGGCGGGGCGCAGGTTGGCGTAGAGGTCGAGGCTCTTGCGCAGGGCGACATTGGCGCTGCGGAATCCCTTGCCAACGGGCGTGGTGATAGGGCCTTTCAGGCCAACCCTGGTCTCTTTGATCGACTCGATGACATCATCCGGCAACACTGTGCCAGTCTTATCGAGCACGGCTAGTCCAGCGTCTTTGACATGCCACCGAAACTCAACGCCGGTCGCTTCAAGCACGCGGCGGGTCGCTTCGGTGATCTCTGGTCCGGTGCCATCACCGGGAATGAGCGTTACGTCGTAGGGCATACATCCTCCGTGGCCGCCTCTCGGCGCCTGTCGCGTCGGGTGGCAAAACAGCTGCCTCGCGGTCAGGCGTCACAAGGGTTGCGCCGCCGTGAGCTATGTCCGATTATAGCATAACGCGAGACTATGGCGGGTATAACAGATTGCTATGATTCTAGGTATTTTCACGGTCCAAACTTTCAACGGGCGCGCACCGAGCCTTCCGGAGAGGGGTCATATGGCTGGCGCGAAGGCAAGCGAAAGGAGATAGCGCGGTGGGTGAGATGGATGAGCGAGTCGTCGTCGTGCGCGGCGATATTACCAAGCTATCGGTGGATGCGGTCGTCAATGCAGCCAACACATCGCTGCTGGGCGGCGGAGGTGTGGATGGCGCGATTCACCGCGCGGCGGGGCCAGAACTGGTGGCCGAGTGCCGCACGCTGGGTGGCTGCCCGACAGGTGAGGCGCGCATCACGCGAGGCTATCGGCTGCCCGCGCAGAAGGTCATTCATACGGTCGGGCCTGTCTGGCGGGGCGGCAAGCATGGCGAAGATGAAGCGCTGGCCAGCTGCTATCGCAACAGCCTGACCCTCGCGGCCAAGCACGGCGCGCGCACAGTCGCCTTTCCGGCGATCAGCACGGGCATTTATGGATTTCCGCTGGAACGCGCGACGACTATCGCCGTGCGCGAAACGCTGACGTTCCTGCGTGATCACCCCGAGACCGAGCGCGTGACGTTCGTGTGTTTCGGCGAGGACGCGCAACGCGCCTACGACGCGGAGCTGGCTCGCGCGGCGGGTGGCGCCACGGAGGAATAGCCGCTGCGGGCCATCCGCTTACACGAACTGGAACGAGTGGAGCATTGGCTCGAAGGTTGTGGTGTCGTCACTAGAGAAGCCTGCGTCGCTACTGAGCAGCACGATGGCGAACCCGGCTCCCTTGTGGTGGCCCGCCAGCAGCGCCAGATGCAGCTTGACGGCGCTCTTGGTCGTCACCTGATACTCACGCCGCTGCCATACCTCACCGCCAATGGTTTGTGTCGTCGCCGCGCTGGTGATCTCCGTGAAGGTTGAGCCTTGTTGCTGTGCGCTCTGCGCTTCGGCCTGAATGATTTGCTGGTCGCTGATCGGCGCAAACGCGGCCGCCTCTTCGACGTTAAACTTGGCGGCGCCGCTGGGCTGCGAGAAGAGATAGACGACGTCACACTGGCCCTGGGATGAGCCAGACTGAGACGTCTTCTGCCAGCTCGACGGATAGGTCAATGCATACGCTGTGGTGGCGAAGGCGTTGGAGCCGGTAGGTGGCTTGGCCTGTGCGGAGGGCGTCGACTCAGTGGCGCAGGTGGTCGCTGACTGGGTCGTCTGGCCAACCACTCCACCAGTGCGCGCAAGGTATTTCTGATAGATCTTGGGACCAAACTCGACGCCGACGACAGCCACCAGCGCCAGCATGACCAGCAGCCCGAAGACGACCCGCAGGGCGCCGCCTTTGCGCTTTCGTTGCGCTGGCTTGCCGCCGCTGCCACGCTGTGCCCGCGACTGCGAGCCGGAGCCGCCAGCTGGGCGCGCCGAAGCGCCGACGGGCTGCCATATCTCCATGCTACGATCGAACCCCGGCTCGAACCCCGGCTCGAATTCTGGCTCGTACTCTGCTTCGTAGTCTGGCTCGTAGTTAGCGCGCGGGCCGACCCGATCGTAAGGCATGCCCTGATCGTGATAGGGTGGGTAGCCGCCGCTGCGAGCGCCGCCCTGCGAGGCCCAGTGCTCGCGGCTGGCGTAGTCGTCTTCAAGATTGTAGGACGGCGAATAGCCGCGCCCGCGTGTTCCGCGCGAAGGCGGGGACGGCAGCTCCTCGCTGTAGCCGGAGCGCTCGTAGTCGTCGTAGGGCGGGTAGCCCGCGGCGCGTCCTCCGGAGCCACCAGAGCCACCGGAGCCACCGGAGCCACCGGAGCCTGAGCCGCGCGAGGGGCGCCTGCTCTGGTTTCCATTCATGGGTGAGCGCGGATCATCGAACGGATTGGTGAAGTCATTGCGATTGTCGTAGCGCCCATCGAGTGGGCGCGACCGACGCCGAGGCGCGGATCGGCCGGGCGGCTCATACGCTGGCCCTTCCATACTCATCTCCGCGCTCATTTCCGCGCTCATCTCCGCGCTCTCGTCTATGCGTCCGCGTCCGTTCGTGCGACCGCGGCGTTGGGCTGGCCGCTCGCGCGACTCATCATCCTCTGGATGATAGGCCGGGTAAGGAGAGTACGGTGACTCACCGCGCGTGTCGTCGTACTCATCGTAGTCGCCGGCGCGACCTTTGCCAGCGCGGGCACGTCCACTACTGCTGCGTGGTCCACGCGCTTGTGCGCCGTCTTCATCCATCGAGCGCGAATGACGGCCGCGCTCATCGTAGCCTTCACCTGATGACGGCCGCCGTGGACTCGCGCCATGCGAGCCATGCGAGCCATGCGAGCCATGCGAACTACGTCCCTGACTCGCGGGTCCCTGTGGACGTGAGTTTCGCCCGGCTGGCCGCGCTGGTGGAAGGTCATCCCACGCGCTGTCGTCGAGATCATCACCGCCGGGAACCGATGCTTGCGAGCGCTGGAGTCTGCGCTGGAGCGAGCCGAGTGGGCGCTGCTGCGGATACTCGTCGGGCTGGCCGCTGGACATCTGTTGCTGGCGTTGGGGTGGCGGCGCGCCGCCACCGGGCACATAGCGATCCGAGGCTCCCGCGGCTGCGTATCCACTCCCCGACGACTGCGCCACGGGAGCGCCGCACTGCGGACACTCCGTCATGCCAGGCCGCACGTTAGCGCCACATCGCGAACACTGCATATCGCCCCTCACACACCCAGCATGACCGGTGAATCTGTTCACATCCATGCGCGCGACGAATGGCGAAGGCATCCGCGGGCAAGTTGGATGCCGATGCATCCCCTACGACTCAACACTATACACCCGCGCTATCCCGGTCGCATCCTGACCTACCAGAATATCTCTGTTCGCTCTACCCATACAGCAGAAAAGCGGCGACAGGTGGCTCTGGCAGGCGAAAATCGCCCTATTGAGGCTTTCGCGCGCTACCTTGCGTCGCGCCCTGACGTCTAGTACGCTATGAGAAGTATATGTATCCGCTCTCCCGGCCAGCGGCGGCGTCTCCCGGAGGATCAATCGCATGTCTGATGCTGAGTTCGAGCTAGAACTCGTCGAGGCGCTCAATATGCTGCTCGAAGACGAGCGCGCCAGCGTGGAGATGGAAGTGGCCCTCGCCTCGGGCGCGACCGAATATGGCGAGCGCGAGGCGCTTGCGTCGATGGGCACGCAGGACATCCATTTTTGCGAGCAGCTGCGCGAGGAAATGGAGCGCGCTGGCCTGGTTGTCACGCCACAGATCAATGGCGTCGT
Organism: Ktedonobacterales bacterium; assembly: GCA_035642255.1. Lineage (GTDB taxonomy): Bacteria > Chloroflexota > Ktedonobacteria > Ktedonobacterales > JADMIN01 > JAKAIY01. The sequence continues at coordinate 34,367 of DASQSS010000121.1, read as the reverse complement.
CTTTCAGGTCATCGGAGCCGAGCGCTACGATGACCGGCTTCGCGCGTTCGCCCATCATCAGCGCGTCGTCGCGGAACGCGCCAGGGAACTGCAGGAGTCCAACCTGGAGGGCGACTTCCGCGATGCGTTCGAAGGCATCAGCGTGTCGCATGATCGGCATGTTCAGTGGAGCGAGCAGCGCGCCGGAGAATTCGCCGCGACTCGCCTGTTGGAGTTTGGCGGACCAGCGCGTGGCAGCGTCCTTCCGGAGAGCGCGCCTGGCGCGAGTGACCCCGGCTCGCGGAGTGACCCAGCGGCTCAGGAGATACAAGCGCTGGAAGCGATGGCTGCGCCAGAGATCGTCGCGGAGCCGCAGGCCAGCGAAGCTGGGCCAGAGGAGCAGGCGGCGGAGGTCTCGCTTCCCGTGGATGTGCCCTTTGTCGAGGAAGCGGTGACCGGTGGGCTGGACGGCGCACATGCGCTGCGTGAGGGCGACGAGGTCGCGAAGACTACCGAGACTGTCGCTGAGCCTGCCACGAAGCCGAAGACAGCACGCGCGCGAACCACGCGCGGCGCCACCACCGCGAAAGCCGCCGCGAAGCCCAAAACGTCGCGCGCGCGCTCCTCATCGTCGACTACCAGCGCCACGACCCGTCGAACCCGCCGGGCGCCCGCGACCGACACGGGTGACGAAGCGTAGCCAACCGTTCTACACGATTCGCGACGAATCACAGCGCCATCACATCAACAATCACGCGAACGACGCCAGCAAACGCTTGGCGTCGTTTTTGCGTTTCAGGACACCTGACAAGACACAATGTCACGCGCAAATGAGACACGCTCTGCGTGTTGTATTTGTCAGGGGGGATGAATGGAAACCGCGGCGGATCACGTCGAAGAACAAACAGAAGCGGCTGAGGTCGTCATCATCGTGAATGCGAATGCGCGCATGGGCGCGGATGACTGCCTCTCGCCCGAGCGGCTCGGAGCATCGTTGCGCCAGCGCGGTCTGCGAGGCCGGGTGCAGCCAACAGAGTCGGAGGAGGATTGCATCGAGCAGATCGCTCGCGCAGCCCGTGACGGCGCCGGGGTCATCGTCTCGGCGGGCGGTGACGGGACGGTGCGCAGCGTCATTGAGGGGATCGTTCGTGTGGAGGGGAGGCGCCCCGCGCTGGGCATTCTGGCGTGTGGCACGATGAATAACATCGCCGCGTCGTTTGGTATCCCTGAGGATATTGAGGCCGGGCTGGACCTGGTAGCCGACTGCATCCAGCGTAGCCGTTACTTCCCGATGGATGTCGGCATGATCGGCGATGAGCCGTTCGTCGAGGTGGCGGGCGTTGGTCTGATGGCTCGCCTGTTTCCGCTGGCCGAGGACTTGAAGAGCAACGGATTGCAGGCCAGTGGAGACATCATCGAGGGTCTGCGCGACATCGTCGAATCGCATCCCGAACCTGTGACGCTCTGGCTGGATGGCCGCCGCGTGCCTGTGCGTGCGCTGCAAATCACACTCTGCAATACTCCGTCGCATGGCGCGCGCATTGTTCTCGCGCCCGACGCTCGTGTGGACGATGGACTGCTGGACGTGGTGGTGGATGACCGAGTCTCGGGTCCACGCATGCTGTGGGACATGGCGATTCGCATGGATTCACGCCTCATGACGCGTCAACGGCGGCGCATCTTCCAGGCGCGCAGGGTCGTCATCCAACAGGCGACGTCATGGGCGTTGCAGATGGATGGTGTCTACAAGGGCGAGTATGGCGTTGGCGAAGCGCGTACAAAGATCGAGGCGCGGGTCGAGCCGGGCGCCCTGCGTGTGTGCGCGTCGGAGCGACCACCAGCGGGTGGCGCGGGTGAGCCCGAGTCAACGCTCAAGACACTCACACGCCTGCTGCCCGCCGCGTCAACGACCGCGGTAGCGACGGCGACAACCTCCACAAACGATACTGCGCTCTCTGACGATGCCAGGCGTCAGGACGTCACCGATCATCAGGATGACACGAACGATACGGACAACTCAAACACCTCGAATGACGCGGCGCCACCCAGTCAGGATAGGGCCGAGGGAGTCGCGCAGGGCGTGACGCATGGCGCGCAAACCTTGGCTGAGGGCGCCCAGACCGTCGCCCAGGAAGTATCGCAGCAGGTCGAGCGGCGTCTTGCCTCGCCAGAGCATGCGGCGCAGCGGCTCAAGGCGCTGCGCTGGGTCTACACACCGGGCATCGCGCTAGGGGTAGTAGCGGCGCTAGCGGCGCGCCAGCGACCCGTACTGCCCGGCGACCGCGAGATCTTGCAGGCCATCCAGAGTACGCGCTAGCCCCTGATGGACAGAGCCATGACAGCAGTGGCGGCTCCCGGATTCCCTCCGCTCTCTGTCGAGTTGATCGGCGCTGGCGCCGCTGCCCTCTGGTTGATGCGGCTGCGGCTCGAAGCGGGATTCCTGTTGGCGGCGGCCGGGGGCGTCACTCTAATCGATACCATGCTCAAGGGGGCCGTGCGGCGTAAGCGCCCAGAGGACGGTGTTGCGCGCGTGCTGCGGCTGATTCAGGCGCCCAGCTTCCCTAGCGGCCACACGATGAACTACGTCAGCGTCTTTGGGTTCCTGGGAGCGGCGAGCATGGCCAATGTCAGACCCTCGCCACTGCGCACGCTGCTGGTCACCTCGTGCCTGAGCATGATCGCGCTGATTGGCCCGGCCCGCGTCTATCTCGGCGCGCACTGGCCAAGTGACACCGCCGCCGGCTACCTCTTTGGCGGCCTCTATCTCGGCGGCCTGCTCGAAATCTACACGCTTGCCAAGCAGCGTCAGGCCGAGCGTCATCGCGGGGCGTAGCGATAGCCGCCCCTTCGCGTGGCCGCCTGAGCGATACCCGAGCGCCACGCGTATCCACCCACTCATGCCCTATGCATCGGAGCGGTGATTAGGTATACTTGCGTCGAGCGGACGGCGCTGGCGCCCGCTCACCCGCTCCCGCAAGCCGCATCTCGACCCAATCGGGACGGCTTAAGGAGAGCAGGGGATCTGAGGGGAGGCTGGAGGGCGGGTGACGATGCAGAATCCACACCGGTCCACGGCCGCGGTCGCGACCGCCATGCCGGGTCAGAGCGCGCCGATTGGGCCCACGCGGATGCAGCGTGCGCCAGATGCGGACTATCCGCGTCCACGCTGGGCGGCGGCGTTGCGGGAACTGTTGCGGCGCTGGTGGCTCACGACGGGCGTCATCGTCGTGACGGCGATCCAGACGCTCGTCCAAACCTTCCTGACCAGCGGCGTGCAGGGCCTGAGCCAGTCTCTCGACCTCGCCGTCATCGAGCGCAGTACGTTTATCGGCAGACTAGCGGTCCAGCACCCCGTCCTCTTCTTTACCTGCGCCGCCATCCTGATCGCGCTCGTGCCGGTGGGCGTGCTTGCTGAGCGCGACTATAGCCACGAGAAGCGCTTTCTCGCCTCGGTCGCGGCGCGACGACAGCAGGAGGAAACCATCCTGGAGCTGCTGCGCGCCTCGCAGAACGCTCCCATCAGTCCAGCCTATACAGCGCCGCTGGAGATCGAGTCGCTTGGCCACGCGGCGACTTTCGTGGACCGCACCGAGGCGACGCAGGAGCTGGTGAGCCTGCTCGCTGAGGGGCAGTCGGGCGCGGCGTATGGCGTCGAAGGCATGAAAGGCGTGGGCAAGACCTCGTTTGCGTATGAGGTCGTCCGGCGGGCATATGCGATGGGAGCGTACCCGGACGGCGTCGCGGTCGTGCATTGCGCGGGCGCGGTCGACGCGAGTGATCTGCTCGCGACACTCATCACGCGGGTAGCGGGCAAAGGCGCGGTTGATGGATTGCACACGCCGCAGGACGTCCGCGAAGCCGCGTTCAAGGCGCTCACTGGCCGCAAGCTGCTGATTGTCTTCGACAATGTCGAGCCTGCTTTGTCCTTGCGCGAGCTTCTGCTGCCGGTCAAGGCCGCTGGCTGTGTCTCGCTCCTGACCGCCGCGTTCCGTTTGCCTGTGGGCCTCTGCACGCAGGTCACGCATCTGACCCTGCTGGCCGAGGGGGACGGCGTGGAAGTATTCGCGGCCAACCTCGGAAGGAGCTACACGTCGGCGGAAGAGCAGACCATGCGCAGTATCGTGGCGCGCGTGGACTGTCATACGCTGGCGATTGTCGTGATCGCACGCTACGCCGCCGAAAATGAGCGCTCGCTCGCCGCTCTCGATACCGAGCTTGCCGATCCTGACGCTGTGCTAGCGTTACCTGCTGATAGCGGCGTTTCGGGCGAGCAGGGCGCGCTCAATGCGGCATTTTCGTTGAGCTATCGCGATCTGCCTGAGGACGCGCAGCTCCTATTCAAGGCGCTTGGCGCCATGCCCACCCGCACGTATACCCGCGCCGCCGCGCTCGACATCGCCCAGTGGATGGGACTCACCCCCGGCAGACAGGCGCTCGATTTACTGATTCGTCGCGCGCTGCTCGATCAGTGGAGCGCGGATGGCGAACCTATCGAGCGCATTACGCAGCATTCGCTGCTCTACACCTTCGCGCGTGAGCTTCTGGACCCCGCGCTACGGGCGCGCGCGGCAGACGCTGTCATGGAGTATTACGCCGCATTCTGCGAGCGGCATGCGAATGACTACGCTCAGCTCAACGCTGACTACGACAACATACGTGGCGCGCTGTTGCTTGCCAATCAGCGGATGGAGCGCGAGAGCATGAGTGACGCTGGGGATGTCTCCGGCGTGTCGCTTGTCGCGCGCTACCTGAGTGTGCTCGCGCCCTTCTTTAGCTGGTATGGCCACAATCAGGATGCGCTTGTTTACGTGCCGTGGGGTATCACGGCTGCTGGGCGGCGCGGCGACCGCGTACTGCTGGCGGAGATGTCGCTTGCGTATGGCCAGGCGGTGCGTGGACTGGGCAGATATGACGAGGCGCAAGTGTACTATGCCCGTGCGCTCGATATCGCGCGCGAGCTGGGAAAGGCAGACCTCGAAATTCGCGCGCTAGGACGGCTGGCCGACCTGGCACACGCGCGCGACCAACGTGACGAGTCGCTGGCTTTGCGGCTGCAGATCGCTGAGCGCGCCCGTGCGTCTGGTGATGTAGCAACGCAGGCCCATACGCTGGTCGACGTTGGACACGTGCTGATCGATGAGGATCGCTTGGAAGAAGCTGACAGCTACCTCGCGCAGGCGCTCGAGCTTGCCGTGAATTCACGGTTGGTCGCGACAGAAGCGTACGCGCTGCTCATGCAGGGGATGAGCGCGCGCAAGCGGGGCCAGTTGGATGACGCGACCGCGCTCGACATCCGCGCGATGGCGCTCTTCTCTTCAGTTGGGGAGCTTGGCAGTGTCGGCGGCTGCCTGGAGGAGCTCGGCCAGATCGCGGCGGCGCGCGGTGATGCGGTAGATGCGGTCAAGCACTGGAACGATGCGGTCGCGATTTATCAACGCATGGGAATCCAGCGGGCCGAGTATGTCAGAGAGCAACTCATCGCCAGACTAGGCGCCCCTCAGGCGGATCAGTCGGCGTGACGACTCGATGAACCGCTAGATAGGCGATACTGATATGCGGGCGCCATCGAATGGACCCACTCAGGAGAAGGACATTGGATTTGAGCGATGTACGCGAGAGCGCATACGGCATATGGTACATCAAGATGACGGAGGTCTGGAACGCAACCGAGCGCACTGACGCCGAGGTGTCGTTCCTGCTGGACCACCTCCATATCACCCCAGAGAGCCGCATCCTCGATGTCGGCTGCAATGGAGGCCGCCACTCCCTGCGGCTGGCGCAGCGCGGATATCCCCAGGTGACGGGCATCGATCCCGATGCCGAAGCGATCACCTTCGCCACGGACGCCGCTCAACGAGAGCGAGTTAACGTGCGCTTCCTGTGTGGCGCGATCGAGTCACTGGCGCTCTCGGACTTCGATGCGGTATTCTGCATCGGCACCAGCGTCGGCTTCCATGATACGGATGAGGGCGACCTCCAGCAGCTACGCGGGATCTTCAGGGCGTTGCGTCCGGGCGCACGCTTCGTGCTGGAGCTTACGTCGCTCTTCGCGCAGCGGTATGGCGACGGCGTGCGGCAGAACTGGTTCCTGCAGGGGCAGACCTTCGTCCTCGACGAGGGTCACTTCGACGCGCTCACCTGCCGTGCGCACCACATCTGGCGCTACATCGGCGATGGTCCTACCCATGTGCGCGAGGAGCGCTATCGCGTCTACGCGCCGCAGGAGATTCTATCACTGGTGGCGCGTGCGGGCTTCGTCGTGCGCGAGGTCTATGGCGACTTCGACAAACAGCCCTTTGGATTGACCTCGCCTTCAGTGGTCGCGGTCTGTGACCGACCCTGATGGATGTCGCGAAGTCGTTTGCGGCAGGCGCTTGACATCCACGCCTGCCGCAGGCTATGATTCCGTCCAATGCAACCTTGGACAACCGCATAGCATAGCCAGCAGCGATCAGGAGAAGTACGCGAGCAAGCGTCAGCCACAGCGAGCCGGAGATGGTGGAAATCCGGCGCAGGCGCGCTCGCCGAATGGGCCTGTGAGCAGCGACCTGAACGGCCTCGCGCCGTAGGGTATCGTCGGGCGCCTCCCGTTACAGAGGCAGAGCATCGGTCTCGTTGACCCGAACGGCCAGACGCGACCCGCGCTCATTGAGGAGTCACGCGCCATCAGGCGTTGGTTGAACCGCGCGCCTAGCCGCGGTTCCCACGCAACGGCAGCGTGACTCAAATCTGGGTGGTACCACGAAGGTTAAGCGCCTCTCGTCCCGTTATGCGGATGAGAGGCGCTTTTTGTTGCGCGACGTGCGGAGCATAGCGTTCTGCGCGGATGACTAGTGAAGGCTAGCGAAGGCTAGCGAGAGGAGAGGCGAGATGAGCGCCCCAACCACAGCGGCCCGCGCCGCCAGGCCAGCGGCCAGGCGTGAGCGTGAGCGCGTCTTTTCCGGCATCCAGCCGTCGGGCGCGCCGCATATCGGCAACTACCTGGGCGCCATCCGGCATTGGGTCGCGGAGCAGGATGTCTTCGACAACATTTACTGCGTCGTGGACATGCATGCGCTCACCGTGCCGCAGGACCCGAACGAGCTGCGTGAGAATATCCGCCAGCTCGCGGCCACCCTGCTCGCCTGCGGACTGGACCCGCAGCGCAGCGCGCTCTTCGTCCAGTCTCACGTCCACGAGCACGCCGAGCTGGCGTGGCTGCTCAACTGCGTCACGCCGATGGGATGGCTGAATCGCATGACGCAGTTCAAGGCCAAGGCGGGTGAAGACCGCGAATCGGTTAGCGCGGGCCTCTTCGACTATCCCGTGCTGATGGCGGCGGACATCCTGCTCTATCAGGCCGACGCCGTGCCAGTCGGCGACGACCAGCGCCAGCACGTCGAGCTGACGCGCGACATCGCCAACAGCTTCAATGCGCGCTTCGGAGAGACATTCGTCGAGCCGCGCGCGCTGATTCGCGAGGTCGGGGCGCGCATCATGGCGCTCGACGAGCCAGAGAAGAAGATGAGCAAGAGCGGTTCGGACGCGTCGTATATCGCTCTGCTCGACAAGCCGGAGGTCATTCGCAAGAAGATCGCGCGGGCGACGACCGACTCGCAGCGCACCATCGTCTTTGACGAGAGCCGCCCGGGCATCTTCAACCTGCTCACCATCTATCAGTTGCTCGTTGGGCAGACGCGCGAGCAGATCGAGGCGGACTTCGCGGGCAAGGGCTACAAGGAGTTCAAGGCGGCGCTCACCGAGGCTCTGGTAGCTGCCCTCGGGCCGATTCAGCAGCGCTACGACCAACTCGTGGCTGACCCAACCGAGCTAGATCGCTTGCTCGCGGCAGGCGCGCAGCGGGTGCGTCCCATCGCGCAGGAGACGCTTGCGCAGGTGATGCGGCGCATGGGTCTGCGCTAGGCGATGTCGCGCCCGATCCCGCTCCGTGTGACGGCGAGCGAAGACGACATGAACCGAAGGGAGGACGAGATGACGGCTCCTGTAACTGAGGCGACAGACACGCGAACGGCGATGGCCTTCCGTCCGGTCTGGCGTGAGGTGGCCGCCGACCTGGAGACGCCCGTCTCGGCCTACCTCAAGCTGGCGCGTGGCCGCTACGGCTACCTGCTGGAGAGCGTGGAGGGTGGTGAGCGGCTGGCGCGCTACTCTTTCGTCGGCGCCGACCCCTACGCGGCGCTGCGTGTGCGCGATGGCGTGGCTGAGTGGCGGTGGCTCAGTGGCCCTCGTGCGGGCGCCGTGGAGCGTGTCCCGTGCGCCGACCCGCTGGACGCCGTGCGCGCGGAGCTTGAGCGGCGGCCCATCACGCCCGCCATCGGGCAGGAGCCGCGCTTCCACGGTGGCGCCGTCGGCTACCTGGCCTACGAGACAGCGGCGCGCTTCGAGCCAGCGGTTCCCATCCCAGTGGATGACCCGCTCGATCTGCCTGAGGCCGTCTTCATGTTTAGCGACACGCTGCTGATCTTCGACCATGTGCGCCATACCGCGCGACTGCTCACCTGGGCGGATAGCGCAGCGACAGCGGGCGATGAGGCGCGCGCCGACGCGGAGGCCCATGCTCGTCTCGATGACCTGGAGCGACGACTGCGGCGAGCCACCCCGCGCCAGACGCCCGCGCTACGGCGGTCGGCGTCCCGGCAATCGCCCGTCGTGCCGTCGCGGCTGGAGTCACGCGAAGGCTACGCTGGCGCGGTGCGGCGGGTCAAAGAGTATGTGCGCGCGGGCGACTGCTTTCAGGTAGTGCCGTCCCGCCGACTCGCGCATCCGCTTTCGGCGTCGCCCTTCGCGGTATATCGTGCGCTGCGCTCGATCAACCCCTCGCCATACATGTTCTACCTCGCTCTGGACGACATGGCGGTGGTGGGCGCGTCGCCCGAGCTATTGGCGCGAGTGGAGCGTGGCGAGGTCGCCGTCCATCCCATCGCGGGCACGCGCCGCCGAGACAGCGACCTTGAGACGGACGCGCGGCTGGAAGCGGAGCTGCTCGCCGACGAAAAGGAGCGCGCCGAGCATGTCATGCTGGTCGACCTGGGCCGCAACGATGTGGGACGTGTGAGCGCGGCGGGCAGCGTCACCGTGACGCAGTTCATGGATGTCGAGCGCTATTCGCATGTGATGCACCTCGTCTCGCACGTCACCGGACGTTTGCGCGCGGGGCTGACTCCATACGATGCGCTGCGCGCCTGCTTCCCGGCGGGAACAGTCTCAGGCGCGCCGAAGATTCGCGCGATGCAGATCATCGCCGAGCTTGAGGGCCAGCGGCGCGGTGTCTATGCCGGCGCGGTCGGCTATATCGGCTTCGATGGCGCGCTCGATACCTGTATCGCCATCCGGACGCTCGTGATCAAGGGCGGCGTGGCCTACGCCCAGGCGGGCGGCGGCATCGTCGCCGACTCCGAGCCAGACGCGGAGTTTCAGGAGACGGAGAACAAGCTCGGCGCCGTCATGCGCGCCCTGGACCTGGCCGAGACGACGCATGGCCGTGAGCAGGCGATGCGATCGCGGCGCAAGGGAGGCGAGCGATGATCCTGCTGCTGGATAACTACGACAGCTTCACCTATAACCTCTACCAGTATCTCGCCGAGCTTGGCGCGCAGATCGAGGTGCGGCGCAATGACGCGGTGAGCGTGGCGCAGGTCGAGGCGCTGGCCCCGTCGCACATCATCGTCTCGCCCGGTCCCCGCACACCGCGCGAGGCGGGTGTCTCGAACGCGCTGATTGGCGCGCTGGGGCCGCGCATCCCGACGCTGGGTGTTTGCCTGGGGCACCAGTGCATCGGCGAGGTGTTTGGTGGGCGCGTCATCCGCGCTCCAGAGCCGGTGCATGGCAAGACGTCGCTGATTCACCACCAGGGAGCGGGCGTGCTGCGCGGGCTGCCCCAGCCCTTCGAGGCGATTCGCTATCACAGTCTGATCGTCGAGCGCGAGACACTGCCGGGTGCGCTGGAGATTACCGCTGAGACGGCGGACGGCCTCATCATGGGGCTGCGTCACCGCGAGTATCCGATTCATGGTGTGCAGTTCCATCCTGAATCCATCATGACACGCGCAGGTAAAGATCTCCTGCGCAACTTCCTCGCGTTGAGCGAGTTGAGCGAGTTGAGTGACACGAACGCGGCTGGCCGTGACCGGTCGGCGGTCGAGACGGTGGCTGGAGGGCGCAGATGATACGAGAGGCGATTACGAGCCTGGTCGCGGGCCACTCTCTGAGCGAAGCAGAAGCGACGGCGGCGATGGATGAGATCATGTCGGGACTCGCCACGCCTTCACAGTTGGGCGCCTTCCTGGTGGCGCTGCGATTGAAGGGCGAGACGGTGGACGAGGTGACGGGCATGGCGCGCGGCATGCGCAACGCTGGCGTGCATGTGTCGCTCGCGGCGCAGACACGGGCAGTCGATACCTGCGGCACAGGCGGTGACGGAGCCGACACCTTCAACGTCTCGACCGCGGCGGGGCTGGTGGTGGCGTCGCTGGGTCAGCCAGTCGCCAAGCATGGCAACCGCGCCGCGTCGAGTCGCTGCGGCAGCGCCGATGTGCTGGAGGCGCTCGGCGTGAAGCTCGATCTGGGGCCGGAGGCGGTCGCGCGGTGCATCGAGCGAACGGGCTTCGGCTTCATGTTCGCGCCGACGTATCATCCGGCGATGCGCCATGTCGGCCCAACGCGCCGCGAGATCGGTGTGCGCACGGTGTTCAACATCCTCGGCCCGCTGACGAATCCAGCAGGCGCGCAGTATCAGTGCCTCGGTGTGGCCGATGCGACTCTGGCTCCGCTGATGGCCCAGGCGCTGCTGCGGCTGGGGTGCGCGCGGGCGCTCGTCATTCACGGGATGGACGGCGTGGACGAATTCAGCCTGAGCGGACCCACGCAGGTGGCCGAGGTGCGCGGCGAGAGCGGCGATGTGGTCGAATATCAGGTGACGCCCGAGAGTGTTGGGTTGCCCATGCGCTCGCGCGAGGAGGTGCGCGGCGGCGACGCCCAGTACAATGCGGCGCTGCTGCGGCGCATCCTGAGCGGTGAGCAGACCGGAGCCGCCGCCGACATCGTCGCGCTGAACGCGGGCGCAACGCTCTACGTGGTGGGCTACGCGCGTAGCATCGCTGAGGGCGTGCGCCAGGCGCAGGATGCGTTGCGGGTGGGCCGCGCCATTCCCACGCTCGACGCGCTCGTCACCACGTCGCAACAGCTCGCGGGCGTCGTCGCATAGGGGCGTGTGAGGGCGTTGGGCCGCAGGAGACGGGCGGCAAAAGCCGCAGCCTGTGGCTTGCAGGGCCAGCGCGGGCTACTCCCGAATGGGGGCAGCGAGCGAGCTTGGGGGGCAGGCGTTGCGGTGGCCGAGAGGCCGCCCTTAGCCGCGGCCTCAGCCGACAGAGAAGCCCACGCGCAAACGTGACAGAGGCAGAGACAGCGGATAGAGGCAGGGACAGGTGAGCGAGCCATCGGAGACATTTCTGGAGCGCATCGTCGCCAGCACGCGGGCGGAGCTTGCCGAGCGCAAAGCGCGTGTCCCGCTGGATGAGATGCGCGCCCGCGCGGCGGAGGCGCCCGCGCCGCGCGACTTCGCGGGAGCGCTACGTGCGCGGCCGGGTGGCCCCGCGCGGCTGATCGCGGAGGTCAAGCGCGCCTCGCCCTCGAAAGGTCTACTCGCCGAGCAATTCGATCCGGTGGCGCAGGCGATGGCCTATGCGGCGGGCGGAGCGGCGGCCATCAGCGTGCTGACAGAGCCACGCTACTTCCTTGGCGCGCTGGAGCATCTGAGCGCCGTGCGCGCGGCGGTCGGCGTTCCCGTCCTCCGCAAAGACTTTCTGCTCGATCCCTATCAGGTCTATGAGGCGCGCGCGGCGGGCGCGGATGCGGCGCTGCTGATCCTGGCGATGCTCGCCGACGCGCTAGCGGCTGACCTGCTCGCGCTGATTCGCTCGCTCGGGATGGAGGCGCTGGTAGAGGCGCACGATGCGAGCGAGGTGGAGCGCGCGGTGCGGCTCGGCGCCACAGTCATCGGCGTGAACGCTCGCGATCTGCGCACCTTCCACGTCGACACGGCGATGGTCCGGCGGCTGCGTGCGCTGGTTCCGGCTGATCGTATTTTCATCGCTGAGAGCGGCGTCACTGACTGGCGCGGCGCGGCTCAGGCGCGGGCATGGGGCGCGGACGCCGCGCTGGTGGGCGAGGCGCTGATGCGCGCGGCGGACCCCATCGCGAAGGCGCGCGAACTCTCGACGGCTCCGGGTGGTATGACGGCGAAGTTCTTCGCCAACGCGAGCCAGCCGTTTGTGAAGATCTGCGGACTGGCGGAGCCCGAGCAGGCGCATGCGGCCGCGCGCTTCGGCGCCGATGCGTTCGGCCTGGTCTTTGCGCCGATGGCTCCAGCCCACCGCCATGTGACGGAGGAACAGGCGGCGCGCATCGTCGCGGGAGTGTCCACGGCTGGCGCGACGGGCATGCCGGCGCCCGTCGGCGTCTTCGTCAATCCACCGGTGGACGAGGTGGCGGGAATCGCGAAGCGCGTGGGACTGGGAGCCGTCCAGCTGAGCGGTGACGAGACGCCGGAGCGGGTGGAGCGGATCGTGTCAGCGACGGGCTTGCCCGTCATCAAAGCTGTTCGCTTGCGCGGAGAGGCTGATCTCGCGTCGCTGGATGACTACATCCGCGCGGGTGCGACGTTGTTGGTCGATACGCCCGCGCGCGGCCTCTACGGTGGCGCGGGCGAGACCGGCGACTGGACGTTGGCGCGGCGCGTGGCCGAGCAGTGGCCCATCATCCTGGCGGGTGGCCTCAATCCCGCGAATGTAGCTGAGGCGGTCGCGGCGGTCGCGCCGCGCGGCGTGGATGTCAGTAGTGGCGTCGAGACGGAGCGCGTGAAAGACATCGAAAAGATCCAGATGTTCATCGAGCAAGCGCGGAGCGGTCAGCCGAACCAACCGTCGCGGTTCCAAATGGAGCCTGGTTGATCGGAATATTGCGCGCACGGCATGCGCCCGACCGTAGGCGCGGCTTCAGCCGCCAGCCGTCCCGCGTGTCGCGTGTCGCGACGCGACCCGTTCAGTCGAGTCAAACAACAGGTTGGCCGAGAGTATACAGATCACCGAGTGTGAGCGCATCCAGCAAACAGAAAGCGAATCCCATGAGTCAGCAGACAGACATCCCAGCCAGCGTAGGCTACCAGCACGCGGTCTACCCCGATCAGCGCGGACGTTTCGGTGAGTTCGGGGGCCGCTTCGTGCCTGAGAGTCTGATGTCGGCGCTCGATGAGCTTCAGCGCGAGTTTGACCGCGCGCGTCAGGATGACGCCTTCCTCGCCGAGTTGCGCCTGCAGGAGCGCACCTACTCCGGGCGTCCCACGCCACTCTACTTCGCGCGGCGCCTCTCGGAGCGCGTCGGCGCGCGGGTGTATCTGAAGCGCGAGGACCTGGCGCACACGGGCGCCCATAAGATCAATAACGCGCTCGGCCAGGGACTGCTGGCGCAACGAATGGGCAAGCGCCGCATCATCGCCGAGACGGGCGCGGGCCAGCACGGCGTCGCCACCGCCACGGTCTGCGCGCTCTTCGGCCTCGACTGCGTCGTCTACATGGGCGAGGAAGATATCCGCCGCCAGTCGCTGAATGTCTTTCGCATGAAGCTGCTTGGCGCGGAGGTGCGCCCCGTCTCCAGCGGCAGCCGCACGCTGAAGGACGCCACAAACGAAGCCATGCGCGACTGGGTGACGAATGTCGCGAACACCTTCTATATTATCGGCTCAGCTGTCGGGCCGCATCCCTACCCGCAGATGGTGCGCTACTTCCAGTCGGTGATTGGCCAGGAGGCGCGGACGCAGATTCAGGAGGCGGAGGGCCGCCTGCCGGACACAATCATCGCCTGCGTCGGCGGAGGCAGCAACGCCATTGGCATGTTCTATCCCTTCGCGGGTGATGAGAGCGTGCGCCTGATTGGCGTCGAGGCGGCGGGCAGTGGCGTGGCGACCGGGCGCCACAGCGCGACGCTGGTCGCGGGCAGACCTGGCGTGCTGCACGGCGCGATGAGCTATCTGCTGCAAGATGAGAATGGTCAAGTGATCGAGACGCACAGCATCTCCGCCGGACTCGACTATCCCGGCGTCGGCCCAGAGCATAGCTACCTCAAGGCGACGGGCCGCGCGACGTATGTAGCCGCGGATGACGCGGCGGCGCTGAGCGCGTTCCAGATCCTCTGCCGCGACGAGGGCATCATCCCCGCGCTGGAGTCGTCGCATGCGGTGGCGCATGTGCTGGCGCTGGGCGAGCGTGGCGAATTGCGCCCCGATCAGGTCATCATCGTCAACTTGTCGGGCCGCGGCGACAAAGACATCAATACCGTCGCGGACGCGCTACACGTCTCGCTCGAATAGGCTGTACAGATGCCCGCGTGTAGCGCGACAACGCAGTCATAGCCTGGAGGGAACAGATGGCGGAACAGCAGACCCAGATCGAGGCGGCGAGCGCCGTGGATGAGGCGCTGACCGAGCGCGTGCGGGCGGCGATGGCGCGCTGGCATATCCCCGGCGCGACGGTCGGCATCCTCGCGGATGGAGCGCGGCGCGAGCAAGGCTTTGGCATCGTCAGCCTGGAGACGGAGTACGCTGTGCGCGCCGATACGCTCTTCCAGATCGGCAGCATCACCAAGCTCTTCACCGCGACGCTGGTGATGCTGCTGGTGGAGGAGGGCAAGCTGGCGCTCGATACGCCCGTCACCACGTATCTGCCTGAGCTGAAGCTGGCCGACGCCGACGCGCAGGCGCGCATCACCCTGCGCATGCTGCTCTCGCATACCGCGGGCTTTTTCGGCGACTTCTTCGACGACTTTGGCCCGGGCGACGATGCCCTGAGCGCCTATATCGCCCGTCTGCACACGCTGGAGCAGCAGACGCCGCCGGGTGAGAGCTGGGCCTACAACAACGCGGGCTTCTGCCTGGCGGGCGCGATCATCGAGCGCGTGACGGGCGCGCGCTACGAGCAGGCCGTGCGCGAGCGCATCTTCAAGCCACTTGGGATGACGCGCTCGTTCCTCTTCGCGCATGAAGCCATCGCCTATCCCAACGCCGTTGGCCATACCCAGAAGACACCGCGCGGCGAGGAGCATGAAGTGGCGCGGCTCTATCCGCTGCCACGCGCGGTCAACGCCGCGGGCGGCATCATCTCAACGGTGGATGACCTGCTGACCTTCGCGCAGTTCCAGCTCGATGGTGGCGTCACTCGCGACGGCCAGCGCCTGCTCAGCGAAGAGACGATTCGCGCGATGTGGCAGCCGCAGATCAAGGCGGCCAACTTCGCCGAGGCGTATGGCATTGGCTGGGAGACGCGGGAGATCGACGGTGTGCGGCTCATTGGCCACGGCGGCTCGACCAACGGCTTCAACGCCCGCCTGACGATCATCCCCGAGCGCAACTTCGCCATCGCCATCCTGACCAATAGCGGGCGCGGCTCGGCGATGTATGGGGAAGTCATCGAGGCGGAGCTTCAGGAGCGCTTCGGGCTGCGCGAGCCGAAGCCGCAGCCAATCAGCTTGCCGCAGGAGGCGCTTGCGCGGCTCGCCGGAAGCTATATCCAGCCCGATGAGCGCGTGACGCTGACGGCGACGGCTGATGGCTTGCGTGTCGAGATAACCGCTCATGATGTATTGAACGACAAAGATGAAACATACCCACCGCAGGACCTGCGTCCCATCAGCCCAGCGGAGTTCATCGTGGTGACGCCAGGCGAGGATATCGACGCGCGGATCGACTTCCTGCTGGACGATGATGCGCACCCGCGCTATGTGCGCATCGGCGGACGGCTGGCAAAGCGAGCGGAGTGACCTTGCCTGCCGACCTCGCTCTCGCGGGAGAGGGACGGTGTGGATTCTGTAACCAGGAGCGGAAAGCATGACCAAGACAGCGACCTCCACGGCGCCGATCGCGGCGGCCTTCGCGCGGGCGCGCGCTGAGCGGCGTGTCGCGCTGATTCCCTACGTGATGTCGGGTTATCCTGACGAGGCGGCGAGCGAGGCCATCGCCGTCGCGCTCGGTCAGGCGGGCGCCGATGTGCTGGAGCTTGGCGTGCCATTCACTGACCCGCTGGCCGATGGCGCGACCATCCAGCATGCCAGCCAGCGCGCGTTGGAGCAGGGAATGTCGCTGCGCCGCGCGCTGGCGCTTGCGGGGCGTGTCCACGCGCAGATCGCGACACCGCTCGTGTTGATGGGCTATTACAATCCCATCCTCAATGTTGGCCTGGAGCGCTTTGCGGCAGACGCCGCCACCGCCGGCGTATCCGGGCTGATCGTCCCTGATCTTCCCCCGGAGGAGTCGGAGCCACTGCGCAGCGCCGCCGCCGCGCACGGCATCGAGCTGATCTTCCTCGTGACGCCGACCAGCCCCGACGAGCGCATCGCGCAGGTGGCCGAGGCGGCCAGCAAGACGGGCGGCGGCTTCGTCTACTGCGTCTCGCTCAGCGGCGTGACGGGCGCGCGCGATCGTCTGCCCGATACCCTGCCCGCCTTCATCGCGCGGGTCCGCGCACAGATCAGTCTGCCGCTGGCGATCGGCTTCAGCGTCTCGAAGCCCGAGCATATCGCGCAAATCGGCCAGATCGCCGATGGCGCGGTGGTCGCCAGCGCGCTCATCAACGCCATGGACGCCGCCGAGCCATCCGAGCGTGTTCCAGCGGCAGTTGACTTTCTGCGCGGCCTCCAGTCCAGCGCGCATCTGGTGTAGCAGGCGCCGATGAGTGAATTTACGATTCCTGACTATTTTGCTGCCTTCGTCGCCGACTACTGGGGCGATGAAGGCGCCGCGTGGATTGCTGCGTTGCCCGCGTTGCTGGAGGAGTACGCGCTGCAGTGGGACCTCAGTCCGCTGCCACCCTTCCCCGGCCTGACCTACAACTATGTGACGCCCGTGATGCGCGTCGATGGCTCGCCCGCTGTGCTGAAGACGGGTGTGCCGGGCGATGAGTTTCGCGCGAGCATCGCCTTTCTGCGGCTGTGCGAGGGTCATGGCGCCGTGCGACTGCTGGAGGGTGACGCCGAACGCTGCGTGATGCTCATGGAGCGAGCGTTCCCCGGCGTCCCGCTGGCCCGGCTGGACGATGACGACGCGGCGACGGTCATCGGCGCGGACGTCATGCGCGAGTTCTGGCGACCCGCGCCCGCGCCCTCATCCCATCCCTTCCCGACGGTCGCGCACTGGCTGCGCGCCTTCGAGCGGGTGCGCGCACTGTATGGCGGCGCGTCTGGACCACTGCCCGAGCGTCTGCTGGCGCGCGCGGAGTCGCTGGCAGGCGATCTGCTCGTCTCGGCGCCCTACGAGCGGTTGATGCACGGCGATCTGCACCACGACAACATCGTCTCAGCTGAGCGTGAGCCGTGGCTGGTGATCGACCCCAAGGGGCTGGTAGGCGACCCCGGCTATGAGACGGGGCCATTCATCAACAATCCCTATGGGCGCATGGAGACGTGGCGGGACCCGGCGCGCAATTTCGCTCGCCGCGCCGACATCTTCGCCGAGCGGCTGAGCTATCCGCGCGATCGGATCCTCGCGTGGGGCTTCGTACAGGCGGTTCTCTCGGCGGCGTGGTATATCGAGGACGGCAGCGACCGCTTCCCACCATCCGTCGCTCGCGCGGAGGTTCTGGCGACGCTGTTGTGATGCGGACGAGCGTGATGGCGCGGTACGGAGGTGGTCGGCGCAATGATGCGGATGAACACATTGCGCCGAATAGAGCGTGGTGGCAGGTTGTCGGCGGTTAAAACCGCGCCTGGATGGCCCAGCGGGGCCGCGAAGCCCGCCTGCGCGGCCAGGTCTGACTGGGCCCAAGAACCTGCGCTGCCTGGCTGCCCTTAGCTACGGCTTCAGCCGCCACGTCTGCTGATCGATCATCCCGTGTCTCGCGGACGGAGGCGCTACTATGCGAACCCTGCTGGAACGCTTCTCGCGCGCGCTCATCATTGGCGTGCTGGGGCTGGGTGTGCTGCTGGCACTCGCCGTGGGGATCATCGCGCTGATCGTCATTGTCGTTTTTGGCGCAGGCATGCGGTGACTTCCAGCATCGCTGTTGTACACTGAGCGCATGACACCGCACACACTCGAACCTGACGCTGGCGACTCCTGGCGCCTGCTACCCTTCTCCGACGCGCCGATGGGGCGGCAGCTCGCGCTCAGTGAGGGCATGCTGGCTGCGCTGGATGAGACGGGCGCGCCTGCCCTGCGCTGGTACATCCCTCGCGAGCGGGCGCTCGTGCTCGGCAACGGGCAGCCGCTCAGCGTCGCCGACACCGAGGCGTTGGCCGCGCAGAACACCGCTCTCTACAAGCGGCCCTCCGGTGGCACGGCTGTGCTCGTGGACACCGCGCTCCTGAGTCTGGATGTCGCCTTGCCACACACGCATCCGTTGGCGACCAGTGATGTCGTGCGCGCCTATGAGTGGATTGGCGCGCTC
Source organism: Ktedonobacterales bacterium (assembly GCA_035642255.1). Lineage (GTDB taxonomy): Bacteria > Chloroflexota > Ktedonobacteria > Ktedonobacterales > JADMIN01 > JAKAIY01. Next base: position 15,960 of record DASQSS010000121.1, on the reverse strand, counting down.
TGGGCCGAGACACTGTATGGGCTGGGCGTCTCCGACGCTCGCGCGCTCCCGACCGAGGAAGTCCGCGCGCTGGAGCAGCCGCCGCGCGACGACCCGCTCCGCCTGGCCTGCTACGGCACGCTCTCGCCGTGGGAGGTCGTCATAGGCGAGCCGGTGCGCAAGCTGGTCGGCCTCTGCCAGATTCGCCGCCGCCACGGCGCTCTCTACCAGATCGGCGTCTACCTTCGTCTCGACGCCGCCGCACTGGCGAATCTGCTCGCGCTCGATGCCGAGGAGCGCGGCTCACTCGCCTGTAAGCTAACCGGCGCCGCCGCCGGACTCGACGAAGCGACGCGCCTTCCGCTCGACGCCCACGCCGTCATCGCCGCCTTCGAGCGCACGCTGGCGGCGCGCCACCGGGCGACGATTCTCCCCAGCGCATGGCTGCCCAGCGAGCTTGCGCACGCCGAGCGGATCGAGCGCGAGCGCTTCCAGCGGCTGGCATAGTCACGGGCGCGACGATGTCTCACAGGTCGAGCCGCAGCGCCAGGTGACCGAGCCGCACCTGATGCTCCCGTGGTCATGCGGTCGGCTGTGCGCCTGGCGGCTCTGGCGCAGATATGGTGACCGGGCGCGGCGGAACGCTGAGCTTATAGCGTAGCAGGGCGCCAACACCACCCAGTTCCTCCAGTCCTGGGCTAGACTCCACAATTTGCGTATCCGCGCCTGTGTTGGTCGCCAGGGCGATCAGGTCGCTGCGCTCTTCAGCGCTGAGCGGCGCATTGACTAGCAGCAGCAGCGTGTTCACTTGTCCCATCTCCAGCGCCGCGCGTGTCCGGTGGAGGCCAGCGACGCCCAGACGGCCAGCGAGCGTCTCGGAGAGCAGGCGCTCCACTTCCGAATGCTCCTGCTCCGCCTCGACTTCACGCGTAATGGGCTCGATGACCTCTCGAATGTCGTTGGGAGTCGCCTGCATGTCCATGCGCGGCGTCACCGCAGTCACGAGCCGCGCGACCTCTGGAGCGAGCGTTGGCCTGAGTGTCGCGAGTGCGACCTCTTCCCCTGCCAGGATGACCTCCTTCGCACCCGTCTCCTTCACCAATTGGCTGAGAGCGCTCGCTATCTCCTCAGCGAACCGCGCACGCTTCGTCAGCGCGTAGCGCTGGTAGTGCGCTTGCTCCATCGCGACGGCGCCTTTGATCATGCTAAAGAACTTCGGGTCCGTGCTCAGCCTCTTCAGTTCGCGCAGCAGGCCGCGCTGGCTGACGAAGAGCCGCGCGGTGACGGAGTCCATGAGCGCGACAACGACCGTCTCCTGATCGTCGAGTAGACGCGCGAGCTGGTAGAGATTTGGCGTCGCGAGCGCCACCACCTCTGTCTCGAACGGCACGCCTGCCTCAAGCGTCTCGAAAAGACCCAGCGGACCGCACGCGAAGACGGCCACGCCCTCCGCTGACGCAGACGCCTGGTCGTCCAGGTAGCGCTGGATGCGCGTCACATCCGCCTGGACGGAGTCATAGGCGGCGCCGCGCGGCCACAGCGCCCGTTCGATCTCATGCAGTCGATCGCGCAAGATGACACGCGCCGCGCGCACGCCGGGCCGCTCCCCGGTCGCCTCGGGTCTCCAGTCGAGATAGACGCTCAGGACGGGCATATAGCGAGCGCCACCTGACATGCCAAATCGCGGCGCGCCTCGCTCACCTTCTGGCGTTCGCAATGGTTCGACTGCCGACAGTTTTACGAGCAGATCATGCACCCGCGTATCCATCTATGGCCTCCTTCATCGGCGTCCGGTATCTCACGCACTGGCAGCGCCTCGTAGGCGCCTCTGCGCATCGGCGGCTGCAGCCACGCCCTGTGAACAAGCGGAACCGGCGCTGACGACGCATCGCATCACGCAGCGTATAGCGCCCGCGTCACAGGCGCGACACAGTGCGCCGCCGCTTGTGTCACAGGGCGCTCACGTAAAGCCAGAACCGACGTATTGCGCGGGGAGTTGAACAGTTCTGACGTACTGTCTGTGCGGCGCGTGGGTCGTGGCGATCCTTGCCATTGAAGCCGCTTTGTTCCAGACGAAACAAGAGGCCCGACGTGCATTGTCGGGCCTCTGTCGCGGCTGACGTGATCGCGCGTCATCCTACACGTGGCTAGTGCGGGATGATGCCTGGGATGAGATATTGCTGGGCCATCGCGAGCAAGCCGAGCAGCGCTGCCAGCACAACGCTGTGGAGGAACGTCTTGCGGATGACCAGCCCTTCCTTGCCATTCAAGCTGGTAGTTGAGACGCCTGTCGTCACGTTCTGCGGCGAGATCATCTTGCTCATGACGGCGCCTGATGAGTTGGTGGCGGCCATCAGCGTGGGACTCAGGTGGAGCTTGTTGGCCGCGACCACCTGCAGCTTGCCGAAGAGCGCGTTGCTCGATGTGTCGCTGCCGCTCAGGAAGCACGCCAACCAGCCCAGGAAGGCCGAGAAGAAGGGGAAGACCTTGCCGACTGCCGCCAGCGCGTTGCCTTCGGTGTAGGCGATGCCGGAGTAGTTGAAGAGGTAGGCGAGGCCGATGATCAGCATGACTGTCAGGATGGCGAATCGCAGCTGCGTCCATGTGTCACGCAGCGCCACCAGCACAACGCTCGGGCTGGCCCCCAGCAGCACAGCTGTCAACAGAACCGCCAGCAAGATCGCCGTGCCCGTGCCAAGTGGCTGGAACGCATAGACGATGGCGATGGGCTTGGCTCCTCCTGCCAGCTGAATCTGCCCGTTGATGCCCGGCCACTTGATGGATTGCTGGCCGCGCACAGCCACTTTGAGATAGGTCCATACGATGACGACGACGCTGACGAGCACCCACGGCAGCCATGCCAGGATGGCCTCCCTCGCGCTCGGCTTGCCGCCGTTATCTTCGCCTTCCGCCATTGCGACGCTGGGGACGTGTTCCTCGCCAATCGGATTTCCGCCGCCATCGATATTCGCGGTGATGGCCTGGCCAGCCACATCGCCAAAGTGTGCGCGATACTCTTCGACGTCGCGTGGTTGCCAGATCTGCACGAAGCCGATAGTGCAGAGCAGCGAGACGAGCGCCGCGAGCACATCCGGAAGCTCTGGGCCAACGAAATTCGAGACGGCGAACTGCGTGATGGCGAATGAGCCACCCGCGACGAGCGCCGCTGGCCAGGCCGTGCGCAGGCCGCGCATGCCCGTCACCAGCACGATCGCATAAAACGGGAGGACCAACGCGAAGAGCGGGAGCTGGCGGCCAACCATCGCCGAGAGCGCATGCGCTGGCAGACCCGTCACCGTAGCGAGGGTCGTGATCGGCACGCCGAGCGCGCCAAACGCGACCGGCGCGGTGTCGAAGATCAGGGTGAGCACGAGCGCGTCGAGCACCGGGAATCCGAGGCCAATGAGCAGCGCGCTGCCGATGGCGACGGGCGTGCCGAATCCGGCGATGCCCTCCATCAGCGCGCCGAAGCTGAAGCCGACGATGAGCAGCAGGATGCGCTTGTCGGGCGGCACGTTGTGGGTCATCCAGCGGCGGAAGAGGTCGAATTTGCCCGTCCGCACGGCGATGTTATACAGCCACATCGCGTTCCACACGATCCACATGACGGGGAAGAGCGCGAACGCGAAGCCCGCGAGTGTCGCGCTGACTGCCATGTTGATCGGCATCTGCCAGATGGCGATGGCGATGATGAGGCCGATGATGAGGCCCGCCGCTGCGGCTTGCCAGGCTGGCCGACGCACGATGCCCAGCAGCACGAGCACGATGGCGATAGGAATGAACCCTACGACGAACGATAGAAAGAGATTGTTCGCGACTGGAGTCAATACCTGATGGAAGATGGGCGGCGGCGCCGCGACAGTCCCTAGCGTGGCGTGCAGCATCGTAGCTACCTCCTGGTCGTAGACATGTTTGCTGTGGCGTCATTGCCCCGGCGATAGGGGGCCGACGATGTCTCGCGGTGACAGGGGGACGAGTGTGTAGCGGCTGTCCATGCTGGCGCGCGGAGCCGCTTGCTGGTGGACGGTTCTCCTTTCCGTTCCTGTGCGAATCAGGTGTTGCGATCTGATCACTCGCAATAGCAACCTTCTAACATGAGAACGGCGCTATGTCAAGAACAGCCTGTTCGCTTCAACACTATAGTGGGGCGTGTTGCAAGCAAGCCACAAGCCGAACTGCGCTCTCATACATGGAGTCGCGCGCTGGCGATCGCGTGATGGACACAGTGGCCAGACTGCTGAGTGGTTATTCTGTCATCTGGGCCATAGTAAGCTCATAAGCCTACTCTTATACTTCGCCCAACCTGCCGCCAAACGAGCGCGGCGGGCCTGTCAAATGCCGTTACGCAATGTTGCGTGGCGCAAACGCAGGGGAGGATTGCATGTCGAGCATGCCCGATGACTCATCGCCCATTCCTGTCGCGACCGCGACAGGGCAGGGCCACAAGGACGCTCAACAACTTGAGCGGCTCGGCTACAACCAGGAACTACGGCGAACGATGAGCTTGTTCTCGAATTTCGCCGCGACGTTTTCGTATATCTCGGTGACGACTGGTATTTTTGCGCTCTTTGCCTTCGGACTTGGCACAGGTGGCCCCGCGTTCTTCTGGAGCTGGCCCATCGTCTTTGGTGGGCAGCTGCTCGTCGGCCTCGTATTCGCCGAGCTGGTTTCGCATTACCCATTGGCCGGATCGGTGTTCCAGTGGACCAAGCAGGTCGCCAATGCGGATGTCGCCTGGCTCAATGGCTGGATCTACCTCGTGGCGCAGGTCGCGACAATCGCGGCGGTGGACTTCACGGTACCGCCCGTCATTGCGTCACTGCTCGGCCTGAACGCCAGCGACACTCGTGTGTTGATCGCGATTGCGCTGGTGGTGCTCGTCCTGACCACAGTCATCAACATCGTCGGCGTACGCGCGCTCGCCATCATCAATAACATCGGCGTGCTGGCGGAGCTTGGCGGCATGCTCGTGCTCGGGTTGATTCTCCTGTTTCATGCGCATCACGGCGTGACGTTCCTCTTCAACGATGGTGGCACGTCAGTCAATGGCAGCTATCTCGGAACGTTCATGGCCGCCATGCTCATGTCACTCTTTGTCGTCTATGGATTCGACACCGCTGGAACGCTCGCTGAAGAGACACACGATCCCAGCCGCGCCGCTCCGCGCGCGATGCTGCTGGCGTTGCTTGGCTCGTTTGTGCTGGGTGGCCTGTTCCTGGTCGGCGCGATTCTGGCCATCTCGTCGCAGCCAGGCGCGCTCGCTAAGATCATGGCTGACCCCAGCGCGCTGGAGACGATCATCGAGCAGACGTCGCCAGGGCTGTCAAACGTCTTCTTCGTGATTGTCTCGACGGCGATCTCGGTCTGCGGCCTCTCAGTGCAAGCAAACGCCGCCCGCCTTCTCTACTCGATGGGGCGTGACCGCCAGGTGCCGTTTGGCCGATTCGTTGGGCGCGTGTCACCGCGATTTGGCACTCCAGTAGCGGCGATTCTCGTCACGGCGGTGCTGGGCGCGGTGCTGATCTTCGCGACGCAGGTTGAGGCGGTGCTGGTGGCCGTGACGGTCGTGCTCATCTACCTCGCCTATGGCATCTGCACGACGGCGACGCTCGTGGCGCGTTTCCTGGGGTGGCCGCGTGAGCGCTCCGCGTTCAGCCTGGGCGGCGCGGGTCTGATCATCAACGCGATCGCTGTGATCTATGGCGTCGTGATGATCGTCAATCTCGCCTGGTACCGTCCCACGCCAGGCGCGGCAGGCTATCTGAATTACGCGACGTTTATCTTCGTGCCACTTATCATCGTGATTGGACTGCTGTACTACTACGGGTTCCAGAAGCGCCGCGCGGCTCGCTAGACGGCAGCTTCCCGCGCGCGGGCGTTCACATGCCTTCGCGCACGGCGCCGACTCTCGTCCATTCAAGGGCGGAGGTCGGCGCCGCATTGTGCGCGGGGGCGTAAGCGGCCACGGCGACAATGAAGGATGGCTGGCTCAGGCGATGGGTGAGGAGGTAGGAGCGCGTTCATAAATGGCGCGCCCGCCACCCAGATCGGCGAGCTTGCTATAGTTCGCCGCGAGCCATGGCATGAAGCCAGGCGTGTTTTGGAGACGTCCCGATGCGAGCACGACGAAGCGCGTGTCGGGACGGCTGAGGATCGCTTCGAGCTGCGCCGCTGTCAGGTACTTCGTGGTGATGCGGACAGATGACGTGTCCACCAGCTCAGGGGGCGTGCTGCGATCGGCTAGCGCCGCGAGGTACTGATCGTCTGTGACAATCGGCTGACCGGGCGCTGTGAAGGCTGTGATCGCGGCCACTGCCTGCGCGGTGTCGGTGCTTGGACCGCGCGCGTCTGACCGGGCCGAGCGCACGCCTAGCGCCGCGCCGACGAGGAGGGCCAGCGCCAGAACCGCCGAGAAGCCGATGTTGAGCGCCCGCCGCGTCTGCGTGTCGGCTGGGCGCGGCGCCATCTCCAGGCCCAGCGCCGCCGTCAGCGCAAGGCATGGGATGACCAGGACGATGTGATGGTCGAAGAGAGGCGCCTGCCGTATCAGCAGCAGTCCCGACGCGCCGAGCCAGAGCAGTGGCGGAATCATGCGCCACGCGCGCCGCCACGCCGCCAGGAGCAGCGCCAGCAGCGCCGGAACGCCAAGCGTCTTCATGCCTCCCGCGATGATCTTGGTATTGTGCAACAAGCTCGCGTGCTCGACGCGCGCGGCGACCAGATGGAAGCGCACCACCTGGTCCCATAGCGCGCCAAAGCTACCCACGAACGGTAGCAGGACGACGAGGCTGCCGACGATCACGCCCACGACAACCCAGGCCAGCGCCGCCAGCGATTCGTGCAGGGCCAGGCGCAGCGCGTCTGTGGACGGAGGGCGTAGGCGTCCATCTCCGGCATCCCACGTAGCGAAGGCAGGTGCGCCGAGATAGAGGACGATTGGCACGATCGCCACGACGTCCAGCAGCTTGATGAGGGTCCCCAGCGCCAGGACAATGCCACTCGCAAGCGCCAGCACTGCGCGTGCGCGGCCACGTTGGCGCAGCGCGGCGACCGCCAGCGCCACGCACAGAATCTCCAGCGCGAGCGCCGGGGCCTCCGCCTGAAGGGTACGCGCCTCGTGCAGGAAGAGCGGATCAATCGCCAGCAGCGCGGCGGCAGCCAGACCAATCCAGTGGCCGCCCAACTCACGTCCCAACCAGTACATCGCGATCACGCCGATCACCGCGAAGACAGCCACGCCAAAGCGCGCCGCCGCGATGGACTGCCCAAAGAACATATAGAACGGGTAGAGGCTCAGCAGAAAGAAGGGCGGCTGCGACGAGAAGACCGAGGTGAATAATGGATGCCCGCTCGCCATCGCACGCAGCGATTGCCAGTAGACGCCCTCATCGTAGTCGCGTTGGACGCCGTTGATGGGCCACAAGATCAGCGCGGTGGCGATCAGCGCCAGCAGCGCGGCGAGCCGGCCATCCAGCGCCCCGAGGACGCGACTACTCCATCGCCCACGATTGGGCTGCGTGCGCTGGCGGGCGCGCATGGCTGACGACACAGGATTCGCTCCAGTTTGTCCGGTTGCGGGCAGGGCGCTCGTTGCGCGCCTACTGCATTATAGGGCGCGACGCCGGGCTGTCAACGGCATGAGATGTGGCGGTGTCAGCGACGATGCGACGATCTGGCTTGCCAGTACCGCTAGCCGCTGGTCACGCCAAATTGCAGCGTCAGGAGGTCGAGCGCAAGCTCAGGCGTCATGCGGCTGCTCTTGAGCGCGATATCCACATCGAGCAGCGAGCGATGGGCTGCTTCAAGCTGCGCGAATGTGAACTTGCGCGCCAATGGCAGCGATTTATCCACGACAAACGGAGCGAGTCCGGCCGTCTGCGCGATCTGTGGCGAGCGCATGCCGCGCTCGGAGAGCGCCTTCACCTGAATCAGCGCGCGCGTCTGGGCAGCTGTTAGCCCAACGATCGCCAGCGCGGCCACCCCACTGGCCAAAAGCTCGTGCAGCAGGACAATAGCGCGGCCGTGGTCGCGCCGCGCCAGCGCATCCGTCAGATCGAAGATGCTCGACTCGCTCAGTGATGAGGTCAGCGCGCGCACCTGCTGAACGCCGATCTGGCCATCCCGCCCGACGTAGATGCAGAGTTTTTCGATTTCACTGACCAGCGCGCGCAAGCTATCGAGACCGACCAGCTCGATCAGCAGCTTGACGGCGTCAGGCGTGATGCTTGCCCCGCTCGCTTGCGCCCGCCGCGCCACCCATTGATCGAGCTGCGGCCCTCTTGGAGTGTTGAAGATGCGGCTCTGCCCATGTTGCTCAGCGGCCTTCAGTAGCGGCGTGGCCGACGCTTCCAGCTTGCCCGCCACGACCACCAGCGTCGTCGTCGCGGGCACATGCGGCGCGTAGTCTGCAAGCGCCTGAATGAATGCGCGCGGGCTGGGGCCGCTGGACTTACCCTTCTTGCCCTTGCCAGCAGGTTTCTCTGGTGCGCTGGCTGGCTCGGCCGCATCATCTTCGTCGCTCGCCGCGCCACGCTTCGCTTTGGGCAGGCCGAGCAAAACGACGAGCCGCTGCTCGCTCAAGAACGGCAGCGTGTCGCAGATCATGCGGATCTGCGCGATGTCGGCGTCATCGCCCGTAAACGTGTCCTGATTGAAGTCGAAGCCGCCGGTTTCGCGTAGTCGCGCCAGCTCTTCGCGCGCCGAATATTCATCTGGCCCATGCAGCAGGAGAAACATGGCTGTATTGTATGCCCTCTATCGATTGCCACGCAATCAGGTACCCCGGATCGAGCGAGCGACCAGCGCATTCTCGCGGGAGACGAACGACTTCCGGCGCCAATCGCACAGTATCGCGTAATTGTGCGTATTTCGTCTGGCTGATGGTCCTGTGTAGGCCGCTCAAGTTTGACGGGTCGCCACCGGAAGGTCTACACTTGCTTGGCGCGGGGAGCAAGCCGTCTTTACACAATTCGGCGAGTAGGGGTATGTGTTGTTCTGGGAGCGAGCGCAATGACCTATTCCTCAGCCGCCGCACATGATGCAGTGGTCAGCCTTGTCGTCACAGGTGACAATCATCTGTCACCTGCTTTGCCGCGCTTGTCTCCCGCGCGGCGACAAGAGCGCCGCGCCTGGTTGCGCCGGGGCTTTCGAGCGGCTGTGGATTATGCCATCGAGCATCACGCCACTCTCTTCGTCAACACGGGCGATCTCTTTGATTCTCCCTCCCCCACGAATCAGGATCGAGCCTTCGTCGCGCAGCAGTTGCGTCGCCTGGCCGACGCAGGCGTTGTCTGCGTCGCGATCAGTGGGAACCACGACACACCGCGCATGCAGACGGAGCACGGAGGCGAGGCGCCTCAGCATGTCTACGTCGCGCTCGACGAGCTGCGCTATCTCTCCGCCACTGATACGCTGGACCCGCAGGTCCTGGAGTTGAAAGGGCTGCGGGTCGCTGTCGTTGGCCTGAGCAATAATCCTGTCGCGTCGCCAGGCAGTGACCCGTTAGCATCGGCGACGTGGAGCCCCTCGGCAATGGATGCGCTGGCGCAGGCTGATGTCGCGCTGGTCATTGTGCACGCGGCTATCGAGGGACTCGCGCGTCCGAATGAAGGCGAGCGGATCGTCTCGCAGGCCAGCCTTGCCGCGCTACCGGAAAAGTGTCGCCTGGTTGTCGCGGGCCACATTCATCGCTATGCGCGGCAGCGGATGGCTGGCCGCGAGGTTGTCATCGTAGGCGCGACCGAACAGATGGAGTTCGGATCGCAGAGTGGCGCGCCTGGCTTTGTTTGGGTCGAGCTGGCCCGTGATGGCGCCCGTCGCATCGAGCATATTCGCACCCCCGCGCAGCCTCGCGCTGACATTAGCCTCCACACCGATCGACTCTGGCCAGCTACTGGGGACGGCGCCGCGTGGGAAGATCACGGCAACCACGACGGTAGCGAAGTTCGCGAGGACTCAGCGTCAGGCGACGCGCGCGCGGCGGTGAATGTCATCCGCAGAGAGCTGGAAGCCGCGTGTACTCCGGATACGATGGCGCGGCTGCGGCTGACCGGAACGCTCACGCGTGAACAGTATCATCAGCTCGCGCTGCGCGAGGTCATTGCGCTGGGACAGCGGATTGCGTTCTCGCTCGATGTGGATACCAGCGGGTTGACGCTCGCCGAGCGCATGTTGCCGTTGCCTGATCGTGCTACACACGCCGGCGCGCTGGCGCCGGAGCAGGTGATCCATGTTGTCGTGGAGGAGACGCTGCGCCAGGAGCTGGTGGACGCTCCTGGGCAGCCCAGCGCGGATGATGTGCGCGCGGCGGGCGAGCTGCTGCTGGCGCGACTGCGCGCGCATGGAGAGGAGGGCGGCTAGCACGATGATAACACTGAAGCGGCTCAGCGTTCCGGCGCTGAAGCATCTGCGCGATGTGGATCTCTGGCTGCCCCGGTGCGGCGCGACGCTCATCGAAGGGGCAAATGAGTCAGGCAAGTCGACGCTGTTCGAGGCGATCTATTTTGCCCTCTATGGCCGCCCACTGGTCGGGGAAGAACCCGGAAAAGCTACCCTGTCATCACTGATTCCCCATGATGGCGGGCAGGCCCAGGTGACGCTGACCTTGCTCACGGGCGAGACGCAGCTCGAAGTGACACGCACGCTCACGCGCTCGCGCAGCGGCGGACCTACCTCGGAGGCGACGCTCGTCGTGGCCCAGCCAGGTCATCCGGACGAACGCATCAGCGCGGTAAGCGCCGTCAACGACCGCATCCTCGCGGAGTTGCGCGGCCTCGACGGCGATACACTGCGGAACTCCTGCTTCATGGAGCAGAAGGGCCTGGAGCGTCTGGAGTCATTGCGGCGCGACGAACGCGAGGAGGCGATTTCTCGCCTGCTGGGGCTGGAGCGTCTCATCCGCGCCGAGCGAGCGCTTGCGCCAACCGCCGAGGAGCGCCGGCGCATCGAGCATCTGCGTGACAAGGCCCGCGTGGCGAAACAGCGACGCTTGTCGCGCGAAGCCACCGAGCGTAGCGACGACGTCTCGCAGCGGCTGGAGGCGGCGGAGTTGCGCGAATGGATTGATGAGCGCGATACCCTCGTCGCGCGGATGGACTACCTGGCGGAGCGTGAGCTTGGCCTCACAAGCGAGCTGGCAGAGCAGGAAGCGCTGCTCGCCCGCATTGATGCGCTGCGCTCCGCGGAGCATCGGCTCGCCGAGACAGAGCGTCAGCGTTGGCGCGCGCGTCAGGCTGCGCAGGAAACCTCGCTGCTGACCTCAAGGCTCCAGCAGCTTCAATCGAACGAGGGCGCCGGCGCGCCGGACGCTCAGCGTCGACTCGATGACATCCGGCGGTTGGAGTCCGACCTGCGCGAGATCGCCAGCGAGCGCGGCAAGCTCGAACGGGTGTACACGCTGGCGCAGCAGGCTCTGACGGCTGAGGAAACCCAGCGCACGGCGCGCGATTCACTCAAAGAGGCTGAACGCGCCCAGCGCGAGGCCGTCACCGCGCTCGCCCGTTCGCAGGCCCGCGATACGCTCGCCGAGTGGATTTTGGCGCGCGAACGGGCTGACGTGCGCGAGGGTAAGTCGCAGCAGCTCGAAGCGCTCCGCATGACCCGTGGCCGCTACGAGCACGAGGCGGTGGAGACAAAAGCGCAATCCTGGCAGTGGCTCGCGCTCGCGGGAGCCTCGCTGATGATGGCGCTGATCTCGGCGGCGCTGGCGATCAGGTTCTCGATTGGCCCGCTGTGGGTCTTTGTCGTGCTGGCGAGCATTGGCGTACTTGGCCTTGGCATGCGCTGGCGGCTGGAAGTCTCGACAAGCCGCGCCCACCGCTGGAAGATGGCCGAAGTCGAGCAGGGCATTTCCGCCATGCACGCCGAGGTCAATCTGGCGCAGCGGCTGATGAACGATGACATCGGTCGTCTGGAGGCCAGACTCCGCGCGGCAGGCATACCCATTCCCAAGACCGCCGAAGAGGGCGAGCGCGTGCTGACCACGCTGCCACACTCCAGCTCCTTCTCGAGTGTCGAGAGCCAGGCGCGCGCTGCGGAGTCGCAAGCGGCGCGCGCGCGCGTCGAGCTAGAGCGCGCCCATGGCGACGCCGAGAGCGCCTATGCCGGACTCGAAGCGCTTGGCTCCTCTCTTGAGCCAGATCAGGTCGAGGGGCGTCTGCGCGAGATCGAGGAGCGGGAAGCCAGTGTCACGGCTGAAGCGCGTGAGCTTGGATTGCCGGAGGACGTGATGGGCCTGGCGGCTGCCCGTGGCGCGGCGGAGGTGACCGTCTCGACGCTCGTCTCAAGCGTGGATGACCGCGACGAGCTGCACTCTCGTCTGCTGGAGAGCAGCGACAGCCTGGAGGAGCTACTGCGCGCATGGGCCGACGAGCTGCGGGCGGTGTCGCAAGGTCTGGCCCGCCTTGACCTGTTCGAAGCGCCGACGCTCCCCGATCCATTGGAGGCGCACGCGCTGGAGGCGCTGCACGAGTGGCTGGGCGAGCAGACGCAGCGCGCGTTGGCTCCTTACGATGAGGCGTCCGCACGCTCACGGCTGGCAAGCCTCATCGCTGAGCGAGAGCGCCTCTCCGTACAGAGCGACGAGACGTGCGAGGAGCACGATCGGCTTCGCGATCAGATTCGCGATCGGCTCGGGAGCTTCGATGTGACCGCGCAGGGCGACGAACCACTCAGCGCGCTGGCGCAGCTCTGGCCACTCCTGGGCCAGGTAACCGCCGCGGATACGCCGCAGCTGCGCGCTGAGCGTGAGCAGGCGCGCCTGAACGCCTATCACACCGAACAGTCAGCGGCTGAGCGCGAGCGCGAGGTGATGCTCGACAGCGCCCCGCTCGACGAAACCGACGCGCTCGCGGAGCTGGAAGCCGCCGAGCGTGATCTGCGGCGCCGTGAGCTGGCGTGTGAGCTGGCGAGCGAGGTGCGCTCGCGCATCATCCGGCGCGCGCTGCCAGAGACTGAAGCGTACATGCGAGTGATTCTTCCTGAGTTGACGGCAGGTCGCTACCACGATGTCACGCTGCTGCGGGAGGATGCTACGAGCGGCGGCAGCGAGACCGATCTGGCCATCCGCATGTGGGATCAGGGCGCGGGCCGCTACGTGCGCAAGAATCTCTTCTCTGGTGGCGCCCGCGATCAGGCCTCGTTGGCGTTGCGGCTGGCGTTTGCGTTGGCGACGCTGCCCAAAGAGCTTGGCGCGACCCCCGGCTTCATCTTCCTCGATGAGCCGCTCAGCGCATTCGATGCCGAGCGCTCGCTTGCGCTGGCTCGTGTGCTGACGACGGGCGCCATCGCCGATGCGTTCGCGCAGGTCTTCCTTATCTCGCATAGCCAGGACATTGACCCCTCCGTCTTTGACTACACGCTGCGGATGGACAGCGGTCGCGTCGTGGAATCCACCCTGCCGAGCGGCATGGAGGCTGAGACGCTCTGGGAGGTGGAGGTCGGCGTCGGCGCGAGCGCAGGTCTTGGCGCCTCCGCCTGATGTATCCGCCAATGACGCTGCTTCGGTGTCATGCGCAAGGGACGAAGCGCGGAGGAAGTGAGCGCGTAAGGGACGAAGTGTGGAAGGATGGAGGAGAGACATGAGCGCGCCAGTGGGACGTGGCCCCGGATTGGGTCCTGTGACGACACCCAACATTAACCTTGATGTCGTGCGCCGTGAAGCCCGCGTCGGCATCGCCTATAGCGGTGGCGGCGATCGCATCGCCGTGCATCTGGGCATTGTCAAGGCGTTCATCGAGGCAGGCATCGTGCCACAGCATATCGCGGGCGCCAGCGCGGGCGCCTATGCGAGCGTCTTTCATGCGCTCGATCCGCGCTCGCTGACCTATCTTCCGCTGGTCACAGGCACGGTGCAACGGGCGCTGCCACTGCTGCGCCCGTCTCGCTTTGGGCTGATCGGCCGCCTGTTGCCGTCCGTCATCAAGGGGTTGATCTTTGGCGCGGCGGCGGTGGACCTCCAGAGCCTGAACAGCAATCGCCCTGTGCGCAGACTGCTCCAGCACAGCCTGCCAGTCCAGACGTTTGGCGAGCTACGTGTTCCCGTGAGCATCGCCGCGACCGATCTGCTCTCAGGCAGTGAGCAGTGGTTCGAGCAGGGCGCAAGGCAGCTGATACCCGCGCTCCTGGCCTCCTCAGCGATTCCTGGCGTTTTTCCGCCCGTCAACGTCGATGGGCATCTCTATGTGGATGGAACGATAGCCGACAACCTGCCGTTGTTCCACCTGGCGCAATTGGGGTGCGAGGTCATCTACGCATGCAACGTGGGCTATGCTGGTGAGATGGCAAAGCCGCCGAAGAATCTGCTCGATACGCTGCTGCAAGCCGAGAGTATTGGGCAATATGTCGCCGACGCGCGCGAGCAGGAGATTCTCAGACTGCGCTACCCGCAGATCAAGGTCATTCCGGTACGGCCACAAGTAGAGTTGAGCAAGCTGCCGAGCGAGATTGGACCGAACGATGTGCCTGGCATCGTTGAGGCCGCCGCCCAGGAGACGCAGCGCATCCTCGCGATGGCCAAGGCTTCGGGCGCCAGCTAGCGTGACGAGACACGCCCCAGTCGCGCACATAAGCGCTCAGGCCACTCAGATGAGCGGGAGTTCTGGGCGTCTGGCGGCTACACCGCGCCACATCAGCACAGGACCCGACTCGCCGATCCAGAACGCGCCTGAGATCAATCAGATATAGTACATTGCCGCGGCCTCCTGGCCGAGAGCATGGTGGCGCGCGGCAAGTTTGTCGAGGGTGGTGGCGCTGAGCAGATCGTGGGCGAAGGTGTCAATCTGCGCCCAGATGTCGCGCATGCCGCAGCCGGGCGAGAGCTGGCATGAGCCGGGTTGTGGCACGCAGTCGAGCGAGGTGGGCGCGCCTTCCAGCGCTACCAGCACGTCGTACATCGAGATCTGCGCGGGCGCCTTCGCGAGCATGTGGCCGCCCTGGGGTCCACGCTGGCTCTTGACCAGCCCGGCGCGCCGCAGGGTGATCAACACCTGATCCAGAAAATGCTCGGGGATGGCCTGTCGTCGCGCAATCTCAGCGCTCGGCGTCGGCCCCTGGCCATAGCGACCGGCCATGTCGATCATCGCCCGCAGGCCATAGTCGCCCTTCATCGTCAATCGCATGTGCTTCTACCCCGGCGTGACCCGCGACAACATGTCCGGAATGACCACATCACACCCCCCATTCACAGCATAGAACCTGGCATGTCATCGCGTCAACACAAACATGACCGACTTAGTCAAGAATAGCGCCGCAGCGCATGCATGGAGTGGTATCAGGAGCGTACCAGTGGTGTATCAGGGGAGGCCGAGGAGCTGCACCAGATGGCTCGTGGAGTAGTTTTCGATGCGTGGCGTGACCACCCGCAGCTCGACGCCGACATCGCGCATCGCGTCGCGCTTCTGCTCCAGGAAGGGATCGTCGGCAGTGACGGCGATGTAGCGGGCATTGAAGGGGCGCAGGAGATCAGCGTAGTACGGCGGGTCTACGCGCTCGCCAGTGATCAGAAAGACGTCATCCACGACGCGCAGGGCTCGCAGCAGCGCGAGGCGGTCATCTTCCGTCTGGATGGGGCGATTCGGCCCCTTCCAGCGTCGGACGCGCTCATCGCTCTCTACGCCGACGATCAGCCGGTCGCCGAGGTGGCGCGCGGCTTCGAGAAAGCGCAAGTGACCGATATGCAGCAGGTCGAAGACCCCGGTGACAACGACAATGGCGTTCGCGGCGGTATCTTCGGCCACAAAGGTGTCCTCTCGGATGATGTGTCTGTATCAGATGGCGCAGAGCAGGGGCGCCATTCATTATAGCAAACGCATCAGGCCACGCGCGAGGCGCCCACGCCGGAAAGCAGGGCGGTGTCAAAGTCAGGAGGGTGAAAACGAAACGCATCCGGTATCCTAACAAGCGAAACAAACAACCAAGCTTGTAAGGAGGCCAGATGCGCGCAAGCGAGTGTACCACAGCAGAGCACGCCGCGAGTCAGTCGTT
>DASQSS010000120.1:0-3551 GCA_035642255.1 Ktedonobacterales bacterium | reverse complement strand
GCCGTCATCGCGCATGGCTACTCGGCTGACAAAGAGCTGATGTCCGCATTCGCTGTGGACCTCGCCAAGCAGGGCATCACCGTATATACGTTTGATTTCCCTGGTCATGGCGCATCTCCGGCGACTTATGGTGGAACCGCGCATGGCCATGTGGTCGAGCAGCTCGTTGGCACGCTGGGCGAGGTAGTGAACTATGCGACATCGCATTCCCCGCCCGGTACCAAGGTTGTGCTGCTCGGCTATTCACTCGGCACAATCGCGGTGGGCGAGTATGCGCTCCAGCATCCTAACATGGCCAACCTGCAGGCTACCATACTGGTCGCGGGCATCCTGAACGACAAGCCGACGCTGACGACGCCGCGCAATCTGCTGGTGCTCTCGGGACAGTTTGACCTCCCCGGCATCAACGACATCGCGCGCAGCTCGATCGCGGCGGCCTGCGCTACCACAGCCAACTCGATACGTGGCGCGACATACCAGTGCCAGACACATACAACTGACCAGCGCAAGCGCGTGATTCTGCCTGGGCTGGACCATATCTCAATCGTAACAGCAGCGTCGACTCACAATGTCGTCATTCAGTGGCTCGGCGCGACCGTAGACCATCGCATCGGCAAAGCGCCCGTGAACGCGGATGTGCGGCTGCACTGGATGCTGGTGGGATTCCTGGCCGCTCTGCTCGCCATTGCTCCACTGATCAAGCTGTTGGCGCTCGTGTTCAGGCTTCAGCCACCCCAGCGCCGCGACGAAACAGCCGTCGCGCGGGAAGCCAATCAGGCGACCGGACTGCCACTCATGCTGGGCTTTGGCGCGATTGTCGGAACGCTGGTGGTGGCGCTCCTGGCGCTTCGCGCGGCGCTGCCATCCAGCTTCTGGGCGGGTGATCCTTTCCCCTTCACCTTCCTGCGGCAACAGGTATCGGCGGATGTCGCGATATTCTTCCTGTTCGCGGGCGCGCTCATCGCGGCCGCCCTTGTGGGGATTCGCCGCGTGCGCGCGTTCATCACGCTGCCACGCTGGCGCGAGGCGCTACCGCAGGGCCTGATCGCGCTCGGAGTGACGTTATTCCTGATGGTGACACTTGGCGGCCTGTCCACGTTCGCCTGGGAGAACTTGACGCTGGAACCACAGAGGCTCTGGCGCGCTGCTGTCTATGCCGTCATGATCTGGCCCTTCTTCTTCGGCCTTCGGTCACTCCTGCGGGCGATGGGACCGCGTCTTAGGCGGCCCGTGCTGGCCGACCTGGGCGCGAGCATGCTAGTCATCCTCGCACTGGTGGGCACCATTGCCATGAACTTCGGGCGACTCTCGTACCTTGGCATCCTGCTGCCGATCTTCGGAATCGTGCTGCTGCTGCAGTCCGGCGCCGCCGCGTGGGCTCGCCGAACGATCGCGCATCCCGTCGCACTCGTAGCGACACTCGAAGCGCTTCTGCTCGCGTGGACGCTTGCGGCGACGCTGCCGCTGGTGAGCTAGCGCGAGTTCTCGACAGGGGAATCAGGTCGTGCGTTGGCGCAGGGTGGCTGGCAGCTCAAACCGCACATAGATGGCTCTTTCCGGACCGTGACGTCCGCCTGCCCGGACTCAGGGGTCCTGTATACGCCGCTGCTCGGGTAGCCGCATCGATAGATGTGACGGCTTCGTGAGCGTATCGCGGGTTACTGTGCGCGACCTGAGAGAGGTTCGCGCGACACTTGGTAGTGTCCACTCGTGAATATGATAGCGGCGCGATCTTGCTCGCGCGCTACCTTGCACGGGCGGCAGGGGGGCGTAATGAGCGCCTCGATGACCGCGACGCGCGCTCCAGCCACTGCGCGCGCCGCAAAGAGCAACCGCCGGCACGAGCTCGACTGGCTCCGCACAGCGGCTGTCTTTGGCTTGATCCCGTTTCATACAGCCGTCATGTTTACCACCGGCTCGTATGACTACGTCAAGAACGCCCAGACCAGCACGGTGATGGATACGCTGACAACCTTTGTCTCCATCTGGGGCATACCGCTGCTCTTTCTGGTCGCGGGCGCGTCATCTCGCTTTGCGCTCGCCTCGCGAACGACAGCGCAATTCCTCAACGAGCGCGTGATGCGCCTACTGATCCCGTTCGTGTTCGGTCTGCTGCTGATCGTTCCGCTACAGATCTATATCGGCCAGCTCGCCGCAACGCCACCACCGCTGCCCGTCTTCTACCTGGGATTTCTGATGACACTGCTTGGCGTGCTGACGGGCCACTTCCCGGCCGGACCGGAGTGGATCGGCCACCTCTGGTTCATCCCGCCGCTGATGGCGTTTTCAGCGCTCGCGCCGCTCTTCCCCCGCATATTGAGAATGCGCTGGGCCGCAAAGGTCGTAGACGCGCTGGCCAGTCGCGGCCACGGCTACGCGGCGCTGGCGCTGCTCGGATTGCCACTCGCTGCCGTGCAGCTGCTGACACTCGACGGCATCGGGCTCATCTCCACGAGTGACACGCGTGTCGCGGGGAACGCGGTTGGCATCCTGGCGTTCTTCATCTTCTTCCTGTATGGCTACCTGCTCTACGCAGACGAGCGATTCGTCAGCAATGTCCGGCGCGACGCATGGCCAGCGCTGCTGCTCGGCGTCGCCGCGTGGCTGGTAATCGTTGGTGTCATTCCACAGTGGGGCCTGTTTGGCGCAAATACGCTGCTGTCGCATGCCATCGTGGCGCTCGTGCGCGGCTACTGCTCGTGGTGGTTGGTCATGGCTATCCTGGGGCTGGCGATTCGCCATCTACGATTCACCACGCCGATAGTAGACTACCTGTCGCGAGCGGCATATCCCGTCTACATCATCCACATGCCAATCATCTCGTTCATCGGTCTGTGGATCGTGCGACTAGACATGAATATATGGCTGAAGTTTGGCGTGATCACCGTTCTCGGCCTCGCCGCATCGATCGCCGTCTATGACCTGCTGGTCAGGCGAAACCCCGCGCTCAGGCTCGTCTTCGGCCTGCGAGCTGGTGGACACAGCTCGCCTCCACCTACGCCAACCCTCACTACACCGGCGCGCGTAGCCAGTTAGCGACGCCCCTTACCCGGCTACGCACGCGCGAGCGCCTATGGTACATTGCTCGTAGGGACCGGCAGTGGTCCAGCGCTTGCGCCGTACATTGACGTGAGTATGCGCGCCTTTCACGCTCTTTGGAAGCAGGTCGGGCCATGCGAGTCTCGCTCTTCATCACATGCTTTAACGACACGCTCTTCCCGCAGGTAGGCATTGCGACGACGCACGTTCTGGAACGCCTGGGCCATACCGTCGTGTTTCCAGAGGCTCAGACATGCTGCGGGCAGATGCATTACAATACTGGCTACCAGCGCGAAGCCATCCCCCTGGTGCGCCACTTCGTCGAGGTCTTTAGCGACGCGGAAGTCATCGTCGCGCCGTCAGCCTCGTGTGTGGGCATGGTCCGCGACCTCTACCCGAACGTGGCGGCGCTCAGTGGCGATGACCGGCTGGTCGCAGCCGTGCGCGACCTGATCCCACGCGTGGATGAGCTCGGCGAGTTCCTGGTCAAGCGCTCTAGTGTGGTGGATGTC
>DASQSS010000119.1:0-6809 GCA_035642255.1 Ktedonobacterales bacterium | reverse complement strand
AGCGTACCCCGGCGGCGGCGGATAGAGTGGCTGCGAGGGTGAAGGTGGTGGGGGTGGCGGATAGGCTCCCACTGGCTGCCCAGCCCCAGGCTGATCGCTGGGATAGCGCGGCGCTGGCTCATAGATCTGCGAAGCAGGAGGATACTGCGGCGCGCTGTTCGGGTTATTCGGGTTATTCGGGTCGTACTCATACGGTGGTTGATAGCCCACGTAACACACCCTTCACTACCAGCGTCTCGCCAGGAGACCATTGGCGGCGCCCCTCGCCGTCAGCGCAAGTATACCCCGCATAACAAGGCGTCGGCCCATCGGCGCGCAATCACTATCAGGCAGGCTTCTTGTCTCAGAGGTCGAAAGCTTCTATACTCACACTAGACATTGCAGGTGGGTTGTTCCGCTGGTCACAGGCATGCGGCTGAGCTGGAAGAGCTGGCTGTGGGCGCTCTATAGCGTGATCGTCTTCGGCTACCTTGCCTGGCCACTTGTGCGGTCGCTGCTGGCGGATGCGCGGCGCGCCATCCGCTCGTCGCGTATGCCCTCCGTGGCCGAGATCATCGCACTCGCGGATGCCCCACGGAGCCAGGAGTCGGTGCGCGGACATGCCCAGCCGCAACGATATGACACGGGAATATGACATGCGAGCAATGACGCCATACATGACGCCATACAGGAACGCGCGGATCTAGGCGCGAGCGCGAGCGTCGCAAGCTGAGCAGCGCGTGGTAGCGGGGTTCAACTCCAGGCGTCGTGCGGCGATGGCGCGTCCGCAGCCATCACACACCCCGTAGAGTCCGGCGTCAGCTCGGCGCAGGGCATATTGCGTGCGGCGCAGATCACCGCGCAGCAAGGGCGCGAGCGCGGCGCGCAGGGCGCTATCGGAGGTGTTCGCGCCAGCGCTTGACTCCAACTCGGAGAGAGCCAGCAGCAGCGCCACATGCTCACGCTCCAGCCGCGCGAGGGTGCGGGCCAGGGTCGCCGGGCGGCTGGAGGCCGCCACGGGTTTGCGTCGGGTGGAAAGGCGAGTCGGATACGTCATAGTGTCACTCTCTTTGTCTGTCCTGTGGACGCCCAGCGCACCAGCCAGGCGGCCGTCGTGCGCGTCATCGCTCCCGTATCACGTTGGCCTTCCTCGCGAAGGCCGAGGCAGTGAGTCGTATTCGCCCAGAAGATGATGTCGTGGAGTCGCTGCGCCAATATGAGGATCAATCTAACACAGCGCCATTGTCATCCAGGACGAACACAAGCGCTATAAGCAACACTCATGCCGCAAGTCCTAGTCGCTCGCCGCCGCTCGCACGATCACGCGCACATGACGATGTCCATATGCCAGTCGGGCGCTAGCCGAACTCCGGCCACAGCGGCACGGGCCGTGTTTGACACGCCGAAAGAGCGCGGACTATACTGCCCCAGAATCAGCCAAAAGGACAGGGCGACCGCGCTCACCACGAGGCGTGTGGACGATCGCCGCTGTATCCTCTTGTGTGTCGCGCTCGACGAGATGTCTTTACGATACGCTAATATACGCTGAGATAGATAGCGCCAATGCCCTCGCAAGGGGGTGATCTCTCATAGTTCGATGACGGAGTATGTCATGGCAGAGTCCGACGAGAACGCCCAGCCAGGCGGCCAGGCCGCCAGCGCGCCCACAGCATCTTCCCCATCCACCGATGCGCGCATCACCGAGCTGGAGGCGCAGCTCGCCACAGCGAAAGCTGAAGCGGCCCAGAACTGGGACAAGTACCTCCGCGAGCGTGCCGAGATGGACAACTTCCGCAAGCGACAGGAACGCATGGCGGGAGACCGCGTGCGTCGCGAAAAACGCGAGATGCTCGGCAAGGTGCTGGAGGTCGTTGATAACCTGGAGCGCGCGCTCGCCTTTCAGGATACGATGGATCGCGACGCCCTCCAACAGGGGATGCGGATGCTCCAGTGGCAGCTGAATGAACTGCTCAAGGCCGAGGGACTGATCGCAGTGCCGAGTGTCGGCGAGCGCTTCGACCCGTACGTGCACGAAGCCATCGAATCGGTCGCCTCAGAGGAGCATCCTGAAGGCGTGGTCGTCGAGGAAGTGCGCAAGGGCTACAAGCTGGGGGATGAGACCCTGCGGCCAGCGCGCGTCAAGGTCAGCGCTGGCCCCACGAGCTAGCGCGCCGGCGACCGTTGACGCCCAGTGGGTGGCAGGCGCGGCGCTGACGCCAACCATCCAATCGCGGCTCATCACTGCGCGCTGTGCTCATCGTCCCAGCGCTCAACCCGCAACGGCGCGCGCTCGTACTCTCTCTGAGAGTGGGCTGCGCCTGACCAATCAGCAAGCAGTCGCTCTCGCAGCGAGATCACCCGAGATCACCCAGTCGCCCTGTCGGAGCGGCGGAGCCATCTGGCGACGCGCGTTGGACTCGGCATGTGAGCCATACCGAACTGAGCGCCATGGATTACAAAGATTACTACAAAACGCTGGGGGTCACCCGCAGCGCCAGCACAGACGAAATCAAGAAGGCGTTTCGCCAGCTCGCGCGCAAGTACCATCCAGACGTGAATCCCGGCAACAAGCAGGCCGAGGCGCGCTTCAAGGAGATCAACGAGGCCTACGAGGTGCTCTCCGATCCTGACAAGCGGCGCAAATACGACACGCTTGGGCCAAACTGGCAAGAGCAGTTTGGTCCCACGCCGTCGACCTCGCGTGCGCGCACGCCCTTCACCCGCTCGCGCACGTCAGCTGGCTCTTCAGGCTCGGGTGGGTCATCTGGCTCGTATGACTTCAGTGATCCCACTGGATTCTCCGACTTTTTCGAGACCCTCTTCGGACGACGCCCCTCCGGCACGACTGGCGCAGGCGCCTCCACCGCGCGCGGGCGCGCCTCAACCACCGGAACGACAGGGACCAGCGGAGCCTCGTCTGGCTCCAACCCATTCGGCGGCAGCGGCTCGCTCAACCGTGGCGAGCATGTGGAGCAGCCCGTCGAGATCACCCTGCGCGAGGCCTACTCGGGCGCGCGGCGGCTCTACACCATCCAGCAGCCTGAGACGTGCACGGCCTGCGGCGGCACAGGCAAGATTGGCAGCCGCATCTGCGTGACCTGCGGCGGCACAGGCATTGTCGAACGCGAGCGACGCATCACCGTCAACATCCCGGCGGGCGTGGATACGGGTGTCAAGGTGCGTGTGGCAGGAGAAGGGCAGCCTAGCCCCACGGGTGGCCCACGCGGTGACCTCTACCTGAACGTCACCGTCAAGCCTGACCCCGAGTTCGAGCGCCACGGCGACGACCTCGTGATGGAGGCGCAGGCGCCGCTGACCACCGCAATGCTCGGCGGCGAGCTGACACTGACGATGATCGATGGTAAGCGCATCACGCTGACCATCCCTCCCGAGACACAGAACGGCCAGATGTTCCGCGTCTCGGGCAAAGGCATGCCCAGGCCCAATAGCGACAAGCGCGGCAATCTGCTCGTGCGGGTGCAGGTGAAGCTGCCCCAGCGCCTCACCGAACGCGAGCGTGAGCTCTTCGAGGAACTGCGCCGCGAGCGACCCGCCAGCTAAGGACATCGATACTCGCTGCCCCCTCTCCCGCAAAGAGCGAGGAATATGTCTGGCGGCGCAGGCGCGAAAAGCGGCTCAGGCGACCCGGCAGCGCCTCTAACTCCCCGCGCCCACTGGGAGAGGCGCCGGGGTGAGGGTTGCGCGCCGCTGCCCGGACCGAATCGAATATGTAGCGACCGCTCACGTCAAGCCAATCACAATCGCATCACAGTCGCGCCACGAGCGTTCTCTTGCTAGCCTGCTACTGGCCCATTCTAGAAGAACTCGAAGACACCTGGGGCCGCAAGCGCGTTATAATAGAAAGGCGCCGATGCGCCAGGTAGAGTGATGCGTGCGGATACGCGACGCGACAGCGTGAGCCAAAGCGTGAGCGACAGCGCCTGACCTTGCCTAAGTCACAGCCGCATGATGTCTGGGCTGTGAGTATCGGCGACTGCCCCAGGACAACATACGCCTGAGCGTCCTCCACGCTGTGATGGATGAGGCGCGCCACGCGGCTTCTGGGCGCCGTATAGCTTCAACCCGCATGACCAACAGAGCATGCGGGTAAGATAAACAACAGAAGCAGTCAGCGGAGCGCGCACTGCGCTATCGAAAGGAGGAGCGGCGTCGGCTCCTGAATCTTTCAGGTCAACGTCGCTAGAGGTTTCATGAGCACCACGAGCGTACAGAGAGGTCCGCTGGTCACCGACCTCCACGACAGTCCGGCAGGAGTCAACAACTTCTGCATCGTGGCGGCCACGGTCAATGGGTCAGGCAGCCAGACAGCCAACAACGTCCTTGTTCGCGCCCTCTTCCGCATGGGCATCCCGGTGAGCGGCAAGAACATCTTCCCCTCCAACATCCAGGGATTGCCCACCTGGTTCCACATCCGTGTCAGCGAGCATGGCTATGTCGCGCGGCGTGACACCGCCGAGGTAGTCGTCGCGCTCAACCGGGCGACCTCCGCGCAGGACATCGCCAGTGTGGCGCCCGGCGGCGTGCTGATCTACCCGACGGAGTGGAAGCTGGCCGAAGAGCGCACCGACATCACGTACTACTCGCTGCCTGTGCAGCAGATGGCGAAAGACTCTGGCGCCAACGCTGAGCTGCGCCCCTACGTCGCCAACATGGTCTATGTCGGCGCGCTGGCGGAGCTGCTGGGCATCGATCTCGCGGAGATCGAGAAGGCCATCTCGGAGCACTTTGGCGGCAAGCAGAAGCCAATCGCCCTCAACTTTGGCGTCGTCAAGGCGGCTGTCGAGTACACCCGGCAGAACATTACCAAGCGCGACCCGTTCCAGGTGAAACCCTCGACCAAGACCGCTGGCAAGATCCTGATCAACGGCAACTCCGCTGGCGCGCTCGGCGCCGTCTTCGGTGGCTTCAGCGTCGCGGCGTGGTATCCGATCACGCCGTCCACCAGCCTGGTAGATGCGCTAGGCGACTACGCCAAAGAGCTGCGCGTCAACAACGAGACTGGCGAGCGCTCCTATGCCATCGTGCAGGCGGAGGATGAGCTAGCGGCGATTGGCATGATCGTCGGCGCTGGCTGGATGGGCGCGCGCGCGATGACGGCAACCTCTGGCCCGGGCTTCTCGCTCATGACCGAATACGCTGGCTACGCCTACTTCGCCGACATTCCCCTGGTCATCTGGGACATCCAGCGGATGGGGCCGAGCACGGGCTTGCCCACGCGCACATCGCAGGGCGACATCCTGATGGCCTATTACCTCGGTCATGGCGACACACGCCATACGCTGCTGCTGCCCTCCGGCATGGAGGAATGCTTCGAGTTCGGCTGGAAAGCCTTCGATCTGGCCGACCGCCTGCAAACGCCCGTCTTTGTGATGAGCGACCTCGACCTGGGCATGAACCTGTGGATGAGCGACGCCTTCGCCTACCCAGACAAGCCTATGGATCGCGGCAAGGTGCTGAGCGCCGAAGACCTCGACCGGCTTGGCGGCTTCAAGCGCTATAGCGACGAGGGCGACAATGACGGAGTCGGCCCGCGCACGCTGCCCGGCACCGATCATCCGCTGGCCGCCTACTTCACGCGTGGCAGCGGCCACAACGCCTCCGCTGAGTACACCGAGAAGCCCGACGAGTGGCGCGCCAATATGGAGCGGCTGGGCCGCAAGCACGCTTACGCCCGCACGATCGTGCCCGCGCCCGTCGTGGACGAGGTGGACGGCGCCGAGATCGGCATCATCAGCTACGGCTCGAATGATCCGGCGATTCGCGAAGCGCGCGATATGCTGTCGGCGGCTGGCGTCAAGACCAGCTACCTGCGCTTGCGCGCCCTCCCCACCACCAAGGAGGTCACGAGCTTCGCCGAGAAGTATGACCGCCTGTATGTAGTGGAGAACAACTTCGATGGCCAGATGCTTCACATCCTCCGGTCAGAGCTACCCATGCGAGCGCCACGGATGCGCGGTGTTTCGCTATGCGATGGCTTGCCGCTGACCGCCCAGTGGATCGCTCGGTCAATCGTCACACTGGAACAGGAGGACTAAGTCTCATGGCTGCGATACAGGAACCACCGGCCAGTGGCGTCAACCTCATTGGCCTGACACGTAACGACTACAAGGGCAAGCCGTCCACGCTCTGCAAGGGCTGCGGCCACGACTCCATCTCGGCCCGCATCATCTCTGTGGCGTATGATCTCTCGATCCGTCCGACGCGGCTCATCAAGATGAGCGGCATCGGCTGTTCGAGCAAGACGCCCGCCTACTTCCTCAACCAGTCGCATGGCTTCAACGGTCTGCACGGGCGCATGCCCTCGGCGGCGACGGGCGCGCTGCTGGCCAACCACACAATGGCGGCGGTCGGCGTGAGCGGAGACGGCGACACGGGCAGCATCGGCCTGGGGCAGTTCAAGCATATGGTGCGGCGCAATGTGCCGATGGTCTACATCATCGAGAACAATGGCGTCTATGGTCTGACCAAAGGCCAGTTCTCCGCCACCGCTGATGAAGGCCAGAAGCTGAAGTACGCCGGTGTGAACGAGCTTCCGGCGATCGATGTCTGCCTGGAGGCGCTGGTCGCCGACTGCGGCTTCGTCGCGCGCAGCTTCGCGGGCGACCCACGCCAGGTGGAGCAGCTGCTCAAGGCGGCGTTCAGCCATACCGGCACGGCTGTCATCGACATCATCAGCCCGTGCGTCTCGTTCAACGACCACGAGGACTCGACCAAGAGCTACGCCTGGGGCAAGGCGCATGAGGAGATCATCAACGAGTTCTCCTTCATCCCCGCGCGCCAGGAGATCACAGTGGATTACGCGGAAGGCG
>DASQSS010000118.1:0-5122 GCA_035642255.1 Ktedonobacterales bacterium | reverse complement strand
TCAAGGACCACAGCCGTCTCCCTCGGCGGGCCTGTCTTGTTGATGGCCAAACGATCACCTATGTCCGCTATGGGCAAGGTCCCATTGTCATCTTGCTGCATGGAATCGGTGGTAGCGCCGATTTCTGGCGTCCTTACAGAGATATGGAGCGGCTGGGGGACACGTACACGCTGCTCTGTCCCGATTTGCTTGGATTCGGCTTGTCCGCCAAACCCCATCTGCGCTACACGCTGGAGCGACATGCAGGCGTCGTGGCGGCAGTGCTCCAGGCCGAGAAAGCCGAGCAGGCGCATGCCGTTGTTGGCCACTCGTTCGGCGGTGTGGTGGCGATGTTATTGCTCGCACACGGCGCGCTGCGTGTGGATCGACTCGCGCTGGCCGCCACTCCGTTTCCCGCACCCCGCTATCCTCTGCGGGAAGAATTACTGCGTACGCCAATCCAGCGCGCTATGCTGACGTGGGCCCCGTTGGCGTACAGCATGCACGGCATGCTCGCCGCGTTCTGGCCAATGCTTTCACGTCTGCCTGTCGCGGAACCGTACCGTGGAGCATGGCAAGGCTACTGCGATCATACGGCCTGGAGCTATCGCAGTACGACGCGCGATGGTCTCTTCGCTGCCAATCTCGATCCGCTGATACTGCGCCTGCAGGACATACCGACGCTGTTACTTTACAGTAGAGCTGATCAAACCGTGCCATTCAGCCACGGCGAGCGGCTGGCGGCGACACTCCCGCAGGCGCATCTGCTGGAAACGCAGGGTAATCACCTCGCGATCTTGCGCCCCGATGTGCGCCACCAGATCATCCGCTGGCTAGCGTAGCCGTCAACAAGTGACCTGGTGGCGATTGACATGGCGTTGTCTACGCGCGGCAATTCTCACCACTGCTACCCACAGCTTCACGCGGCGCGCCCAGCCCGCGCCCTCGCTTGCCTCACGCGCCTGTGGGACCAGTCACTAGAAGAAGGCCAACAATGATGTGAGCGTGTATCGTGAACCAGGGGTGGGGTACAAACTCCACAAGCGACACTCATGCGTAGTGGTGGCTGAACGGCAGTGTGAGCGACAGATTGCGTCCAGACCGGCGGGCCATCCGCGTTTTCTCGTTGACGTCTGTGCTACTATCCCATCAGTATCCCAGCCCAGGGGGGAGGGGTATGAAGGTGTTGCACACGCAGGGTCCAGGATGCGCGAAGCGCCACAGACGCATCGAACTGAACGAGCCCACGCATGTGGCGTCTGCAGTCCGTCATGAGCGTTCCCACAAACGGAGGTAGTTGGCCTGAAGCCATAGCTGTGCGCGTCACGCGCTGGCGCTGTCTGGTCGTGAACCACTAGAGAATAGAAGATGTGACGGTATGGGACAGATCACCCAAGAGACGCTATCGGTTCCGGGCATCGATTGCGCTGGCTGCGCGAAGCGGGTCAAAGGCGCGCTCGAGCAGGTCGCGGGCGTGACGGCGGCGCGTGTGAGCGTTAAAAAGCAGACGGTTATGCTGCAGTATGACGTAGATGCGGTCACCTTGCGCCAGGTCGAGGAGCGGCTGAGCGCCGCAGGCTATCCCGTCGCACATGAGCGTCGCGGCAAGCCACTGCCGATCCACGCGCTGGCGCGACAGACGCGGGGCAGCACGCGCATCACCAACGTTCCGGTCATCTCGCGCGGCGAGTATGCGCGTATTGCGGGTCGCCATCTCGCGACTCCAGAATAAGCCAGTTGCGCAGCACATCGTCGTGAGACGATGCGCACACGCTGTATGCCTACAAGCTGGGTCAGCGCCCGAGTCAGTACCGCTTTACGCAGGATGGTATCCGGGCGACGCATATCCTACGTGTTGTAAGAATTGTGATATGGTACGCGCTCCCGGGCGTACGACTGCTGCTTCTTCTTGCCGCGATGCTTGTTCAAGATGCAGCCGGGCACCCGGAATTGTCCTTGCCGACTGGCGAGCAACGGTTGCGGTTATCAAAATCATCCGAGTGCATTCGAGTCGGCCGATGAGAGACTGATCACCAGTGTATCTGCTACGTCAATCGCGCCCTGACACCACCATCCGCTCTACTTTACAGAACCGTTGCACAGAATCGTTGCCACCACTCACGATCATTTGATCGCTTCTTAGCTACGAGTGGAACAGCAGCGGCGCAGCGCCACATACGCCCAGGCAGCTTCGAGGCGCTAAATGGCGGGATCTCCGACGATCCGCGTCCGCTATAGGCGGACGCGGCAGCCCACTGCGAACGCAAGAATCCAGCGCACCTGTACGGCGCTCGAAGGCATAGGCGGTGAGCGTCAGGTTAACAGCGCGAGCGCCTTCAGGTGCGCATTGTCATGCAGATCATCGTTGCAAGATCGACATGGCCCATGCTACCTTGATATACAATTGATTAATTGAATATTGTCATTCGAACACAGAGTCAACGCGAAGGGCAAGACGAAGGGCAAGACGAAGGACAAGACGAAGGGCAAGACGAAGGGCAAGACGAAGGGCAAGGCGTAGTCATGGAGCATGCGACGAATCACCAGAGACATCGGGTATTCAAGGCAAGCCTCTATAGTGAGTTAGGGCGCATCGGCAAGGCACTCGCAAGTCCGCAGCGGCTGGAACTGCTCGATCTGCTGGGCCAGGGCGAGTGGATCGTGGAAGACTTGGCGCGTGAAGCGGCGCTCTCGCTCGCTAATACCTCGCGCCATCTCCAGGTCTTGCGCCAGGCGCGGCTGGTAGAGGCGCGCAAGGCTGGTCGCTTCGTCTACTATCGCCTGGCCGATGCGGTCGTCTTCGATCTCTGGCGGACGCTGCGGGTGACAGGCGAGCGTCAGTTGGCAGAGGTCGAGCGGTTGCTGTCGATCTACCAGCGCGATCCTGCGACGCTTGAGCCACTGACGCGCAGCGAGTTGCGCATACGACTTTCGGCTGGCAAGGTGATCGCGCTCGATGTGCGCCCAGCAGGAGAGTTCGCGCAAGGACATATCACCGGAGCGCTCTCCATCCCCTTTGACCAGCTCGAGGCGCGGCTGGCGGAGCTGACCTCCGATCGCGAGATCGTCGCCTACTGCCGTGGCCCATACTGCCTCTTCGCACATGACGCGCTGGACCTGCTCAACGTGCACGGCTACCAGGCGCGCCAGCTCAAGGACGGTTACTCTGAGTGGCGCGCTGCCCAGCTACCTGTAGCCAGTGGCGTGGCGAGCGCCATGGGCGCGACACAAAGGGGCGACGGGGGGGCCAGATGATGTTAAACCCGCTCAACGAACCGACCAACGCCGCTATTCCAGATGGCGCACAATTGTCTCAACAAGACCTGTCAACTCATCCAAGCGCGCTTCGTCTGGGGCTACGGGAGAATCTGGGACAGTTCGTGCTTCTGGCGAGCGTTACTTTTGGCATTGGGCTGGTGATTGGCGCTGAACGGGTGACACTGCCACTACTCGCGGGCCACGCGTTTGGCGTCACGTCGTTCCTGGCGACACTCTCCTTCATCGTTAGCTTTGGCGCCGTCAAGGCGGCGCTGAACCTCGTGGCGGGCGGTCTCAATGATCGCTGGGGACGCAAGCCAGTGCTGATCTTGGGTTGGCTGGCCGCGCTCCCTGCGCCGTTTCTCATCATCTTCGCGCCCAACTGGGCTTGGGTGGTCGCGGCGAATGTGCTACTCGGCTTCAATCAGGGATTCGCCTGGACGACCACCGTCACCAGCAAAGTAGATCTTGTCGGTCCGCGCAACCGTGGCTTCGCGCTGGGGATCAACGAATTCTCCGGCTATGCGGGCGTCACCATCGGTGGGCTCGTCGGCGGCGCACTGGCAGGGGCTTACGGTCTGCGTGTGGCGCCGTTCATCTTTATTCTGCTGGTTGTCGCCGCAGCGACGCTGACCTCAGCGCTGCTGGTGCGTGAGACTCGCCCCTACGCCCATCTGGAGAGCAGGAGAGACCAACAGCGCCGAGCGCAGGCGGCGGGTGTAGCCAGCGCGGCCGACACGGCTTTCAGAACCACGCCTTTCATGCCAGCCACCATTCAGGCGACTAGCTCGAGTGTGCCGCCCCGTATGACGACAATCTTCGCGCTCACCAGTTGGGGCGACCGCACATTGGCGACCGCTTCGTTAGCCGGACTCATCGAGAAGTTTGCCGACACGCTCGTCTGGGGGCTCTTTCCGCTGTACTTCGCCCGTGCGGGTCTGGGCGCGCCTGCCATCGGCGCTCTGGTCGGCGTCTATACCGGCTCATGGGCCATCCTGCAGCTCTACACCGGCCACCTAAGCGACCGGCTGGGGCGCAAGTGGCTGATCGCTGTCGGTTTTGAGCTGGTGGCGGTAGGCGTCTCGCTGACACTGCTGGGTGGCAGTCTCGCTTGGTGGATTAGCGGGGCGCTCCTCATGGGCGTGGGTATGGCGTTGCTTTATCCGACGTTGTTGGCGACAGTGAGCGATGTCGCGCGGCCCCACTGGCGTGGTACGGCGCTGGGGGTCTACCGGCTCTGGCGCGATAGCGGCTATGCCTTCGGCGCGCTGGCGATTGGGCTGGTCGCCGACCGCTTTGGGCTGCAGATTGGCTTCTGGCTGGTGATCGCGCTGATGGCAGGCTGTGGGTTGGTGATCCCGCTGGTGATGTACGAAACTCAGCCGCAGCGCCGCTCCGTATTCCTTGCCTGGGAGCGCGATCCACGACTCGAATAGCCTGGAAGCGCGGGTGAGCATCCAGAGCTCACCCGCGCTGGCCCGACGTTAGCTGACACACGTGACTCACCTGGAGCGCGCCGTTACAGCCATCACCTGAAGCAATCATATGCTGTTACAAAGGAACGCACAACTATGACGACGACATCCCAACCGCTTGATCCTCACGCCGGTGACACCGCTGGGAACGAGTTCATCATTGAGCCATTTGTGGCGGAGCGGTTGGGTAACACCGCCTATCTGCTTGGCTCGCGTGCTGCGGGTGAGGCCATTCTGGTGGACCCACTCCGTGATGTCGAGCCATATCTGGCGCGCGCTGAGGCATTGGGACTCCAGGTGACGAGTGTGGTGGAAACCCACATCCACAATGACTTCGTCTCTGGCGCGCGGGAGATCGTGCGGGCAACTGGAGCGCAGCTGGGCGCCAGCGCGCTGGCTGAGTTGGACTA
>DASQSS010000117.1:0-18960 GCA_035642255.1 Ktedonobacterales bacterium | reverse complement strand
CTCTCGCTCGCCTGTGGCGCGCCAACCTCCGTGCGCGCCAGTCGAGGGTATCCGCCGATAGTATACGACGCGCGCACGGCGCCATAAACGCCCGCAGGACTTCGCTACGCTCCCAACTGAGCCGTGCCACCACGTCGCCGGATGGCCATCCGGAGCCGACGAGCGGCATGCTGGCGCCTGCGAGGACGTGGGCGCGCCACGGGTCCTGGACGTTTGGGCTGTTGACGTGCGGAGAAGCGAAAACAGTAAAGACAACCGGAACCCGCGCGCGGGGATTTTGAAAGTCGCTATCCACGGTATGCGCGACAAGCAGCATAGTCACATGATCGGTCGCAATGCCATTGGCCGTCATGATGCCTATGGGGCAGAACGCGCTCTCGTCCGATGGCAGCCGGAATGACGTCGTTGGCAGCGCGCCCGTCGCGGTGGTCGTCACGGGCGCCAGCGCGTTGAACGGACCGCCGAGAAATTGACCGCTCAGGTCCGTCCAGATGTCGATGACGACGGGCGCTTTGGCGGGCCAGCCGCCGCCGGACATCGTCAGCAGTGTGCCGTCCGTCCCCTGCAAACGGCTGAGATGCAGCGACGCATGCCCCTTGTACGTGACTTGCGGCTGCGCCATGTCGCTCGCGGTCAGCGGCGTGCATGGACCCACTCCGGCTGCCCGCACGGTAGGCGTCATCCCAACGGCTCCAACCATCGCCAACCCTATCGCCGCCAGCGCAATCCCTATAGCGAGCGCCATCGCTCGTCTGCCCAGCCATCGCCACCTCGGCATCGCGGTGTGTCCTTTCACATCCTCGCGCCTCAGAATTCCATAGCGCCCGTAGTCCTACGTCGCCAGATTGGTTCATTGGGTTCATTATCCGTTTGGCGTCAAGTCGCTTTCCGTCGCGTATCTACGCCATCTTGCCTGAAAAACGCTTGCGCGACAACGCGTCATAGAGCGTGTATGATGAGCATGGAGTCGCGAGGAGTTTCGCATGGCATACGGTATCTACAGATGCGGACGCCACGAGGCGCGGCGTCCGCTCGCGAGGCTGGCGCTGGCGGCGCTGACCGTCGCCCTGGCGCTGGTAGGCTGCGCGCCCGCCGCGACATCGGGTGGCAGGACGACCGCCGCCACGCCCGCGCCGACGGCCACCAGCGCGCCGAAGACGCTCTATCAGGCTGACTGGACGAGCCGCGCAAGCGAGTGGACCCTGCCGCCGCACTGGAGCGTCGTGAACGGCGCGCTCGAGAACGATGGCGACAGCTCCAGCGTCATCGCCCTCACGATTCCCTATGTCGTGACCGCCCAGAACTACACGCTCAGCATGCAGATTCGCGCGATCGCCGCCAACGGACCGGGCGTCAGTAATATGTACGGGCTGGTCGGGCAAACGCCTTCGAGCAAGCTGCTCTATACCGCCGAGTTGACGGAGGTGGAGCATACGCTCCATAGTTATGCGGTGGTGTATCCAGCCAATCCTGACACGAGCAACAACAACAACTTCGGTACCTACGACTTCACGCCGGGGCGCCAGACGCGCCCCTATCAGGTGCAAGTAGATGGGCAGTACGTCTCATTTCTCGCAGGAGGCAGCCTTGTCGGCACGCCGGTCAAGAGCGCCGATCAACTGGCGCCCGCGCGCCTCATCTTTCTCGACCAGAACGTGCAGCTGGTGATCGAGAGCCTGACGATTACGACGCCCTAGCGCGACGGCGAGCAGTGTGACGCCAGGGCTTTGGCGCCTACGCCGCGCCGCTGAACCTCCTCAGGAGGCATTGGCGCGGCGTAGGCTTGTGCTACGGCAGCGGTGTGTACTCGACCACCTGTTGCGATGTATCCATGCCAATCAGCCACAAGCGTCGCGCGCCATCGGTTTGGGCCTGCAATAAGACGCTATTGTACCGTTGCAGCGTTACAGGGTCCGCAAGCTGTTTCCAGTTCGCGGCCTTGTCGCTGAGATTCCACGCCTCGACGACGCCCGCATTCGAGATCACGAGCGAGCCGTCTGAGAGCGTCGTTAGGAATGTGCGATCCTGGTAGCTCTGCCCTTGCATAGGCGGATTTGGCGCTTGCGTGAAGGCTCCGATGACGCCATCGCGGCTCGCCTGGATCACGAATTGCCCCTTGCTGACAGTGTTTTCGATGTAGAGAATCGGCGTGCGGGTCGACACATCCCACGCGGCGCGCATGTCGGTCACGGCGTTCTGAGGAGGCTGGCCGAGCTGGGTCCATGTCGCGCCAGCGTCCGAGCTGCGCCAGAGCATGAGTGACGGCGCAGCGACGTTTGGGCCGATTTGCTGGTTGAGCGGCTGGGTGACCACAAAGACTGTTGAGCCGCCCGGCGTTGCGGCATAGTCGTAGACCCCTTGGCCAGCGGCTCGGAATGGCGCGTCAATCAGGCTCCAGGTGCGGCCGCCGTTGTCGCTGGCGATCAGCCGCGCAGGTGGCGGGGCGGTTTGCGCGCCGAGGTTGGTATTGGATTCGACACTATAGAGCCGTTGTCCCTGCGCCTGAATGTCTCCAGCGATCTGCGGGTGTCCATTGATATTGATGACCTGGGCAGTCATCAGGCCCAGCGTAGGCAGTTGAAGTGGCTGCCAGCGCTCCCCGCCATCGACACTGATATATTCCAGCTGGCAGTAGCCATCCTTGGTGTAGCCATTCGAGCCACATGCGGCGCCTGCCTGCGCGTCGGTGATGAGGAAGACGACATGCGCATCGAGTGGGCTGACAAACCCCGTGAACAGTTGAGGATAGTTCGGTCCCGCCGCGCTGACGATGCTGGGCGGCGTCAGGGTCTGCCATGTTGCGCCTTGGTCGTCAGTACGGCGCAGTATCACGGCCGTTGGACTGCCTTTTTGCTGATCGAGCCAGATCTGGTAGGCGACGCGCGGATCAGATGGCGCGACCACGAGGCCAGCGACACCGGTGTAGGCGTCGATTGGCGCCCATGTTCCGGCTGCGACGGTTGGCGTCGACGCAGCGGTGGTCGTGGTGGCCCGCGCAACCGTCGCCGTGCTCGCTGGTGTTGGCCGCCGCGACGCCTGCTGCGCGAGCAGTCCGGCGAAGAGCGCGATGAGCAGTCCCGCCGCGATCAGCGCGCCCAATCCTCCCCAACGAGGAGCGGTTGGCAGCCGCAGTCCTCGCCGCCGCTGGCGCGTCAGTCGCAGCCGCATTGCGGGCCACGGGTCGACCTCCGAGCGCGGAATGATCTGTCCGCGCAAGGCCGCGCCAATCTGTTCGTAGTCGCGCAGGCGAGCGGCGCAAGCCGGGCAGGTTGTGGCGTGGCTGGCCATCCAGCCAGCCTGGTCGGCGGGTAGCAGACCATCGCGCCAGGCAGAGAGCCGCTCTGGCGTGACGCCTGCTGCGCAGGTCAGCGTTGCGCCTGACGCGCCTTTCTGAAAATCGCGCGGCGTCATCTCATCGCTCATGGTCGGCCTCCTCCTGTCGCAGGTAGTGGCGGCGGAAGCCCTCGCGGCCCCGATAAAGCGCCATCTTCACCGCATCTCGCGAGATGCCCAGCGTCGCGCCTATCTCTGTGCAACTAAAACCGTAGACCTCGCGCAGGGTCAGGGCGGCGCGCTGGTTCAGCGGCAGCGCTAGCAATGCGCGCTCGACAGCGTCGCGCTCGGCGAGGCGGTGGGTGGGATCGCTGCGCGCGGGCGTCTCGGCGTCAGTCAGCGACTCGATGGAGCTTGGGCGGGCACGGTTTCGGCGGTGAGCGGAGAAGGCGAGGTTGGTCGCCACGCGCAGCAGCCAGGCGCGGGGTTGTTCGTAGCCCCGCGCCTGCTCATAGTGGCGCCAGGCGCGCACGAATGTCTCTTGCGTCAGGTCGCGCGCGGCCTGTGGGTCGCCCGTCAAGCGCCAGAGGCAGGCGTACACGGCGCGCTCGTGCTGGCGAAAGAATCCCTCGAACTCCGCTGGATCGATGGATGAGGAATCCTGCGCTTGCGGGAGAGGCGGCCTGTCGGGCGTCCTTCCCGCTTGTCCCTGGCCATCAGTCGCCAGCAGCGCCGCCAGCAGGTTCAGCCAGCCATCGCGCCGCGCTCGCCAGTCCAGTCGTCGCCATACACCACTGACTGCCATACGTCATCCCATCTAACTTCGCAGCCGCGCGCGATGCCATGCTCGCATCGCGCATCTACTGACATACACCCCTCTGGTTGGCGCATGGTAACGCGGCGCTCGCAAACTCATGTGGCGTTGATAGTAGGGAATAGCGCTGGGGTGTAGACGAGGATATCGCCAGACAAACGCTCCTGGCTTACTTCGCTGGTTCGCCCGCGTCAGCCGGGGGGGCGTGGACGGTGCGCTCGCGCTCATAGATGACCATGCCGGGGCCGCCGCCCTTCATGTGGCGGACGTAGCGCGCTTCGGTGACGTCGACGGCGACGCTGCCCGCCTCGCGTAGCTGGCTGTACCAGCCTGCCAGGCTGGCCGCCTCGGTTAAGGCTTCATCCGGCGCGGGCCGTCCCGCCACCTTGAGGATGACATGTGAACCCGGCGCGCCGCGCGCATGCAGCCAGAGGTCGTTGGGCGCCGCTTGATGGAACGTGACTTCCTCGTTCTGGCGGCTGTTTTTGCCGACCAACGCCAGCACATCGCCGCTGAGCCGCCGCCGCAGCGGCGCGCCGCCCTCCGGCTTGCTCGGCTTGCTTTGGCCACCCTTCATGTCCGCTTTGCCGCTGGCCTTGCCGCTCGCCTTGCCCTTCTGACCCTTCTTGCCGCCCTTGCGCTGCTCCTTCGCCAGTCTCCGCGCCTCGGCGCCGCCTTTGATGTAGCCCGCTTCCGCGACCTCGGCGCGCACCAGCGAGACCTCGGCGGGCGTCTCGGCCAAAGCCAGATCGGTTAGCAACTGCTCCAGATGCGCCAGTTCCAGATCGTTCGCCTCCACTTGCTCGGGCAGCAGCTCAGCGGCGCGCTGCAGCTTATGGTAGCGGGCGTAGCGGCGGTTGGCGTTTTCGACCGCCGAATATTGCGGGTCGAGCGTCAGCGTGAGCGTCGCGCCCTCCTCGCTGGCCCAGGCGTCGGGCAGCGTGGCCGTCTTTGCTCCCGGCGCGACCTCTGACTGGAAGGCGAGCAGCGTATCGGCCTCGCGCCGTAGCGTGGCCGCCTCTTCCTGCGCCGCCATCTCGCCGCGCAGCGCGTCGGCCTTGCGTACGCAGCGGTCACGCTGGGTCTGGAGCAGACGGCGCAGGTCGCCCTTGGCCTGCTCCAGCTCCACACGCCACTCGGCGCCGGAGAACAGCAGGTCGAGCGCATCGTTGACGCTGGTGACAGGGCGCAGGATGTCGGTAGGCGGATACTGGCGCGGCTCGTAGACCGCCAACGCGATGGGACGCTCAGGCGACTCAGCCGTGGCGGGCGTGTAGACCAGTGTGGGGCGCCACTCGCGTCGCTCGGCCAACGTGGCGAGGGCGCGTGTCTCACGGGCCAGCGCTTC
Source organism: Ktedonobacterales bacterium (assembly GCA_035642255.1). Classification (GTDB taxonomy): domain Bacteria; phylum Chloroflexota; class Ktedonobacteria; order Ktedonobacterales; family JADMIN01; genus JAKAIY01. The sequence continues at coordinate 13,525 of DASQSS010000117.1, read as the reverse complement.
CCAGGTCGCCCACGTCGCCGCAGGGTCCACGGCAGCATCGGCGGCGCCCAGGGCACGAGCGGCTACCTCGCGCCCTAGCTCGCGCCCGAAGCCGAGTACACTGGTGGCGATCATACTTGCCACGGTGGGCGCGGAGGAGCCGCGTTTGCCGCGCTTGCCCCTCGCGGGCTTCACGGCTTCCGCCTCAGCTATCCGCGCCTCTTCGAATCGAGTGTAGAGGTCGAGCGCGGCGTCGCGCAGATCGCTGGCTGTCACATCCTCGCCCGCCAGCTGTGGCAGTGTCTCGTCCGCGAGCGCGCGCGTCTGCGGCGGTGGTGTACGATAGGGCTCGTGCGGCATGATCGCGCGATACTGGTTCGTCTCGGCTCCGGCCAGCCGCAGCGCGCCAAGGATGGTCCGCTCCGCGTCGGTGCTGATGATGTTGCTGAATCGGCCCATCACCTCAGCGATGAGCCATGTCGCCGCTTTGCCCTCGGCGACATCGGGTCCACGCGCGAAGCCCAGCTCGATGACGCGCTCCCAGGCGGGCTGGCGGGCCGCGACGATGCGCGCGCCCTCCAGATGCTTGCGCAGCAGCATGACAAACGCGGGCGGTTCGGTGGCCAGCTTGCGAGGCTTCGCGCTTGTCAGCCGCACATGCGCCAACTGCGGATGCGCTGAGATGAACAGCCAGCGATTGCGTCCGCCACCCCAGACCTGCAATGCGATAGAATGTGGTGTCGGCTGGATGACATCATCCACCCGGGCGCCACGGAGGTCGCGCTCAAACTCATCGGCGAGCGCGGCCAGGGTAAGCGCGTCGATCTGCATGGTGGGCGCATCCTTCACATCGAATCTGGTCGATTCCGTGGATAGATCCCTGATGATCTGTTCTGGGCGTTCCAGTATAGCACGCTGTGTGGTGCGGTTAGTCAGCGGGCGGCGGGTCACACGTTGTCCGCCAAGGGACGAGCGAGCGTCCTGTGTTTCTCGCGTGTCGGGTCGGGAAGAGAATATATGACGACACCTCCGGGTGAGCCTTCGAGCCACCGTCCTCTCAGCATAGACGTCGCGTCGACGCCGCTGCTGATCGTGCTGTCTGGGCCATCGGGCGTTGGCAAGACCACCCTGACACGCCATCTGGTCGCGCAAGGTTGGACCGGTCATGTGATGGTGACGGTGACAACGCGGCGGCCACGCCCTGGCGAGGAGGATGGCATCCACTATCATTTCCGCACGGCGGAGCAGTTCCACGACATGCTGACGCGCGATGAGCTTTTGGAGCACGCGGAGGTGCACGGGAACTGGTACGGCGTGCCGTCGACGATGGTGCGCGAGCGGCTCGACGGTGGGCAGGATGTCATTCTGACGATCGATCCGCAGGGCGCGCAGACCGTGCGCTCGAAGGTGGAGGACGCCATCTTCATCTTCCTCGCCCCAGAGTCGCTCGATGTGCTGACACGGCGAGTGGACAATCGCGGCCACGACAGCCCCGAGCAGCGAGCCTTGCGCCTGCTCAATGCTGAGCGCGAGATGGCGGAGCTGCCAAAGTACGACTATCTCATCGTCAATCGTGAAGGCCGCCTCGATGAGGCGACCGATCAGGTGCGGGCGATTCTCTGCGCGGAGCACAGTCGCGTCTTCCCGCGCCGCCCGAAGCTCTGAGGTAGGGGACCATGGCGCCACGCGTTGTGACATCATGGTCCGCTGTCTGTTGGCGCATGATCTGCGCCGCAATACCCGCGTCCGGCCCGCTCTGCGCCGGGGCGACGTCACAATGGTGTGAGGCTCGTCGTACGTCAACGACAGGAGGACCGCATTGACTCAGCAGGACATTGATAACGGCAGGTACATGCGCGCGGGTATGAAGGAGCGCAACCTCGGCCTGGAGCTGGTGCGCGTGACTGAAGCTGCCGCATATGCCGCCTCGCGCTTCATGGGGCGCGGCGACAAGATCGCTGTGGACCAGGCGGCGGTAGATGCGATGCGCAGCGCAGTGGACGGCGTGGATATGCACGGCGTCGTCGTCATCGGCGAGGGCGAGAAGGACGAGGCGCCGATGCTCTACGTCGGTGAGGACATCGGCAATGGCCTTCCGCCCGAGGTGGATGTCGCCGTGGACCCAGTGGACGGCACGCGCCTGACGGCGCTCGGCTTGCCCGGCGCCATCGCCGTTGTCGCCACCGCTGATCGCGGGGCGATGTTCCAGGCGCCTCCTGGCGTGTATTACATGGAGAAGATCGCTGTCTCGCGCGCCGCCGCCAAGGTGATCGACCTTGACGCGCCTATCGCCGAAAACCTCAAGCGCATCGCGCAGGCGCGCGACACGCGCGTGGATGATCTGACGGTCACTGTGCTCGACCGTCCACGCCATACCGACATCATCGATCAGGTGCGCGAAGCGGGCGCGCGCATCCAGCTCATCATGGATGGCGACGTCGCGGCGGCGATCCACGCGGCGATGGAGCAATACGACGCCACCGATGTCTATATCGGCACGGGCGGCGCGCCTGAAGCGGTGCTGGCGGCGGCGGCGCTCAAGTGCGTTGGCGGGCAGATGCTCTGCCGTATCTGGCCGCGCACTGATAAGGAGCGCGCCAAGCTCGAAGCCGACGGTGTGGACCTCAAGCGCATCTATACGGTGGACGACCTCGTCAAGGGCGAAAACGTCTCCTTCGCAGCGACCGGCATCACCACCGGCGACCTGCTGCGCGGCGTGCGCTTCGCCCCCGACGGCGCCCGCACCCACTCGGTCATGATGCGCGCCAAGACAGGCACCATCCGCTACATCGAGGCCATCCACAACTGGAAGCGCGTCTAGCGCCGGGCCGATACCCGGAGTGAGGAGGCGCTGAACAGCATGCCTGAGTACGCGCCTCCTCATCGCATATCGCGCGCGACCAGGCGCCTGCCGTCGGCGCCTGGTCGCGCGCGGTATCAGGCTGGCTATCAGGCTTGCTTGAAGGGCGTCTCATCATCTGGTGGCGTCGCGCAGCCTTTCTGCGCCTGGTCTTGCTGTCGCTGGCGAAGGTGCTCCACCTTGCGCTGGCGCCACCGCTCGGTCTCCTCATCGAAGATGGTGAGATCGCCGCGCAGCACGTCATCGAAATAGGCCCGCAGCGCGTCCGCGTGCAGGGCAAGCTTACGCTCTAGCATCTCATCCGTCAGCCCGATGTCTCTGCTTCTTTTCGCGTACTCCTGTGGGAGCGCAGCTATCTTCTCGTATTCTTCTGGCACCCGTTCACGCAGCGCAGCATCAAAATAGATGAAATTGACCGGCATGCCAATCTCATAGACTAGCGGGTACCTGGGATCTGGAACTTGGCCATCAACCAGACGGATCAGATTCAACTCGACGCCACCGGACTCCACACTCCGGTCGATCTCGACCTGGAGCAGAGGCGACCGATAATACACATAAGTTCCCCACCAGTTCGAGCCATCCACGCCCGCGAAATGAAAGCCGTACTCGGTCTCCAGATAGCCAAAGCGCTCGCCAACTTGCGCCTTCCATTTCTCTTCCAGGACGCGCTGCCGGGCCTCCCTTTCGGCTTTGAGAAATGCGGTTCGCGCGCGTCTCTCCGCACTGGTCAGCTTCTTTTTGCCCTGTGGCTTCTGCGTGTCACTCATGGGGAGATGTCTCCTTGTTTGACCTGCCTGGCAAAGGTTTCTGAAGATGAAACGAACAGTCGGTGAGGACGAGAGGAGCATGAGAATACGATAGCTTTACCCGTCAGACGCCAGTGATGAGGAATGGTCCTTCGCTGCGGCGCCCGTGATATGATGATCGCTGCGACACGCGACGACTCGACGACTCATGAGGATGGCATGTTCTGGCTTCGACCTGACCTCGACCGCACGGCGCTCGGCGGCGCTGGCTGGCTCGATACGGCGCTGTTCGATATTGATGGCGTGCTGATCGATACGACTGGCTCGTATCGGCGCTCGGTGATCGCCGCGACCGATGCGCTGGTGCGTATAACTGGCGGATTCAGCGACGCGCCCGAGCCGCTGGTGACGCCCGACGATGTGGAACACTTCAAGCTGGCGGGCGGCTTCAATAGCGACTGGGATCTGACGCAGGCGCTCGTCGCGCTCTGGACGGCGCGTCTGCGTGAGTGGCGCGGAACTCCGCTGGCGGAGCGCGCACTGGCCGAGTGGGCCGATGATGCGGCGTCCGCGACCCGAGCGGGCGCGGGCAGCCTGACCTGGCTGCGGCGCGTCGCTCCCGCCAGCGCCATCCCCGACTGGGATGACGCCCGCTGGACGCACGACGAGTTCTACTGGGGCGCCGCGATGCTGCGTGACCTGCATGGCCGCGCGCCGCGCTACACCCCCGACGCCCCAGGACTGCGCCAGTTCGAGCGGCTGCTGCTCACGCCGGAAACCCTGACCTCGCTGGCCGCGCTGGGACTGGAAAAGTACGGCCTCATCACTGGCAGGGTCAGCCCGGAGGTGGAGTGGGCGCTGCGGATGCTCGCGCCAGACGGCGAGGCTGCGGCGGTTGTTGGCGCGCATGGCCCAGAGGCGCATCCACCGTTTGGCGTCATCGTGCCAGCGTCGCTCTACACCAAGCCCGACCCGCTGGCGCTGGCCCACGCGCTGCGGATGCTCGATGCCCGCGCCGCCATCTATGCGGGCGACACGAGCGACGATCTCGATCTCGTGCTACGCTACCGCGCCGAGCGACTGGGCGACGGAGCGCCGTCAACGCTGGCGGTCAGCGTGGCCAGTGGCGCCGCTGTCGAGACGTTCCGCCAGCGCGGGGCTGACATTACCATCAGCAGCGTGAGCGAGCTGCCAGACGCGCTCATCGCGCTGCGCGAGCGGCTGGCGTAGCGCATCCGTAGCGCAACTGTAGCGCATTCGTAACGCATCTGTAGGAGATCAATAGCGCATCGCCATCGCCTCAACCGTCAGGACAATCTCACGTCAATTCAAGGGAGGGAACGCGCATGTGTCGAAGCATCAAGCCGCTCTTCAATTTCGAGCCGCCCGCCACTGAGGACGAGATTCAGGCCGCCGCTGTGCAGTATGTGCGCAAGATCAGCGGGTTCACCCGACCCTCCAGGGCCAACGAAGCGGCCTTCCTCGCCGCCGTCGAGGCCATCGCCGCCACATCGCGCGACCTGCTCAGTGCGCTGGAGACGAACGCGGCGCCGAAGGATCGCGCCGAGGAGGCCGTGAAGGCGCGCGCCCGCAGCGCGACGCGGTTCGCCAGCCAGGTACCCGCAACCGATCTCTGATGGTCGCGTGTCTATGCCTTGCGGCCATAGGCGACGTAGATATTCTGTGGAAAGCTGCGCTGGTCAAGCTCCTGCCGAGCGCGCGTCATCGCGTCGTCGAATGCTGCTACGCTAGCGACGCCCAGCGCGGCCAGGGGGCCACGCACCGCTCCCAGCGCCGACATGTAGTCCGCCACCATCATCGCGCCGAGCCGACCACCTGGCTTGCCAACGGGAATCGTCAGCGGGCGCGCGGCCACCTCGCGTGCGCCCGCCGCCTGCAGCAGTGGGCCGAGTTGGGGCGCCATCGTAAAGTCAATGCCGCGTCTGGCCATCATCTGCTTGCCCCAGTCCGCTAGCTGGTCGAGCGCTGGAGCGCCTGAGGGCGGCGCCGTCTCAATCAGCTCGACCCAGCCGTGCGGGCGCGTCACGCGCATCAGCTCGGCGATGACCTGCGGCCAGCGCTGGGCCGGAATCGCCAGGATCAGGTAGCGCTGGTGAACGAAGTCGAAGCTGTTGTCCGCGAAGGGCAGCCGCTCCAGCACATTGCCCTGCACGAAGGTGTAATTGTCGGTGGTCGGGGTCGCGGGTAAGCGTTCGGAGACGACAGGCGGCGCGACATCGACACCGATGACGTTGGCGCTGGAGAACTCCGCCGCCATCTCCATTGCCCAGCGCCCTGTCCCGCAGCCGACATCGAGAATATCGCGCGGCGCGCTCACTGGGGCGAGGTAGTTGCCACGCATGAACGAGCGGAGCATGTAATGTTGAAATTCAAGTCTATTCGTCTCGTCGAGATCCTTGGGGAGAATATAGGGCACACCCGCGACGAAGGTGCGTTCTCCAACGGCAAGCGTCTCGGCGCTGGCGAATGAGCTTGCGGTCGCGGTGGGTTTACGACGCCAGAACGTAAGCCAGGACATAGATCGTTCCTTTCGCTGCGCTTTTACCTGAGAGTGCGGTAGTGACGCATTCAGAGCAGCGGCTCGGAGCCATGCGCGCTCTATCGTCCGCCATCCGTCGGCGTCAGGGCAGTGCGCGTAGCCGTGAGGCGAACGGTGATCATGCGCGCATCAAGCGCGTCCAGGCGTCTGACATCCTATGGTCCTCTGGAACGCCAGGCGCAGGGATCGGAACCCGAATGTGCGGCCCAGTATGCGCGTGTGGCGTCTGCCTGTCAATCCTGTGAGTGGGCGCGAGGGTGAAGCTCAGGGCGCCGGATGCTGCGCCGAGGTTAGCGCGATGACGAGCGGTATGAAGGTCACGACGGCGGAGAAGATGAGGAAACCGAGCGTGATCATCGCCTCCACCTGCTCGCCCGATCGCTGATGCTCGCGCACGCCTTGCAAGGTGCGTGTCGTGGAGATGAGGTAGACGATCAGGGCGACGAGCACGCCACCGCCCGCCGTCACCATCTCGGTCCGCTGGACCATGTCAACGCCGTATGGCGCGGCGAACACGCGCCCGATGACGCTGGCCTCCCAGAAGAGCCCAAGCAGCGCCACCAGAATCACGAGCGGCAGCACGCCTTCGCCCGCGGCCCGCACGACGCGAGCGATTGGCCCAGATGGGGCTGGCTCGCCCTGCTCCATGCCAAAGTAGTCGCTGGGCGATATGGGGCTTCGGGAACCGGTGGTGCGTGGCTCACGCATGGCGCGTACTCTTTCTATTCATGCTGATCTTACTGGCCCGCCGGGTGATTCCGCATGTCTGACCTCTGTGTGAAGCGATGTTCATTTTGCCGCCGGCTTGAGGTTCGCCGCGAAGAAACTGACGATGCGGGCAATATAGGCTTGCCCGGCGACATGGAACGCTTGCGCGTGCTTGGCATTGGGCACGAGCCACGTCTGCACCTGCGCTCCCGAGCCTTGCTGCGCGGCCTGGGCCAGAGTGGTCATGTTGTCAGGCGGCACGTAGGTATCAGCCGCGCCGTGAATGAAGAGAATGGGGCGGGGCGCAATGCGCGCGACGATATTCACTGGTCGGTCAGCCGAGAAGTCAATGCCATACATCGCCTGCGCCGCTTCGAGGACGCCTGGCGTAAAGGAGCTTGGCAGATGCCCTTGCGTGGGAATCTCGCGCTGCAAGATGGGCAGGACATCCGCGTAGGCGCTATCGGAGACGACGGCGCGTAGGGCTGGCTCTTGCGCCGCAGCCATCAGCAGCGTCGCCGCGCCCATCGAGACGCCCCAGCCGCCAATCGCCTGTGGACGCCCCAGGTTGGGATAGGGCATCGGCCCGCTCCGCAGGAAGTCCACCGCGCCCAGCACGTCGCGCTGCTCGAAGTAGCCCAGACTTGTCGGCGCGGAGGCCGACTCGCCTGAGCCGCGCAGGTCAAACGCGAGCACCGCGAGCCCATGCTTGGCCAACGCGGCGCTCAGGTCGAGCAGGCCGACACTGGAGTCAGCCCTGTTCGCGTGGATACCGTGCACGACGATGACCGTCTGGCGTGTGGTCAGGCGCCCAGGTGAGACGACACCCGGAATGAACCAGCCGCGCAGCACCAGATGGTCGGTGCGGCTGGTGAAGAGGACATCTTTGTAGGCCAGACCATCCGCGGCGGGAGTCCCCTTGAGCGCCAGCTGAGAGGAATAGACGAGCTTGGAGGCGCCATAGATCGACACACCCGCGTAGGCCGAGGTGAGCAGCGCGGAGCCAATCACCAGCAGCGAGACAATCCAGAATGCCAGGATACCCATCGGTGAGGCCGGCTTGGGCTTCTTCACCATGTCCCAGAAGTAGGGGGCTGGCCCTGCCGTGCGCCCATGAGCCTGTTCCTGGCGACGCAACTGCTCCACTTCGCTGGTCGCTCCAGGGACATAGGTATGTGAATGCCCTGAAGCCATAGACGCCTGCGCATGCGCCAGGGACGCTGGGGCGCGGCGTGTGTCATACGACTCGAAGTACGCGCGTTCGCTGCTGGTGTTGTGCTCGGCCAGCACTGGCGGCTGATCAGGTTCATAACCAGGCGTACGCGAGGCCCAGAGCGCGGCTCGCACGCTGGTCGCGCGATAATCGGTCAGCTCGCGGTTTGGGTCGCGCTCCGTTGGCTGATAGGTCGGCCCCGTTGGGGCGCTCGGACCGTAGCGTGGCGTCGTCGGTGGCGCCGGATCGACTGGCGGAATCTCGCCAGGAGCGGGCGCTTTGCCCAGCCAGTCTGGACGCTTCCACCGCAGACCCGTGGCGGCAGGCGGCTCGTCAGGCGCGCCATTGGGCGGGCCGTGCGGCGGGTCGGCATTGGGGGGACCGACAGGGTTGCGCAGCGAACCGCTTGAGGAGGCTCGATATGGTTCGCCCGCTGGGCCGCGATTCGGGCGGCGAGCGTCTGTCTGGTCGGGCGGGCGCTGCTGGTCACGCTGCTGGTCGCGTGTCCACATTCCTGGCTCAGTCCAGCGGGGACGCTTGGGCGCTCGCGCGTCGGAGTTCTCTTCCAAATCATTGAAATCGAGCGGATTGTTGCGTCCGGCGCGTGATGAGCGAGGTGGGCCATCTGGACGTCGCCTGAAAGCTGGCGCGGATGTCAATCGCCGCAGCGGCTGCTCCAGCGCGAACATATCACGAATCGTGCGCGCCCGGCGTCCACCCTCATGTCCCTTGCGGGCGTGGTTCTCGGATGATGGATCGGGCGAAGGGTAGCGGTCGGGTGGATTACGCATGCGCGCCTGTCTCTCTCAATGCCAACACACGCTATGTGACGCTGAGAACTACAACGCAATGTCCACGCGGTTGTTACCGTCAGGGGGACTAACTGGCGGTGTGCGAGACATCGTCGTCTCAGCTCCCGCCGGGATGTATCGGGGCCGTCAGCCTAGTTGTGCAGGGCCGCGTAGACGCGATCTGCGCGGGTGATGAGCGAGCGCAGCGTCTCTGGGTCGATGGCCTGGTCGGCGTCAGTGAGCGACTGTTCCGGATGGGGATGCATCTCGACCAGCAGCCCGTCGGCTCCCGCGGCCACTGCGGCGATGCCCATCGTCTCGACCAGATCGCTGCGGCCAGCGCCATGACTTGGGTCCACCAGCACCGGCAGGTGGGTCAGCTTCGCCAGCAGCGGCACACAGCTAAGGTCGAGCAGGTTGCGCGTGGAGGGATCAAAGCTGCGCACGCCGCGCTCACAGAGCATTACGTTGGGGTTGCCCTCCGCGAGGATGTACTCCGCCGCCAGCAGCCATTCCTCGATGGTCGCCGCGAAGCCGCGCTTCAGCAGAACAGGACGCCCCGCCTGGCCAGCCGCGCGCAGCAGTGGAAAATTCTGCATGTTGCGGCTGCCAATCTGCAGCACGTCGGCCACCTCAGCGACAGGCCCGACCATCGCTGGCTCCATCACCTCTGTCACGATGGGCAGGCCACTCTCAGCGCGCGCACGCACGAGCAGCGGCAGGCCCTCCAGCCCCAGCCCCTGAAAGCTGTACGGCGAGGTGCGCGGCTTGAAGGCGCCGCCGCGCAGCAATTGGGCGCCAGCTTCGCGCGCTGTCAGCGCCGACTCAATGATCTGTGTCTCACTCTCGACCGAGCATGGCCCAGCGATCACCACCGGACGGCCCGCGCCAATGCGGACATCTCCCACACGCACGACAGTCTTCTCCGGGTAGGCGACGCGGCTCGCCAATCGGTACGGCGTAGACGGCGCGGGAACGTCATCCCGTCGGCTCGAAGGGGCGAGCCGCGAACGTTCATCAGGGGAGGAGCCATCGCGTGTGACGGTGATCATTGCCAGCCTCTCAGTTCCTGGCGCATCCGGTTGGTCTGCGGGCGCCATATCTCACTCTATACGTTACATCGCGGAAGCGCTCGTCGTCTCGCCGGAGGGAAAAGTCTGTGAGCGCGTTCATGGGATTTACAGGGATTCATAGGGTTTCGCGGCCAACAAAAAAGCAGAGGAGTTATCTCCTCTGCTTACCCTCCGGCTCCGTGGCCGTCTTCGCCGTTGTTTTACCAAGCGGAAACGACCCATCCGTCATGCCGGAGGGCAGCGCCACCAGTAATAATACGAGGCCGCGAGTGGGGCCAGGTTTTTGTCGGCGATCAAGGTGTGTGTGCTCATATTGTTGCTGAGTATAGCGGCTGCGTTCCGAGCCTGTCAAGTCACTTGCCAATGCAGAATTGCGCGAAGATCTGATCGAGCAAGTCAGCGGTCGCCGTCTCGCCGGTAATCTCGCCCAGCGTCTCCAGCGCGTCGCGCAGATCAATCGCCACGAAGTCGAGCGGATCGCGCCGGTCGAGGGTTCTGAGCGCGTCGCCCAGGCTCTCGCCCACGCGGCGCAGCGCATCGGCGTGACGCGCGCTCGCCACCAGTGGATCGGCCATCTGCGCCTCGCCACTGAGCGCCAGGCGGCTGATCGCCTCTTCGAGTGGCGCCACCCCCTCGCGTGTCAGCGTGGAAATGCGGACGAGCGGCGCGCCCGGCCAGAGCGCCTGCGCATCCGCGTCACTCAGCGCCTGGGGAAGATCGGCTTTGTTGATCGCCAGCGTCACAGGGGCGAATGGCGCCGCGTCAGCGGGCGCTGCGTCTTGCGCGAGCGTGTCGCGTAGCTCAGTGGCGGCGGCATGGTCGAGCGAAGTCAGTGGCTCGGAGCCGTCGAGCATGACGATGAGGATGTCGGCCTCGCGCGCGGCGGCTCGCGAGCGCGCCACGCCCAGCCGCTCCACTGGGTCATTGGTCGCTGTCAGTCCGGCGGTATCCACCAGGCGTAAGGCCAGATCACCCAGGCGAGCGCCCTCTTCCACGGTATCGCGCGTGGTTCCGGCGATGGGGGTGACGATGGCCCGCTCCATGCCCAGCAGGGTATTGAGCAGGCTCGACTTGCCGACATTTGGCCGCCCGACGATCACGACACGCAGCCCCTCGCGCACGATGCGCCCCCGCGCGGCGCCCTTCAGCAATTCAGCGATGCCTGTTGCGGCGCCAGCGATGAGCGCGTGCAGCTCCTCGGGGTCAGGCAACGGCACTTCTTCCTCGGGGAAGTCTATGCTCGCCTGGATGCGGGTCAGCGCGCCCAGCGCATCCACCCGAATCGCCTGCACGCGCGCGGAGAGGTCGCCATCCAACTGGCGCAGCGCGAGCCGTCGCCCGGCCTCCGAGCTGGCGTTGACGAGATCGAGGACAGCTTCAGCCTGCGTCAGGTCGATGCGCCCGTTGAGGAAGGCGCGCTGGGTCATCTCGCCGGGATGGGCCAGCCGCGCGCCCGCCGCCAGCGCCAGCCCCAGAATGCGCCGCAGGGTGAGCGGTGAGCCATGCCCCTGCATTTCGACGACATCTTCGCGGGTGTAGGTGCGTGGGGCGCGCATAAAGACAGTCAGCGTCTCGTCAATCGTCTCACCGGTCGCCGGGTCCACGATGTAGCCATAGGTCAGCTGATGTGATAGCGGCGCGCCCGCTGGCAAGGGCTGCGCCGGGTGAAACAGCGTCTGCCCGATCGCGAATGCCCGCGCGCCACTGACGCGAATAACGCCGACTCCACCGATACCGGGTGGCGTGGCGATAGCGGCGATGGTGTCGTCCGCCTCGCCCGGTAGAGTGGCTTGTGAGTTCGCGGGTTCATTCTCAGCATTCATGCGGGCATGGTATCATAACCAAACTGTATGGGGACAGGCGCCAATGCGCAGGGCGGCTGCGCAGGGCGCGGTCTTGCAGGGCCGAGAGCGGCAGAGCGACACCTGGCTTACATCTGGAGGGACAAGAACATGAGCGCGCCTGCCCGCATTCCGGCAGCGGTGGTGAACGGCGCTGGATACGGTGGCATCGAGCTGCTTCGGCTACTGCGGCGACATCCAGCCTTTGAGCTGGTGGAAGTGACGGCGCGCAGCGACGCGGGACGTCCGGTGGAGCAGGTGTTTCCGCAGCTGAGCGGCATTGACCTGACGTTTACTGAGCGCGTCGAGCGCGCCGAGGTGGTCTTCTCCGCACTGCCCGATGAGGCCGCCATTGAAACGCTGCCCGCGCTGGTGAAGCAGGGACGGCGTGTGCTCGATCTCTCGGCTGCCTTTCGGCTGCATGACGCCGCGCTCTATCCCACCTGGTATCGCTACCAGCACCCCGCGCCCGCGCTGCTCGATGAGGCGGTCTACGGACTGGCGGAGTGGGCGCGCGAGCGATTACCCGACGCGCGGCTGGTGGCCTGTCCCGGCTGCTATCCTACGGCGACGCTGCTCGCCCTTGGCCCTGCGCTTGCTCATGAGCTGATCGCGCCCGATGTCATCGTCGACGCCAAGTCCGGGGCCAGCGGCGCTGGACGCAGTCTCAAGCTCACCACCCACTTCAGCGAGGCAAACGAGGATGTCACCGCGTATGGCGTGAGCGGTCACCGCCACTTGCCAGAAATCATCCAGGCGCTGCGCGAGACGCCATATGCCGGACGATCCACGCCGCGCGTAACCTTCATCCCGCACCTGATGCCGATGACGCGCGGCATTCTGGCGACGTGCTACGGATCCCTGCGCGATGGCGTCAGCGAGGACGCCATCCGCGCCGTGTATCGCGAGGCCTACGCCGACGAGCCGTTCGTGCGGTTGACGAGCGCGCCGCCGCATACGAAGTGGTCCTATGGTTCGAATGTCTGTTTCGTTTATCCTATGATCGAGCCGAACAGCGGTCGCTTCATCGTCATCAGCGCGATTGACAATCTGGTGAAGGGCGCGGCTGGTCAGGCGGTGCAGTGCGCGAATATCATGTATGGGCTGCCAGAGACGCTGGGGCTGCCAGTTGACGGGGTCTACCCCTGATGGCTGGCGACGGTTCCGCCGCTGATGGCGCGAGCAGCGGCCCAACTCAGGACGAGGTTGGAGGAAGCGTAGTGGCGAGCGTAGGCGATCTCGCGGAGCTGGGCCAGATGGCCCCGCATGAGGTCATAGCGCAGGCGCTCAAGGAAGCCCTGCCCTATATCGAAGCGTTACGCGGGCATTTTCTGGTCATCAAGCTGGGTGGCAGCACGCTGGAAAACCAGCGCGACGCCCTGGAAGATATCGTCTGGCTGCGCAGCCTGGGCGCGCGTCCCGTGCTGGTGCATGGTGGCGGGCCGGAGATCAACTCCTGGCTCGAACGACTGGGCATTCCACACCGGTTCGAGCGCGGCCTGCGCGTGACAGACGCCGACACGCTCGAAGTCGTGCGGATGGCGCTGGCGGGCAAGGTCAACGGCGAGCTGGTGCAGCTCATCAACCAGCTTGGTGGCAGCGCGGTCGGCGTCACAGGACTGGATGCCGGGTTGCTGCGCGCGCGGCCCATCGCCCCGGAGCTAGGCTACGTCGGGCAGGTGGTCGCGGTTGAGCCTGGCCCCATCGAGACGCTGAGCAAGGCGGGCTATATTCCGGTGGTCGCGCCGCTT
>DASQSS010000116.1:0-15565 GCA_035642255.1 Ktedonobacterales bacterium | reverse complement strand
TGTCCAGAGCAGAGTCACGGCCAGGCCACCCATGAGCGCGAAAAACGCGACCGGACCACCATATGTGGTGTTCTGGAAATTGAAGAAGAGTGTCAGCGAGAGCCAGACAATCGTCGCGGAGATCGCCATGCCCAGCTTCGTCGCCTCGACGGGCGCATCCCAGAAGAGCTGCACGCCAAGCCAGAGCATGCCGAGCGCCATGATGATGCCCCAGTGGATCGAGCCGGCCTGCACCTCATCGAACGGCGTTGTCTTGCCAGCGAGATAGGAGACCGACAGGAATGGCGCGACGAACGCGAAGACAAAGAGTAGCGCAAGAAACGCGCTAACGAGTGGCTTCGGGCTGCGAACGGATGCCATGATGACTCGTCCTTTCCCAGACGGTATACCCGAATCGCTGGTTCGCGGTGTGGATTCTCGTAGATTCTCGTAGATTCTCTATGGTTCACGCGGATCTGGGCGTCCAGCCTCGTTTTCGAACGAGTGCGCCGAGCGCGCCAGATGAGCCGTGGCGAGACTGCCGTGGGCGGTGTCCAGTCGGGGGCTAGCGCCGATTGGACACTCTTCTGGCTATTTTAACGATAGACTGTTGGCTTTGCAAGCAGGTGTTTGCCCTAGGGTACTCGCCAGAGCGGGTATCCACGCCCGCGCCGAGCCTGCATGGAGTCCACATCGCATGTCATCACATATCGTGGAACGGCGCCAATGATGCGAAACGGTTACGGCTGTCTGGTAGTCGTATGGTAGACTTGATAGATTGCTACCGGGCCTGATCATCCCTCTCTCTGAGAGAGACGGATAGGGCGCCCGCCGCGTCAACCTGCTGAGACTGATGACGTGGCGGCATTGAGAGCGAGTTGGGAGTGGATAGAGTAAGCATGGAGCGCGCGTGACCATTCGAGATACCCAAACCCGCGACGGCGCATCACATCTGGAAGGAACCTCTTTCAGTCCTCCAGTCCATACGAGTCCAGAGACATCCATCCCCGAACGTCAGCGACATGCGCGCCGCGAGCGCATGTCGCGCTGGCTGCTCCCGGCGGAGGCGAGCGGCGCGGGTGAGATTCGCGCGCTCGATGGCGTGCGCGCGATCGCTGCGCTGAGCATTGTCATCTTCCACACGCTGCTCCTTCAGCACGTCGAATATCAGCCAGCCAGCCAGGCCATCGGCAATGTCTGGTACTACCTCTCGATGGGCGTGCAGCTTTTCTTTGTGCTCTCGGGCTTCCTGCTGTTCCGGCCCTATGCTCGCGCGATCCTCTCAGGCGCAGCGCTGCCATCGTGGGCGCGCTTCTACCAGCGCCGGGCGCTGCGGATACTGCCGGTCTACTGGGTCGCGCTGGCGGTGATGTTCGCCGCGCAATGGACGACCGCCAACAAGCCATTCTGGCTGAATGCGCTGGCGCATATCACGCTGCTGCATGACAACTTCCCGCGCTTCAACCGCGACCTGGATGGTCCTTTCTGGACGCTCGCCGTCGAGGTCCAGTTCTATCTGTTGCTGCCGTTGATCGCGGCGGGAGTCGCGCGGCTGATGCGCGGCTCACGCTCTGCCAGCCGGCTGATCGGCGCGCTGCTGGGTATCATCGCGCTGGCGGAGGTCGTGCGCTGGCTCGATACGCTACTGATGGCCTCGGTCACGCCGAACGCGCTGGCGCATGGTGGCGGCGAGGCGGCGCGCTTCATCCTGGCGCTAGCGACGATGGGCATGCAGGGCAAGAATCTCGAAGTGTTCTTTGTCGGAGCTCTCTGCGCAACGATCTATGTCATCGCGACGGAGCGCGAGGCGTTGGCGCGCCACACGCAGCGACGCGCGGCGCGCTGGCTGTTGGGCGTGGGCGCGCTGATCTCCGCGTTCGCAGCGCCCGCCTGGGAGCTGGGAGCGGGCACGTTCACCCCCGGAGCACACTGGGGTCTCGATGTCATCACGTATCCGCTGATCGTCGGCGTCTCCTTTGGCGCGGTGACGCTCGGCGTTGTCTGGGGCGGCCCGCTCGTGCGCGGCGTCTTCTCGGCGGCGCCGCTGCGCTTCGTCGGCCTGATCTCCTACAGCATGTACGTCTGGCACCTGCCCATTCTACATGGCGATCTGGCGCTCTTCGCGCACATGCCCGTCTGGCTGCGACTTGTCTTTGTGCTGCTGGTCAGCTATCTTTCCTATCAGTTGCTGGAGCGCCCCTTCCTGCGCCGCCGCCAACGTCTGCACAAGAGCGCGCCCGAGCGCCCACAACCGCAGCCTGCAGCCGCGAGCCAGCGAGGCTGATGCGGCGCTCATGCGGAGCTCATGCGAGGTTCATCTCGCCAGCGAGCCAGCGCCCCTGCCCTGAAACGAGCCTGACGTCCGCGCTCGGCGCCGCGTATAATGCTCCGTACCACCGCGTATAGCGCGTGTCGCGCGTCAGCCGTCAGCACATATGTCAGCACACACAGGTAGGGAGAGTAATTCGTGGCAACCCCAGCGACCGAAGGGCAACAGACTTTTGACATCGCCGCTGTGCGCAGCGCCTTCCCATCGCTGGCGGTGGAGGCGCACGGCCAGCCCGTCGTCTACGCCGACAACCCCGGCGGCACGCAGGTCACCCAAGCGTGCATCGATGCGGTCAGCGCCTACTATCGTCTGAATAACGCCAACACGCACGGCGCCTTCCTCACCAGCCAGCGCTCCGACGCCCTGCTCGCCAAGGCCCACGCCGCGATGGCTGACTTCCTCAACGCCGCCGATCCACGCGAGATCGCATTTGGCCCGAATATGACCTCGCTCACCTTCGCCTTCAGTCGCGCGCTGGGCCGCACACTGCAGCCGGGTGACGAGATCGTTGTAACGGCGCTCGACCACGACGCCAACGTCGCCCCCTGGCAGCAGCTCGCCGAGGACCGTGGCCTCACCGTGCGCATGGCCGACGTGGACCTGACGACCTGCACACTCGACATGGCCGACCTGCGGTCAAAGATTACGCCGAAGACGAAGATCGTCGCCGTGGGCTACGCCTCGAACGCCGTCGGCACGATCAACGACGTGCGGACCATCATCGGCTGGGCGCGCGAGGTCGGCGCGCTGACCTGGATTGACGCCGTGCAGTACGCGCCACATGCCCCGATCGACGTGCAAGCGCTCGGCTGCGACTTCCTCGCCTGCTCGGCCTACAAATTCTTCGGGCCGCATCAGGGCATCATCTGGGGCAAGCTGGAGCATATGCAGGGGCTGCGCCCATACAAGGTGCGCCCGGCCAGCGACGAGTCGCCCGACCGCTGGGAGACAGGCACGCAGGCGCATGAGCTGCAAGCGGGCGTCCTCGCGACGCTCGACTATCTCGCCGCGCTGGGCCATCCCCACGCCGAGGCGTATCGCGACGCCTTCCCCGGCATGACGGGGCGACGCCTCGACCTGCACACCGCGATGGCGATCATCCAGACGTATGAGCAGACGCTCGCGGCGCGGCTGATCGCTGGCCTGAAGGGCATCCCCAGCGTCACGCTCTATGGCCTGATGGATGATGCCGACCTCGCCCGCCGTGTGCCAACGGTCGCGTTGACCGTCGCGGGCCACACGCCGCGTGCGCTCGCCGAGGGGCTGGCCGAGCGCGGCGTCTTCGTCTGGGATGGCAACTACTACGCGCTGACCCTGATGGAGCGGTTGGGACTGGAGGAGCATGGCGGCGCGCTGCGCATCGGCCTGGCCCACTACAACACCGCTGACGAGGTTGATCGCATCGTCGCCGCGCTGCGCGAGGTCGTCGTCGTGTGATTGTCGAGCGCCTTCCCTTTGTCCGTCTGGGCTTGCGCATGATCGCCATGAGGCGGCTGGCGGTTGGAAATCGCGCTTAGATGGCCTGTGAACTGCCAAGTCCGCCTGCGAGAACTGGAAGTCAACGTTTCGGCACACAGACTGACGTGCGGTTCGGCTCATCGACAGATTGTGCTTTGTCCATTGGTTAGTGGGACATGTCGGCATCTATGTTACGCATGAAGGAGAGTATCGATGAACGAGGACTACTTCACGCGTCAGCAAGAGTACACTGTCGCGTTGTGCCCCCTCTGTAGCAGATCGCACACAGATAGACTAGAAGTAAGCTTCCTCAAAAAGCGGAAGCTAGTCTTATTTGGAGGCAGACGCAACGCAGATAGCGCGGAAAACCTCAGCAGAACACTGGAATCCTCAACAGGCGCCCCTCATCTGTCGCCATCTGACGTTTACGCGCCCCGAAACAGGGAAAGAGTTTGACTGCGAAGTTGAGCTAACTGCCCGAATAGATGAGGAAATCCACAACATCCACCCCTCGCCCATTCAAGCCGCCCGCTTGACTTCTAAGTACAATCAGATAAGGAATTGAGGATGGCGGGTATAGTGGTGGGAAGGGGGAGCTATGAAACCACTCGACATGCCGACGTTGACTGCAGAGCAAATCGACGCGGTCGCGACGCTCTACCAGACTACCCAGAATGTGCGGCTGCGCACGCGTGCCCAGATGGTGCTGCTGGCCGCCGAGCAGCATCGGGGGGTGCGGGAGATCGCCGCCATTGCGCAGGAGAGTGAAGGGACGGTCCGCTGCTGGCTCAAACGCTATAGCGCGCACGGGATCGACGGACTACAGAATCAGTGGGCGAGCGGAGCTCCTGCCAAGGTGACCCCCGCCTACCAGGACCAGTTGCTGCAGCTTGTGCGGCGGCGGCCACGCAGTCTGGACCTGCCCTATTCCACCTGGACCCTGCAACGGCTGGCGGACGAGCTGGCCGAGCGGACAGGGATCCGAGTGGAGAAAGAAACCGTGCGCGTCCACTTGAAAGCGGCCGAAATCGTCTTGAGTCGACCCCAACATACGATTAGCAGCCCAGACCCCGAGTATGCGGTAAAAAAAAGACGATTGAAGCAGCCCGCGACGAACTGAAAGCGGGGGATATCTTCTATTACGCCGATGAGTTCAATCTCAGTTGGTTCCCCACGCTGCGGGCCCTGTGGAGCCCGAAGGGACAACAGGTCATGATTCCCACTCCTGCTCAGCCGACGAAGCACTACGGCATTGGAGCCGTAGACTATCACAGCGGGGAAACGGTGGTGCTCTTGAAGCGGCACAAGCGCCGTAAAGAGATCGCGGAGCTGTTGGAAGCGCTCGTGGAGAAACACCCCACCGGGACCATCTATGTCGCCTGGGATAATGCAGGCACGCATGAGGATGATGAGGTCGAGATCGTGGTGCGGGCAGCAGCCGGTCGACTGGTGTTGTTGTACTTACCCACCTACAGCCCCTGGCTGAACCCGATTGAAATGTTATGGCGTCATTTCCGCCGAGAGGTGACGCACAATGAGCTCTTCCAGACCGTCAAGAGCCTGCTCGCGGCCGCCCGAGACTTCTTTGATCGCTATAATCGGGAGCCCTCTCGCCTCCTCTCGGTGATTGGCTCGCATGCGCAAAACGTAATCTGATTGTACTTAGCAGCGCTAGCGGCATCCTGCACGAACCATCCACCTCGACATCATGTCGCTGGAGAACGCTAGCTGTTTGGCAGACTGTACTGATAGTCCCCTGGCACGATGGCGGCGGTATACCCCGTGAACATCTGGTAGAAGACGCTCTTGGGCAGGTAGTGGATATAGTATTCCGACGAGTCCACGATCTTGAGACCCTGCGCGTCGCCGCCAACAACGGTGAGGAAGTGCCCACCATCGAAGAAATGGTAGTAGCCGTAGCTCATGCGTACGTTGACGATAACCGGCATGCCGAGCCGCTCGGTCAGATAGATTAGCTGGTTGTAGGTGAGCGACGAGCTCTCATCAGCGCGCAGGTTGTGCTTCGCCGCGACCACCGCGAACCCATGCCGATTGAGCAGCCCGCCATAGGGCGAGATATAGTGGCCAAGCTCATCGATCTCGTGGCCGATGGTCGCGTGTGGCACGCCATACGCCGTCAGAACTTCCGAGAGCGCCGCCGCGCTGCATGCCGCGCCGCCCCAGTTCTGGAACTGCGCATAGTTGTCGTACAGGTCAGGGCGCAGCAGCTGTGTCTCTGGACTAACAAGGTCCGTGATCGCGCTGCCGGGCGCCAGGCCTGCCTGCGCCCGCGCGACCATCAGCGGCTGGCCCTGCTCACCCATGCTGCCGGGCGCATGCGCGAGCGCGAGCGCCAACGCGATCAGCGCGAGCGCCAGCCGGGTCAGCGTCCAGGGGTTGCGCGCCGAGCGCGCCAGCGCGCGTGTATCGAGCCGCACACGATGGGGCGCGCGAACTGGCCGATACGCCGCCAACGCTGGCGCGCTATCGGTAGGCAGCGGAGGATAGACCGGCAGCGCCACGTCGTCGGGATCGTTGTACTGCGGCAGCGCTGGCGTCAGTGGACGCGCCAGGCTGCGTTCGCGCGTCCGTGTCTGATAGTCCCATTCATTGCCGCCATACGGCTCACCCAGCGCGGCGCCGCCGGTCGCGGCGTAATCGCCGTCATATCTGACGTCATATCCGCTGGACGCCGCGCGATCGTCGATATAGCCCCCTGCGCTGTAGGGGTCTGGCGCACCGTAGGGCTCAGCCTCGACGACATCATCCGCGTAGGCGCTGGCGTCTTCCCAGCGATCCCATGCGTCGCGCGGGAGTTCCTGAGGTGGAGCGGCTCGGCGGCGCGCGGCGGCCATGCGCGGCATGCTCGGCAGCGTCAGTCGCCCTGGCGTTTCAATACTGTCAGATTGATCTGGACGATTGGCGCGCTTGGCGCGTTGAGGGCGCTTGGCGCGCTCGCCGGGCGCGCGTGGGGATGGCGCCGCGGGATATGAACCAGACTGGCCGCCCGAGGAGGGAGCGCGCGGCGGCACGGGCGTGCGTGGCAGACTATCGAGGAGCGTTCCGCGCCGCTGATCGCGCGCTGATCCGCCTCGCCGCGCTGCTGGCCTTTCCGCCATTCTGTCGGCCCCCTCTGCACTGCTGCGCTACGCTCTTCGCCCTCGATGCCGGTTATGCGGGCGCTGTGTCACGAGACAATCGAATGCCACAGCGGCGCTCTCCTGCGCAAGGATGATATGCGCCGGGTCGCTGAACCGTCAAGCCGGGGGGCGCATTGGCCTATTCCACTCTCAGGACCGCTAGTCCCCCAGTACCATTGCTCGGATAACAATTTGGCTATTGACGAGTTAAACGCTTTCCGGTATAACGGAGGCACGCCGACGGTTGTGGGATTGCTCTACACGGTCTCATTCGCACCTCTCTACACCACAGTCGCCGGCTATTTTTCTACCCTCCAGCCGGCCAGGCCGCGCGAAGCAGGACACAAAGCAGTTCACGAAGCGGAGTAGAATCAGCGCTGACACGGACTGACGCGCCAGAGGAGTCGCCATGTCTCGCTCGCTGGAGCGCGTCATCACCCTGCCGCAAGCGGTCGCGCTCTACGTCGCCGCGGTCATCGGCGCGGGCGTGCTACTGCTGCCGGGCCTCGCCGCCACCACCGCTGGGCCCGCCTCCATGCTCGCCTGGGCCTTCGATGCGCTGCTCGACGCGCCCCTCGCGCTGACCTTCGCCGCCCTGGGCGCGCGCCATCCCGATGCGGGCGGCGTGGCGACCTACACCGCGCGGGCGTTCGGTGGGGGCGCGGGAGCCGCTGTCGGCTGGATGTATTTCATCGGCGCGGCCGTCGGCCAGATCATCGTGCCGCTGGTGGGCGCCGCGTACATCGCGCAGCCGCTCGGCCTCGATCGCAATGGCTTCTTTCTCGTCGCGGCCATCATCCTCGCCATCCCCATCGCGGCGAATCTGCGCGGATTGCAGGTTAGCGGGCGTGTGGCGATGGGACTGAGCGCGCTGGTGGCGCTGCTGCTGATCATCGCCTCGGTCGCCTCCTTGCCGCGCCAGCATCTCGCCGCGTGGACGCCCTTCGCGCCGCATGGCTGGGGCGCCGTCGGCCAGACGACTGTGCTGCTGCTCTTCGCGTTTTCCGGCTGGGAGGCGGTCGCATCGCTGGGCGCGGAGTTTCGGCGGCCCGAGCGCGACATCCCGCGCAGCGTCATCCTCAGCGTCGCGATCATCACCGTGCTCTATCTCGCCGTCGCCGCGGCCACCATTGGCGCGCGGGTCTATGGCGGCCCGGCGATTGACAGTGTCTCGGTGGCGCTGCTGCTCAGTGGCGGAATGGGGATCGGCGCGACGCTGATCGCCGCTGTCGTCGCCGTCATCGTCTGTGTCGGCACGATCAACGCCTTCATCGCGGGCGTCGCGCGACTGGGCTACGCGCTAGCCCGCGATCACGCTGCGCCCAACTGGCTCGCCACCCTCGACCAGCGCGGCACGCCAGTCGCGGGCGTTCTGCTGATCGGTCTGTTCGCGGAGGCTGGGCTGCTGGTAAGCTGGCTCGCTGGCCTCGATGTCAACTTCTGGCTGGCGCTACCGAACACGCTCGTGCTGCTGACCTACATCCTCGGCATGGCGGCAGGCGCGCGACTGCTCGCTGGCCGTGCGCGGCTGCTGGCGACGCTGAGCCTGCTGCTCTGCCTGGTGGCGCTGCCTTTCACGGGCGTCTCGCTCTGGCTGGCGCTGCTGATCGCGCTCGTCGCCCTGGCCTATCGCTGGCTGCGGCAGCGCACGGAGCGCGGCCAGGCAGTCGGCGCATAATGCGTAGTGACTGACGTTGACTGACGTTGATCGACATTGACTGGCGAAACGCGGGCGTCTCCTTACCCGGAAGCAGTGGCATGAATACCCAAGCGCGCTTGAGAGGGACTGCTAGAATGGGGGTGCTAGAGCGCCTGCAATACGATGAACGTGAGCCTATCACATCCTCCGAGAGAACGGTGAGCACATGTCACAGACACCTTCACACGGGCGCAACCCTGCGCTCGCACCCATCGAGCGCTTGGCAGGCGATTGGACGATGGATATCTCCAATGCGTCCTTCCTCCCTCGCCCGTCCGACACCGCAACAGGGCTTGTCTCTTTCGAATGGATACAGGACGGAGCATTTCTCGTGATGCGTATGGGCGACAAACCGCCGAATCCACCCGCTGCCCTCTGGCTCATCAGTCGAGACGAATCAGCTTCGAACTACACGGTTCTCTACTATGATGCGCGAAACGTTTCGAGGGTCTATGAGATGAGTTTCGCGGAAGGCGTGTGGAAGATGTGGCGGGAAGCCCCAGGCTTCTGGCAGCGCTTTGAGGGTATCGTGAGCCAGAGCGGCGCGAGCATCACAGCTCATTGGGAGAAATCATCTGACGGCGTCTCGTGGGAGCATGACTTCGACGTCACGTATACGAAGGCGCATTAGCGCGAGAATGACGGCACGCAATGCCCTCGAAATCGATATAGTGAGCCAGAGGAGGCGCCTCCTATGAGCGACAACACACCCGCGCCTAGCGCGCGCATATCTCCGCTGACGGGTCTGCGCGCGCTCGACCTGACACGGCTGCTCCCCGGCCCCTTCGCCGGTCAAATGCTGACGGAGCTTGGCGCTGAGACGCTGAAGGTCGAGGAGATCAATGGTGGCGATGGTGGGCGCACACTCGCGCCGCGCGTGAACGGCGTGGGGCTGGGCTTCCTCGTCAGTAATCGTGGCAAGTGTAGCGCGGCGCTGAACTTGAAAGACGCGGAAGGCCACGCGGCGTTTCTGCGGCTGGTCGATCGCGCCGACATCCTGCTGGAGGGCTTCCGTCCCGGCGTAATGGCGCGGCTGGGCCTTGGCTACGACACACTGCTGGCGCGCAACCCGCGTCTCATCATCTGCGCCATCACCGGGTATGGGCAGGATGGCCCCTATCAGCAGCGTGCGGGGCACGATGTCAACTACCTCGGCTATGCGGGCTTGCTCGCGCATCTTGCGCGGCCCGGCGCGCCGCCTCCGCTGCCCGGTCCACTCTTCGCCGATATTGGCGGGGGCGCGATGATGGCGGTCATCGGCGTGCTGGCGGCGCTGGTGGCGCGCGGCGTGACGGGGCGTGGCCAGGTGGTAGATGTCTCGATGCTCGATGGCTCGCTCGCGCTGGCGCCCGTGTTGATGGCTCCGCTGCTTTATGGTCTGCCCGAGGCGATGCCAGGCTCGGCGCCGCTCACCGGAGCGCTGCCCGGCTACAACGTCTATGAGACGGCGGATGGCCGCTATGTGACGCTGGGCGCGCTTGAGCCGAAGTTCTGGGCGGAGTTCTGCGCGCGCGTGGGACGCCCCGACCTGACGTCGCATCACATCCCGCGCGACGCCGCCGACCGCGACGCCACCATTGGCGAGCTTGTCGCGCTCTTCCGCACACGCGCCCGCGCGGAGTGGCTGGCGCTGCTGGCGGATACAGACTCCTGCGTCGGCCCGGTCAACACGCTGGCCGAAGCGCTCGCCGACCCGCAGATTCAGGCGCGCGGCGTCGTGGCGTCGGCGCAGCCCGATGGCCAAACGATGCTGCGCAGCACGCCGCTGCTCAGCGACACGCCCGCGCGTCTGCTGGGTGGCGCGCCCGCGCTGGGCGAGCATACCGCCGAGGCGCTGGCCGAGGTCGGCTACACCCCCAGGGAAATCGCGGCGCTACGCGAGCGCGGCGCAATCGCGTAGCGCGAAGAGACCCATCCAGCGTCAGGGATACTTGAGCGTCAGCGTGTAGGTGCGGCCCAGCGAGTCCTTCATCTTCACCGTCGAGGGAGATGCGCCGTTGAAGCTCTTGCATGAGACGTAAAGCGTCAGACGTTCAGGTTTACTCCCAGGAGCCATACCCTTCGTATCAGCAGGCAAAGAGCTGGTCCCTTGTGAGCCATTGACGCTCCAATACGTGATTTTGGACGCCGATAGCGGGCTCATCGAGGTCCACTCCCATGTCACCGTCGTCGAATCGGGGTTGGAGATGGTGACTGAAGACGTGCAGGTACTACTACCCGTAAATGTCATTGTCGTGGAGGAAAACGACAGTGGCGGGTTAGGTGAAGCTGTCGGTGTCACATTCACATAGATGTAGATCGGCGTCTGCGTCGGGGCGGGGGTCGCCGTCGCGGTTGGGGCTGTGGTCGCCGTTGGCATGGGAGTCGCCGTCTTCTTGGCGACCAGCGTGGGCGAGCCAACCGAGTTGGTGAAGAGTCCCATCGCGCTCGGCACTTTAAGGCCTAGAAATAGCAGCGCGGCGAGCGCGGCGAGCGCCACCACGCTGAACAACGCGACCGAGCGGCGTGACCTTTGATTCTGTAGTGGCTCCGAGGAGCTGCCCGCATACCCACTCGCCAACTCTGACGCCTGGCCAAGGGTTGGCCGCTTGGCCGTCTCGCCGAGTGCGATTTGCGGTGGGCGAATCAGGGAGGAACTAGCTGAGGCCAAGCTCCGGCTCACCGAGGACCCGACGGCGCTCGCCGCCGGCTCCGGCTTTGTATACTGCGTCCAGCGGAGCCCGCCAGAGCTGGTTGCCTTCGAGGGATCGCTCATCGCGCCGCGCAGCGCCAGCGCGAACGCCTTCATGTCAGGATAGCGCTGCGCGGGATCCTTCGCCATCGCCGTCGTGATGACGTCCTCGACCCCCACCGTGAGGTCGGGATTGTAGTGTGACGGTGGCGTCAGTGGATCGCGCATCACAGCGGTCGCGACCTCATACGGCGTCGAGGCGTCATAGGGCACGCGCGCGGTGAGCATCTCATAGAGCACGACGCCCAGCGCATAGAGGTCCACCTGCTCAGTCGCGGGCTGGCCACGCAGCTGCTCAGGCGCCATGTATTCAGGTGTGCCAACAGGCAAGCCCGTCGCCGCCAGCGTCCGCGCGACACCGGCCTCACGCAGCGCCGACAACTCACGCGCGATGCCAAAATCGGTCAGCATCGCCTTGCCGCTCTCATCCAGCAGAATGTTCTCTGGCTTGACATCGCGATGGACGATGCCATGCTGGTGGGCGATGTACAGCGCGGCGGCGATCTGATTCGTCACGCGCGCGGCCTCCTGCAGCGACAGGATGCCCTCATGCTCCATCCGCTCGCGCAGCGACTCTTTCAGTCGCGGCATTACCAGATAGAGCAGGCCACGCTCTTCGCCAAAGGTGTACACCGGAGTGATATGCGGATGGCTCAGGCTAGCGACCCGCTGGGCCTCATTGCGGAAACGCTCGACATAGCCAGGATCGGCGGCCAGTGAACGTGGTAAGACCTTCACGGCGATGTCACGCCGCAACGAGGGGTCTTCCGCAAGGTAGACCTCTGCCATCCCTCCGACGCCTAGCAGCGACCGCAGTCGATACACGCCAAGCGTCTGCCCAACAAGGGATCCTTCATGTGCTGTCACTGTGCACCCTCCGGGGGCGCGGCCAGACGAAGCCTCACTGCTTCATATCCCCACATGCGTCCTCCACTGGCTGGCTGCTCTCCCCATGTCCGCTCATTGTAGAAACGTACGGGCGGTTCGTCAATCACTTCGCCCGCACGGCCCCCGCCCGTTTGGGCCACGTTCAGCGGAGGAGGGCGCTTGCTTGATGCTCATTCGGCGCTCACTTGGCGCCTGGCGGCTTAAGAAAGTGGGAAGCGCAAGTGGAACGTCCTGAACCTCCAGCGCCCTATTTGGCGATGGCCTCCAGCGCGAAGACGCCGAGCGTCCCATGATCGACGACAGCGGCTCCGGGTGAGTGTGTCTGCGCGGGCAGCGCTGGCGCTACGGTGTCGTCCTCCGGGCCAGCAAGCACGCGCGCCCCGATCTGGACCTGGCTCCCCATCGCGCTGGTGATGAAGATCGGGCCAGTCGTCACGGCGTAGGTGACGCCAGGCCTCCAGCTTGCCATCGGTCGCCACTCGGTCGTGGGCGAGTTCTCGTTCAGGTTCTCTGACCCATCGGCCGACTTCAGCGTCAGCTCGACATGGTAGTCGCTCGGCTGCCCCACTGAGGTCGTGGGATACTGTGGTGACAGCGGCGCCGTCACCTGCCAGTAGGTTGTCACCTGCAGGTAGGGATTATTGAGGTAAAGGGTCGGCGCGGGCGAGACGTTGTAGCCCACCAGCCGCAGAGATGGCCCATAGCGGATGTCCGTCGCGTGCTGAGGCTGGCCATCGAGCTTCGTGAAGGAGTAGAACGACTCCGGCAGCCCAAGGGGGCCCTCTGGGGAGAGCTTCGGGCCAGCGCCGCGCTTGAGCAGCAGGTACCCATCCTGCGCGGCGACGGCGTGGTAGTCGGGGTTGGCCAGCAGCGCCATCACCTGCTCGGCATAGGCCGCGCGGTCCGTCTGCGGATAGATGTTGCCTGTCACATCGAGCAGCACATAGTCCGACTGCATCATGCCGTAGGGGAAGAGATAGACGTAGCGGCGATTGCTCAGGTGTGGCAGCAGATCAGACTGCCCGCTCACGCTCGCGTTCGGCGGGACCATCGCCACGAACCTATTCGCCAGCCGGGTGTGCGCGCTCACGACTGGCCACGTAAACCCCTCGGTGAACGGCGAGTCTCCGTGCAACCGCTGCTCATAAGCGCCAAAGGCGAAGGCGAAGAGCGTCAGGCCAAGCATCACCACGCGCGGCCAGGGCCAGCGCGCCGCGCGGCTGACCCCCTCGCCCAGGCCGCGTGAGACGCGCTGCGCGAGGGGCGGCGCGCGGCGCGCCAGCCAGCCCGACGCCGCGCTCACCCATACCACCGCGTCAATCGCCGCGAAGACGAGCACGGGCGCGATCTCCGCGTTGTAGTGGTAGATGCCCGCGCGCATCGCGGGGTCGCTGCTCAGCAGATTGATGGCAAGCGCGGGACCGGCGATCAGCAGCGCCCACGGGCTGAGCGCAGGCAGATAGCCCAACGGCGAAAGCAGCGTGCGCAGATAGAAGATGCCGCTGTGATTCAGGACATACGTGCGCAACACCATCAGCGGATGCGTCAGCAGCGTCAGCGCCACCTGTGTGGGCGATGCGCCAAGCGCCCCGAAACGGCTCGCCGTCGGCGAATGGCCAATCGGGCTCGCCGCCCGCATGATGACCAACTCGACCGCCAGCCAGACCAGCGCAAGCGCCACCAGTCCACCGCCAGTCTTCCAGCGGCGCTGCAACAGCCCCACGCTCAGGCCAATCATGATGACATCCACCGGGATCTCTTCTTTGGTCGTCAGCGCCAACAGGCAGGCGATCAGCAAGCCCAGGTCGTTGCGCGTCATCATGAAGTAGAGCGCGAACATCAGAAACGCCGCCGAGAGCGTCACCGCGTGGAAGTCATAGGTCACAGCGGATTGCAGCGGCGGATACAACAGATAGAGCAGCGCGAACGCTACCCCCACGAGCGGACTGCGCAGGCGGCGGCTCGCCAGCCAGTAGGCGGGTAGCGCGCCCGTCGCCACCACCAGCGTCTGGACGAGCTGCAACAGCTTGGCCGTCGGGACGAGCGCGTAGACCAGCGCCAGAGGTATCATGATCGGCTCGAAGTGGATGGCGAAGCGCGAGACATCGCCCAGGCAGTTCGTATCCGAGATGATGTTGCAGACGGTCTGATGCAGGAAGGCGCCGTGGGTCGTATTCCAGAGCGCCTGCGTCATCGTCGCCATGTCTTCCGCATGGGTCTGATAGGCGTCGTGGACAGTTCCGAGGTAGACCGTGTAGAAGATGACCCAGGCTGCGGCGATCACCACGACGCTCCAGAACGCGATACGCGCGCCGCGCCCCTCAAGCGGGGGTGGCAGCTCGGGATAGCGATCGAGTAGGCGCGCCAGCAGACGGCGGGACGTGCGACCCGGGGCGGGTGTCGCCATTTGTGGAGCGGTTGGCTGCTCACCGGGGCCAAGGGGCGCGCTGCTCACAGACATCAGACCGTCCTACTTCCATTCCAGATTGTTGAGGATTGTTCAGGCGGATGGTTCGCGTGGTCCCGCGCGTCACGCTGTTATGCTGTTATGCTGTTATGCCTGGCCACCCTCGGTCGCCGCCTCGATGGCGGGCGGGGTAGGCATCTTGCCGCCAGAGACGAGATAGGCCAGCGCGATGGAGATCAACTCCGACCCGGTCGCGAGCAGGCGTGAGACCATCGCCACAACGAACGCGATGGCGAATCCACCTGGGCCAGCCGTCACACCCGCCGCCACCATCAGCGCGGCGATCGCCAGCTCACGGAAGCCGATGCCGCTCGGCGTGATGAAGCTGAGGAAGCCGACATCCCAGCCCAGCGCGTAGATGCCGATCGCCAGCGCTGGCAGCGCCGCGGGCAGTGGGGTCGAGACGATGCTGCGCGTCAGCAGGTAGAAGCCAACGCCCGCCACGACCCAGCTCAGCGACCAGTAGAGCGTGATGAGCAGCAGATCGCGATAGCGCAGGGTCAGCCGCGTCGGCGCACGCTTGAGCAGCCGCAGCCCCGCATTGAGGCTGGCCTCCAACAGACGCGGATGCAGACCGAGCAGCAGCAGCGGAATCGCTACCACGCCAGCGATCAGCGCGACATTCGCGGGGATATTCAACTGGCTGGTCAGTGTCGTCACATCAGGCCAGAAGAGCAGCGAAACGGCGAAGACCAGCGCCGCCGAGAAGATCTTGGTCGCCAGCTCGACGACCATGCTGGCGAATCCAATGGCCTTGGGGACGCCGCGCTGCTCGGCCCACATCACCCGCGTGATCACATGCCAGACGTTGCCGGGGATGTAGCGCACGAACTCCGCGCCGAGGTAGATGCGCTCGCTGCTGACGATGTCGAGC
>DASQSS010000115.1:0-6829 GCA_035642255.1 Ktedonobacterales bacterium | reverse complement strand
GCCCGCGCCTGCCGCTAAACATGACGCGGGCCCGCCCTATCCACGTGAGAGAGGATACGCACATGGTAAACCGACGCGCGCATCAACCACAAGTCCCCGCCTCACCCCCTTGTCCGTCCGCAGGTCCGTCCGCAGGTCCGTCCGCAGGTCCGTCCCCGCAGGTGTCACAGGGGATGCCACAGACACGACAGACGACACGACAGACGACACGACAACGCGCTCACGACGCCGATATCGCGACGGTCCTCGCCGCGCTCAAGCAGGTTCCAAGAGCGGCGTTGCCGGGAGACGCTCGGGCGGCGCTCACCAGGGAGATCCGCCGTGGCGTTGTCGATGGCCTCTACCGGCCAATGGGCAGTGACCGCTACAACGTCACCATCGCCGAGCTGCCGCCCTACATTGACCCACGCGTCCCACTCGACCAGTGGGTCGCCTGGTGGCGTGCGTACATCGACGCCACCGACGCGCTCTTGAACGCGTGGTGGGCGCGCCACCCGCGGAACCCGGCCAATCAGCCCAGCACGACGAAGATGTCTCGCATGCCACCGGACACAACGCCGGATGCGACGACGGATGTGACGACGGACGCGATGGGTGGAGGGCAAGGCGCATGAGAGCACGACAACCCACCACAGGTCCAGGCGCCGCCCGAGACCATGCGCGCCGAGCGCCGCGTGCGTCGTCTGAGTCCTCCATCGGAGGCGCAACGACATCGCCGACGTCGGCGGCACAGAGCTCTTCTTCTGAATGGGAGCGCTTCCTCGCGCCGTTCCGGCCCGAGGCGCGCGCCCTCTTCAACCTCATGGTTGAAGTCCAGTGCCGCCTGGCGGGTGAAGCCTATCGCGCCTACCTGGCCAACCAGGCAGACCACCTGCAACAGCGAAAACAGCGGAAACAGCCGAAACAACAGGAAGGACAGCGCTGATGGAGACCGAGAACGAGCTGCCCATGCTCGCGGGCATCGCTGGCTTCATCCACTGGTGGGAGGAGCTGCTCAACATCGTCAATGGCCCGGTCTTGCTCTTTGGCGCGGGGATCGCGCTCGTTGATCTCCTCACGGATGGCCAGCTGACTGCGACCGCAACGGCGCTCCTCTTTGCCTGGGCGATCAGTCAGGCGCTCGGCATTGACACGCAGCTCCTGGGCTGCTTCAGTCGGGCTCGGCATGCGTCCGGCTGGCCGCGCGTCGGCTGGCTGGCGCTGGGCGTCGTGCTGGGCTATGCCGCATGGCAGGCTGGCGATGTCTACGCCCTCCAACAAAGTGAACACATCGGCGAGGCCGCCGCGTTGGCGCAGCTGGGCATGCCCTCACAGCTCTGGCTCGGCTGGCGCGCCTTCCTGGCGGTGGGCCTGGTCGCACTCTCGGGCTGGACGCGCTACCGCCGCCCCGCGAAGGTGACGAGCTCCCTCGAAGTTGAGCTCGCACAACTGCAGCGGGAACTGATGCTTGAGCCGCTGCGCTTGCGGCTGCGTGCGCAACAGGTGGGCGGCATCCGCACGCTTGCGCAGACCGCGCTCCGTAGCGCTGGCGTGACCTCAAGCGCACAAACAGGTATCGGCATATCTGCACACTTCGAAGCCAGCCACGAGGCTCCTACAACGCCACCACAGGCGCAACAGACGGCGGCGGCGACGATAGAGGCTGAAGCAGCATCGTCATCCAACGTCGCCGAGACCCCCGATAAACCACCCACAGGGCCGGGATCCCCTGCCGTCGTTTCGAAACGAACGGCGGGGAACGTCACGCCCCTGCGGCGATCCGTGCGGGGACTGGGCAAGCGACCGCGCACGGATCGCCGCACCGCCAACCGCGCCAACGCGCGCAGCGGGCGACGTGGCACCGTCGAGCAGCGCATCCGCGCGGCGCTCGCTGCCAACCCGACGATGAGCCATGTCGAGCTGGTACGCCTGACGGGCGTGTCAGACAGTAGCGCCAGTAAGTACCTGCGACTGATCGAAGCGGAGCGCGCCGCCGAGCAGCGTCAGGCTGCGCAGTAACGAGAGGAACTCAGCAATGGCACACCGTGAACCACTGATCGACCGGATTGAGCGCATGCTCTTCGGCGCGACGGCGCAAGAGACCGTGGACATGCGCCTGCGTCTTGCCGAGCATCTTGCCGAGCGGCGTCTCGAACAGCGGATCCTCGCGGTGCTGGAGGCGGACGACGTAGACCACGTAGACCACGCGAAGCAGCACAGCGATGGGTAGCGACGCCATGGGCACGCCACCACCACACCAGTCCGGCAACCGGCCTAGCAAGCTGCTGCGCTGGGATGCGGCGCGCCAGGCCTTCACCGGCGAATGGCGCGCCGGCGACGGCCGGATCCTGCTCGTAGCCGTCGCCGGACCTCAGATGATCGAGCACGTGCGCGCCTGGCAGCATGGGCGCCAGACGCAGGGCAGCGGCATCACCCGTGAGGAGGCGCTCAGCGTCAGCGCATGGCTGGAGAGCTACCTGCTGTGGCACGAATCAGGCCAACAGCTGCCGGGCGTCCAGGTCTTTGAGGTCATTTGAGGTCATTTGAGGTCGTTGCGCAGGTCGTTGCGCAGGTCGTTGCGCAGGTCCCCGAACGGCATGCTCTGCGAGGTTCGACTTCAGGACATTTTAGGACTTTCGGGCTAATGTACGGTAGTTAAATTGTCCCAATGTCGAAGCCTCGAGCGATTTCTACTCGATTCGGGGGGGTCTATATGCGACGTGTAGACACACCCCAACGTTTATCGCTATGTACAGTCACCCGTAGATGATTATCAACATCTACCCCATGCGCGAACAGCGCATTGAGCGCGCACACTGCGCTCACCCACCACCGGCGCCCGCCGGGGACTCCTCACCAGCGTGGTCTTCACCACAACCAAGACTGACCGTCCAGACATCCATCATGAGCGTGGATCAGCGTGCTCAGCGCCGATCCACCCACTGACCACCGAGCGAGCTGGGAGAACATCACCGTGCGACCACCAACGACATCACGATCGCGCAGCACCCGACCAACAGCAGGACGCCCAACAAATATCGGCGCGTCAATCGCCCCCCTGCTTCTTGCGCCTGAGCAGGCGGCTGAGACGCTCTCCATTTCACGTGCGACGTTGTATGCGCTCCTGTCCGATGGGGCTATCCAATCCTTTCGCATCGGCAAACGCCGGGTCATCCCAGTCACTGCGCTCGAAGCGTACATCGCGCGCGAACTGGAGAGCGAGGGCGCGTGACAGACAAAACGAGAGCCACGAGCGTGGCACATCGCTCGTGGCTCTCCCCTGTATTCCCCGTGTGTTGAGTGTACCTCCAAACACTCAGCACGTACAGCGAAGGGAGCCGGTATGGCTACCACCACTACGATGAGCGACAAAAGCGACACCACCGCATGTGCCGATGCCCCCCGTCGGCGTGCCGTAATACCATCCAAGACCCAATCGGCGGCTACACGATTAGCGCAGGTTGGGACGTCATCACCACATGCTCCACATGCTCAGCGCCACGCCACTCGTCGGCGCGCTCATCAGACAATGGATCCAGACATGCAGACAATGCAGACGACGAGTATCACGAGCATCACGCTCGTCGACGCCATCCTCAGCGGTTCGCCTCCACCGCCGCCAACACGTTCGCCGATGCCAGGCGACTGGCGCTGCTCCTCCATGTTGAGGGTCATGCCTCAGCGCCCGATGCCCGCCTGGTCGCCGAGGCACTGGTGGAGATCTCGAGTGAAGCGCATCACGCCGCTGAGCTGGCGGCACAGGCTGCTGGATGCGCATCAGGCGACATGGGCGACAAGGGCGACAAGGGCGATAAGGGCGACAAGGGCGACAAGGGCGACAAGGGCGACAAGGGCCGGCAGGATGGGGGCTCGCAATGGTCATAGTCGCGCCCAAGCGTCACGATGCCAGTGCGCGTACAGCGGACCGCTTGCCACCAATCTGGTGCACGTTGGAGTCGCTCGAGAAATTTCATCAGCGCAAGCCAGGTCAATGGGTCGCCTGTTGCCCTGCACATGATGACCGGAACCCCTCACTGTCCATCAGCGTTGGGCATGACGGGCGCGTCCTCCTCCGTTGTTTTGCTGGATGTGAGCCTCGCGTTATTGTAGAGGACGCATTAGGAGCGCGTATGGCTGACCTCTTTCTGGGCGAAAGCAACCCCGTGACTACAAGCCCACATGTGGGCATATCCTCAGCGATGCGCGTGGCGCAGCATGGGCCGACCAGCACGAGAACGTACAGTTCGTGGGACGCGCTGCCCGATACCTGGAAGGGCGGTCGGCTGGTCGCGTTCTATAACTACCATCATGCTGATAGCTCGCTTGCGTATGTGGTGCGGCGTTATGAAAAGCCCGCACTGGTGGGCCATAAGCCAGACAAAGAGTGCATCCCATTCCGTCCTATCGCGCGTGAGCAGTGGGTTCTCGGTCTGCCCAGTGAACGAGTGCTCTACCGTCTGCCCAAGATCATAAGCGCACCGTTGGATGTACCCATCTTCCTCACGGAAGGCGAGAAAGCCGCTGATGCTCTCCAGGTGGCGCTGAAGACTGCTGGACTGCCCGGCGTCGTGACGACGACACAAGGGGGGTCTGATGCAGCAAAGAGGACGCCACTGGACCCACTTCAAGGCCGGCGGGTTGTCATTCTGCCAGACAATGACGACCCAGGCCGCAAGTATGGCGAAATCATTGCCGAACGTGCGCGCAAGGCAGGCGCGACAATCGTGGTGATCCTTGACCTTGGGGGGCTCCCGGAGAAGGGTGACATCGTGGAGTGGCTCGACGCGGGCCATACTGGAGATGAGTTGGGGCAGTTGGCCGCGCGGAAAGTGGATGAGACGTCATCCTTAGCACGTGAAGAGGCGGACGAAGCGCTGTCGACGCTTGCGCCGCGCGGAGATCCATTTCCTCTCGAGGCGCTCCCGCATGTCATCGCTCGCTACGTCAAAGAAGCGAGCGTCGCTATCGGCGCACCGATCGAGTATCTTGCGCTCCCTGCGTTGGCGGCAGCCAGCGTCGCCATCGGCGCATCCGTCGAAATCGAGCTCAAGCGCGGATGGCGCGAACGCGCAGCGCTCTGGCTGGTGGTCATTGGGCAGACAGGTACAGCGAAATCGCCAGCGCAGGCGGCGGCGCTAGCGCCCATTGATGATCATCAACGCGAACTCAAGCGCGCATATGACAAGGCACTCAAGCGCTATGAAGAGCTACCTGCTGAGGATCGTGCGAACGAGCCACCGCCGCAGTTAGCGCAAGTAATTACCACCGATGCGACGGTGGAGGCTCTGGCTGATGTCCTCCAGCGTAACCCGCGTGGCGTGGTCATGGTACGAGACGAACTGAGTGGGCTCGTACGCTCACTGAACCAATACAAGAATGGGAAAGGCTCCGATCGCGAGCATTACCTCAGTCTGTGGTCTGGGGCGCGAGTCATCGTTAATCGGCGTGGACGAGGCGCGCCGCTTATCATCGAACGCCCCGTGTTGAACATCGTTGGCGCGATCCCTCCAGACATTTTGAGCGAATTAGCAGACGAACGCGGGCGCGAAGATGGATTCATCCACCGATTCCTCTTTGCGTGGCCTGGCGCGTTCAGTCATCGCTGGACACGCGCCGTTGTCTCCGATGATGTATCGCATCGCTACGACGCCTTGTTCCGCGACCTGTTTACGCTCCAAGGGGCGCCAGATCTGGAAACAGGCGAACGATACCCTGATGTCATGAGTTTAACGGGTGATGCGCAGCTCCTCTTTGAGCAGTTCTACAACGAGATTTACGAGGAACTTGAGGGTGTTGCGCTGTCGACTGCTATGCGCGGGCCATTGTCGAAGATGCCTGGCCATGCAGCTCGCTTGGCATTGGTTCTACACTGGTGTCGTCTGAGTGCAAAGGAAACCACCGGGCTGGAAGTTGATGCGCAAAGTATGCGCAACGCGATCCAGATCGCTAACTACTTCATCAGTCATGCGCGCCGGGTCTATGCCCATCTCGCGACGCGACCAGAGGATGCGCGCGTCGCGAACGTCCTCGAGTGGATGCGCATTCATCAATTGGTGAGCTGCACGGCGCGCGATCTCACACGCGCCGGCGTGGCAGGGGTTCATACAACGGGCGAGGCAGAGGAGCTGCTCAGCGACATGGCCACCGCGCGTGGCCTAGGGCGGCTGGATAGGCGATCAGGACCAGGCCGACCAACTGAGGTATTTACGCTGCATGCCTCACCCGACAATTGACAATTCGCCCAAACAGGCTCCGCGGCCAGGCAGGATGGGAACTCGTGCTACCCGACAATGACCCGACAATTACACATCCTCTTCGTTAATTGTCGGGTCATTGTCGGCGAATTGTCGGGTGGGTATGCGAGGGCGCAAAGCCTGATAGCGTCAGGGCTGGCGGGCATCGCAGAGCGAATTGTCAATTGTCGGGTAAGTGCGTGGAAATCTGGACGCTGACCTCCCAGGTGGAAACGCCATACATGATTGGAGATGGGCGCGTCATGAGTAATACCATGATGACTACTTGCGCGCTTCCCGCAGAGCGTGTGCGCCTCATTCGCCCGCTCGATCCCGCTGCCCGTGATGCGTTGCGACGCCTGACGAAGACGCTAGGCGCGCGGGTCGAGCGCGGCTCCATCCTCTTGGGCGGCCAGACGCATGCCGCGCTGCTCGCGATTGATGCGACATCCGGTGTCGTCTTCGTCGCCCTCCTGTTGCCCGCGTCACAGGAAGCGCAGGAAGCGCAGGAAGCGCAAGACGAGGCTGCGCCAACCGTTGCACTTCCTGTGACGGTGACGCTTGCGACGCCTATGACGTCGTCCGATGGCATGTCGCAGCCACCAGAGGCGTCGCAG
>DASQSS010000114.1:0-6575 GCA_035642255.1 Ktedonobacterales bacterium | reverse complement strand
GCGCGCGCCGCTGTTATAGTGTCTTTCAGTTGGGCTTACGCTGGTTGCGCCGCTGTCTGGCCAACGACCAGCGCGTGCGGGTCACATTCCGACTCTTGCCCGTGGCCCTCGCTCCCTGTCCAAAACTGTCATGAAGTCAGGGCGGGACCCGGGGGTAGACCGGGCGCGAAGATCAGAGTTGGACTGACCAGGTCGTCCAGGATGTCCAGGCGCTGTTGGTTCACCACCTCATCAAACAACCGGCGAATCTGCGCCTTGTACTCGCTAGAGGTCATTTGTGATCCCCTTCCTGCGCGCCGCATAAACTGGCTCTCTCTCGAGGCGCCGCAGAGGCGCCACGCGCTCGTAAACCACAATTAGCCGGGCAGATCCGGCCTGGCAGGGAAAAGGTGACCCACGATATGCATGGCCAACCGACGCGGGACCGCGAGAGAGGCGGCCCTTGAGAGCCGCGAGAACAACGATCTTCGGGAACCGCTATCTCGCTTCAACGACCCTTAGCAGCTGGTCACAGACTCTTAGGTTTTTTGCGGGTTCTTGCGCAAGGGGTTGCGCCATGCCGCAGGGCGTGATAGGCCAGGATAGCCCGCCAGGACATGAACATGAGCGCGGTAGGCTACTACTTCGTGAATGTGAAGTGGAGTTGTTCACCCTCGCGCCGCCATGAGAAGGCAAGGCCTAGCGCCTGCGCGATCGGCTCGAAGACGGTCCAGAATTGATCGGCTTCGGCTTGCGAGAGAGCGAAGAATGCAAGCTCCTCGCGATCTGGCCAGTCGCTCGTCACGAACTCGCCGTGGACCACATCACCCATAACGGCGCTCACCTGCATGCCTGCGGAGGCGCAGTTGAGCGCCGCAGCCAGGGCCGCCTCACACGGCGACATGCCGGATGACCAGCCCGGCGCGAACGCCTGACCAATGAAAGTTGCCCAGTGCCGCCCGTCGCGCCCCTGCGCTCTGGCGTACGCGAGGCTCCCCAGGATGAGCGCGTTCAGATTACCCCGCGCCTGCGCCTCGATCCGCACCTGCGCGAACGGATACTCCAGCGATTCAGTCATAGCGATCCACCCACTCTCGTTGCTGCTTGTTGCTTCTCTAAGCTGCTCGTTTCATGTTCACGGTTTAGGTGCGCGCTGGCATCTTTAGCGCGCTCGCCAGAATGCTATCGACATGGATTGCGGAAGATGTCCTCGTTGCCATATCGCAAACCTCTCACACGCTTCACGCCATCTTCCTCACCTCTAGCGCCACGCGACGCCAGCCCCGCCCATCCTACTCAACCGCGCACAAGCTGCGCGTTTCCCTGCTCATATACCCACCTACCCTCTCGCCTAACTTCATCATCTCCTGTACCTCCCGTACCTCCGGCCCTTCCTGCTCAGGCGTCCTGCTCAGGCGTCCGCTCGCCCGTCCGCCAGCGCGCTTCATCGAGTAGACTGCTGCCGAGCGCAGGATTGATATGGTCTACTTTACACGCGAGCCGAACCCGAGGCCAGATATAATGCACGCGCTTGTGCACCTACTTTTGCACGCAGTTGCGCTGCGATATGTGTTACGCTGAATCCGAGGACCGCTATGGCGAAGCGCATCCAGTGCAGCCAGGATTAGGTCGTTCACGCTCGGGTATAGCGCAGGCCGACGGGGAGGTGGAGGTATGGACGAAGTACGGGTGACACCCCCATTCGGATCCCTGCTGCGCCAGTATCGCCTGGCACAGGGGTTGACCCAGCAGGAGTTGGCTGACCGAGCTGGCCTCGCTCGGCGTGGGATCGATGATCTTGAGCGCGGCGTCCACCACGCGCCCTACCGCGACACGGTACAGCGGCTCGTGACCGCGCTCGGCCTGACGGAAGACGCAGCGGCACGCCTGGAGACGACGGTGGCGTGAGCGCGCGTCCGCTCATACCCTCCAGGGGCTGGCGTCGCCGATTCACACGGCGCCCGCGCGTCGCGCTCGCTGCTGCCAACCCCGCTGACTGCGCTGCTGGGCCGTGAGCGCGACCTCGCGGAACTCGGCGCGCTCGTGCGGCGGGATGGGGTGCGTCTGGTGACGATTACTGGCCCAGGCGGTGTCGGCAAGACGCGCCTCGCCCAGCAGGTCGCGAGGGACGTGTGCCTCGCATTTCGCGACGGCGTCTGGTATGTGCGACTCTCCCAGCTCACGAACCCCAAGATGGTGATTCCCACGATTGCTCAGGCCCTAGACCTCAAAGAGCGTGGGGCGACGCCCTATGCGGAGTTGCTGCGTGAGCGTCTGCGGGACCGGCGGACGCTGCTTGTGCTGGACAATTTCGAGCATGTCATCGAGGCCGCGCCGTCCGTTGGCACGCTCTTGGAGCATTGCGCCGGCGTGACGGCTCTGGTGACCAGCCGATCCGCAATGCGATTGCGCGGTGAACACGCCTACACGATACATCCGTTGGCGCTGCCGAACGTGCAGCGCCTGCCACCGCATGACCAGCTCACGACGTACGCCGCGCCGGCGCTGTTCGTCGAGCGCGTACGGGCGGCGCAGCCGGACTTTGGCGTCACGCCCACCAATGCGCGCGCCATCGCCGAGATTTGCGCCCGGCTGGATGGGCTGCCATTGGCGATCGAGTTGGCGGCTGCCCACGTCAAGGTGCTGCCGCCGGAGGCGCTGTTGGCCCGGCTCTCCCACCAGTTGTCCAGCCGGTTGTCCAGCCAACTCATGCTGCTGACCGGGGGTGCACGGGACGCGGACGAGCGGCAGCAGACGATGCGGGCAACCATCGCCTGGAGTGAGGGGTTGCTCAGCCCCGCCGAGCGGATGCTCTTTCGGCGGCTGGCGGTCTTTGCGGGTGGCTGCTCACTGGAGGCGGCGG
Source organism: Ktedonobacterales bacterium (assembly GCA_035642255.1). Taxonomy (GTDB): domain Bacteria; phylum Chloroflexota; class Ktedonobacteria; order Ktedonobacterales; family JADMIN01; genus JAKAIY01. The sequence continues at coordinate 3,733 of DASQSS010000114.1, read as the reverse complement.
AAGCGGTCTGTGGCGCGCCGACCGAGGGCGAGCCGCTCCACCTCGACGTATTTGACGGGCTAAGCGCGCTGGTGGATCATAGTCTCCTCCAGCAGCGCGTGGTGGGAACTGAAGGCGGCGGGCCGCGCTTTGGCATGCTGCATGTCGTGCGAGAGTATGCGCAAGAACGGCTAGAGGTGAGCGGTGAGGCGGAGGCGCTGCGCCGGGCGCACATGGACTATCTCCTGGCGCTCATCGAGCCAGTCAACTTCCGCCAGGTACGTGGGCGGCAGGGGCCGTATTGGCTGGCGCGCCTAGACCGCGAGCAGGACAACGTGCGCGCCGCGCTTGCCTGGGCGCTGGCGCGTGGCCACGAGGAGCCCGAGACGCTAGAACTCGGTCTCCGCCTGGCGGATGCGAATACGGGCTACTGGTTTGCCCGCGGGCACTCGCGTGAGCCAGGCGCCTGGCACGATGCGCTACTCGCGGCGCGCCCCGCCGATGCGCCGCTGACGGCGACGTTCGCGTGGGTTCTGGGCGACGCCAGTTGCTGCGCCGCCAACCAGGGCGACCTGGAGCGCGGGGTAACACTCATGGAACAGGCGCTGACGACGGCACGCGCGGTCGGGGACCGGTCGGCGATCGCTGTCGCGCTGCAAATCCTCGGCGGCTATGCCTTGCAGCAGGGCCAGACGGCGCGCGGGATTGCCCTGCTCAACGAGAGCCTGGTCGAGGCGCGACAACTCGACGACGTGGACTGCATGCTGAATACCCTGGTGCAAACGGCTGGCTGTTTGTTGCTGATGCCAGGCGAAGTGGGGCGCGTCGTGGCGCTGGCGGAGGAAACTATCACCCTCTCGCAACAGGCTGGCAAGCCCTACTACGAGTCGTACGCGCGCCGCCTCCTGTCCTATAACGCTTTGGAGAGGGGCGACGTGACGCAGGCGGAGTGGCATGCGTGTATAGGTCTGCGACTGGCGTGCGACCAGGACTTGCTGGGCGAGATCGTGAACAATCTAGAAAGCGTGGCGTTTGTCGCTGCTCGGCAGGGTCATGCGGTGCAATCCGCGCATCTGCTCGGAGCGGCCGCCGCACAGCGGGAAGTGACGGGGACTATCGCCGGCGACGATGAATGGAGTAGCGCGACCGAGGCGCTGGTGGCCCCAATCCGCGCTGAGTTGGGTGAGGAGGCGTGGGTGTCGGCGCTTGAGGCAGGCCGGGCGCTCTCGCTCGATGATGCCATCACTGAAGCGCTCACCGTCGCAGGGTAGTTAAGCAGGAAAGTCGTCGAGGAAGACATGGGGTATCTATTCCTGATCAGGCAAAGGCGAGAAAGAGGCGGCCCGGCGAACGTTGGGCGCAAGACCTCGAGGAATGTACCGTCTGGCTTGCGCCACACGGACGCGCACGTGGGTATGGAGGAACACAGTCAAGCATAAACTTCGACGCCTTTCTGGGAGCGGAAGCAAGCTGATCAGACGTTGCGAACCAGATGCCGTGAGGGTCTAATGCCTCAAGGTTCGGTATCAGGCTCAAACATATCTGACCTGCTCTCTCCCGTCGTGCCTGTGAAGTCGCCCATCTTTATTCCTGTGTCTCCCCTAAAGCGGCGGCATATTCTGTATGTCATGTATGCTATGTATGTGGGACGGCGACTATTCAGACCCTTATGTAAGAGTGGGGAGTGGATGAGCTTCAAGGGGGAACTAATTCAAGCATCGGAGCCCGTTTTTCGGGCGCGGACGGCCGATAGCGCCCCGTTCGGTGCTGCTTGTGAAGCGCTGGATCGTAGCGCATGGGCGCGCTGCCATCCACATTGCCAGGTGATCAATCCTGACCCGGTCGAGTCCCTCTACGTCGAGTCCCTCTACGTCGAGTCCCTCTACGTCGCGACGCCTCACTTGACGTTGCCCGGCATCACGAACTGCCTGCCCGGTGCAAGCGTATTTCGTCGTTTTGCTCCTGCGCGCTGTTTGACGGCCGCGGGCGCTACACGCCGTATCTGGCGGCTGCCGAGTTGGTTTTATCCGAGCGCAGGACGACGCCCGCTCAGTTATCACCGCATACTGGACTACCAGATGGAGCCTGATGGGCAGACCGTCTTATTGCACAGCGCGGCGCCCGGGCAGGAATTCGTGTTGGACTGCGAGGAGTATCCAGAAGCGCTTCCCTGGCTTGCCCGGCTGTTCGACCCGTCTGACACATGCGGTTTCTAACAGAATCCAGCGCCAGCCTGGTGATACACTAGAGGCATGAGCACATCACGACTAATCAGCGACGAGCTGTGGGCCATCGTCGCGCCGCTGCTGCCGCCAGAACCGCCCAGGCCGAAGGGCGGTCGCCCGCGCCTGAGTGATCGGGCCGCGCTGACCGGCATCCTCTTCGTGCTGCACAGTGGCAGGGGCTGGGAGTTGCTGCCGCCAGCGCTGGGTTGTGGCAGCGGGATGACCTGCTGGCGACGCCTACGCGAGTGGCAGCAGGCCGGCGTCTGGGAGTCGGTCCGTGACGAACTGCTGCGCCACTTGGCGGATGCTGATGAGCTCGACTGGTCGCGCGCAACACGCGATGAAGCGAGCGTGGCCGCCAAACGGCGAGCGAAGCGACGGGTCCGACGCCGAGGGACCGCAGCGCCCTGGACACGAAGCGCCTGGTGGTAGGCGGCCGAGTGGCCGATCGCAGCGACCCCCGCGCTCACCGTGACGCTCGCGGCCGCCAACGTCCACGACACACTCGCGGCTGGTGGTGGCAGCGCTCGACGGCATCTCGCGCATCGTCAACTGGAGCATCGCATCGTGCGTGCGGCTCAGGCGGCATCGTGAGTCGTCGCGGATGCTGACGTGGCGCAATCGCTTCCGCGCGCCTGAGGGTCCACTGTGAGCGGCGAGTGGAGCAAGCGCCGACAGCGCCAGCGACGATGGTGTGGCCGGGGCTCGAGTCACGGCATCATGCCGTCATGAGACGATCACGTTGCGCTCATCTTCGTGGAGGATACCGCTATGTCACGCCACACAGACAACCTTCCCGGCGATTGTGGCGATGGTCGGCCCTCGGTAGGCGCGTGTGGCCCCGATGTCGACGATGATATAGGCGACAGCCACGCCAACGATGGCGCCTCGCGCGCTGATGCCGCGTCACTGGTCGAACACGTGAGGATCGTCCTCGCAGCTCATCACATCAGTCACCCTAACGCAGCGAAGGTCACCTCCTTCGTGCGCGAGCTTGACGCCCGCAAATACGCTAAAAAGGTCTGGCTGCGCTATCTCGCTCGAAACAGCGGCTGGGGGACGATGGACATCCTCGGCTTCATTCACGAAGCGCAACAGGCAGGCGACTACGATGAGGTGCTCTGGCGCGCGTTTCTGGCCACGCACTTCGGCCGCACCTCGGCAGACGAGCGGGCGATGGACAGCGCGGGGCGCTTCCTCTGTGGCTTTGAGACGGAGCATGCCCAGCCGCAGTGGACCTGGAAGCAGGTATCCACGCGCTTCGATGAGTTCTCCAGCTGGGCGCACACCCACGCGGACCTGCTCGCGACCCTGCGCTACGGCAATCACCGCAAGTTCGAGTCGAAGCAGCCGGACGATATCGTGGTGGTGATGGAGAGCTTCGTTGGCTGGGTGCGCTCCCGTGGGCAGGGGCCCACTGCAGCGTTTGCCGCTACACCAGCCACCCTCAGCCCAACGCAGCGCTTCCGGGCGCTTTACGACGCCTTTGACGTGTATCGCTTTGGCCGGACCGCCCGTTTCGATTTCCT
>DASQSS010000113.1:0-3954 GCA_035642255.1 Ktedonobacterales bacterium | reverse complement strand
CTGGCGGCGCGCGTGCCCGTCAGCGCTAATGAGTCGTTATAAACGTCGTGAGTCAAACGAACGCGCGGCACTCGCGGCGTCATGGTTGTAGAGCTTGCCTGCCTGCGATATACTGAATTGAGGCAGGGGCCTGATCATGCGGCGAGCCTTCTGCGCCAGCCATGTATGACCGGCGGGTAATACGCCTTGGTGGACTCAACACTACCGAGAGGAACTGGAGTATGGTGAGTCAGCGTGGGTCAGGCCGCCGAGGGCGACGTGTGACGCCGAGCGCGGGCAGCGACTTCATTGGGCTCGATCCCGAGCATCGGGATACCGATGACTACACGCTGGACGGCCTCATGCGCGAGCTGCCAGTGCTTCCCGTGCGCAATACCGTGCTCCTTCCCCACATGGTCGCTCCCCTGTTTATAGATCGTGATCCAGCGCTCAAAGCCGTCGAAGCCGCGATGGCGGTTGACCATACCATCCTCATCGTCGCCCAACGCTCCGAGCAGATTAGCGACCCCGTTCCTCAAGACATTTTTGACATCGGGACCGAGTGCGTTATAAGCCGAGTCTTGCGTATGCCAGATGGCGCAACCAGCGTTGTCGTACAAGGCGTGCGGCGATTCCGGATTCAGCGCTGGACCCAACGATCACCTTTTGGTCGGGTACGGGGCCTGGCCTACGACGAGCCTGACGTCCGCTCGTCGCAGATCGAAGCGCTCGCGCGCACGGCCTTGCGCAGCTTCGAGACGATCACCAAGCTCAGTCAGCGCCTGAACGAAGAAGCGTATATCCAGGCGCTCAACATCGACCGGCCTGGTGCGATCGCGGACTACATCGTCGCGCAGCTCGAGCCTCCCATCCAGGTCCGCCAGGACATTCTCGAAACACTCGACCCCGCGGACCGTCTGCGGCGTGCTGTCGTGCTCCTGCAGCGTGAAATGACTGTGCTGGAGATGGAACGCAAGATCCAGGACGACGTGCAGCAGGAGGTTGACCAGGGCCAACGCGAGTATTTCCTGCGCGAGCAGATGCGCGTCATTCAGCGAGAGCTGAGCGGCCACGATCCCGCGGTGCGTGACGCGCAGGAGCTACGCGAGAAGATCGAGGCTTCCGGCATGCCAGCGGAGACGCTCGAGAAGGCGCTGCACGAGCTTGATCGCCTCGAAGCTATGCCATCCATGGCGCCAGAGCATGGCGTATTGCGCGCCTACCTCGACTGGCTTACCGCTCTGCCATGGACCGCCCGCACGCGCGACCATCTCGATCTGCGTCGCGTCTCTGACCTGCTCGATGAGCGGCACTATGGCCTGCATAAAGTCAAGGACCGCATCATTGAGTACATGGCCGTCCGCAAGCTCGCCCCCGAAGGACGGACACCCATTCTGTGCCTCGCCGGACCTCCCGGAGTAGGCAAGACATCGCTGGGCCGCAGCATCGCCGAGGCGCTCGGGCGCAAGTTCGTGCGCATCTCGCTGGGCGGTGTCCGCGACGAGGCCGAGATTCGCGGCCACCGCCGCACGTATGTCGGCGCGCTACCAGGGCGCATCGTCCAGGCGATGAAACAGGCAGGCGTGGTCAATCCTGTCTTTGTGCTCGACGAAATCGACAAGCTCGCCTCCGACTTTCGCGGTGACCCGGCGGCGGCGCTGCTCGAAGCGCTCGACCCTGAGCAGAACAACAGCTTCTCTGACCACTACCTCGAAGTTCCCTACGATCTGTCACAGGCGTTGTTCATCATGACAGCCAATGTGCTCGACACCATTCCCGCGCCGCTGCGCGACCGCATGGAGGTGATCGAGCTTCCGAGCTATACCGAAGAAGAGAAGCTCAACATCGCGCGTCGTTTCCTCATCCCGCGTCAGATGACCGATGCCGGCCTCAGTGAGGCGCGCATCGAGATTGACGACGACGCAGTGCGCCGCATCATCCGCGAATATACCTATGAGGCTGGCGTGCGAAACCTGGAACGTGAGCTGGGAAGCGTCATGCGACGGGTCGCGCGCCGCGTCGCCGAGGGACGCCGCCACAAAGCGCATGTCACCACGCAGCGCGTGCCAGCGTATCTCGGCCAACAAAAGCACTACCCCACAGAGGCGGAGGAGCGCGACGAGGTCGGTGTAGCCACCGGACTCGCATGGACCGGTGCAGGTGGAGATTTGACGATGGTCGAGGTCATGGCAGTACCCGGCCACGGCGCCATCATGTTGACTGGCCGCGTCGGCGATGTCATGAAAGAATCCGCACAGGCGGCGCTCACGTACATCCGCGCACGCACGGACGCGCTGGGTTTGCCCTCTGACTTCTACGAGCATGTTGACATTCACGTCCACCTGCCCGCCGCTGGGATTCCCAAAGATGGCCCGTCGGCTGGCGTGACGATGGCGATCGCAATGATCTCGGCGCTGACCGGTCGCGCGACCAGGCGCGATGTCGCCATGACCGGTGAGATCACGCTGCGCGGACGAGTGCTGCCGGTGGGCGGCGTCAAGGAAAAGGCGCTGGCGGCTCATCGCGCTGGCATCCTCACGCTCATTTTGCCGCGGCGCAACATCAAAGACCTCGACGAGTTGCCCATCGAGGCACGCGAGGCGCTCAACGTCATCCCCGTGGATACGATGGATGAGGTGCTGCTCAATGCGCTGAGAGAGCCAGTGCGCCGCACAGCGCCGGAGCCGGCGCCACACGTCTCCGGCGCTCTTGCCCATACGCCACGTCCCTCGCGCCCTCTTGGCGAGGCGATTGCCGCCGCTGGGCGCATGGACCGCCCTCGGCCAGCGCATGACGTCATCGTCGCCAGTTAACCGCCACGCTCGAGTGGGTCCCTTCTGGCCGTTTTTTCTGGCGCGTGTGTGCAAACTGCGCTTTTTGGCGTACAACTAATGCGCAGAGTGTCATGCACGCATTTGCGCGGAGTATAGGGCGATTGGGACCACGAAAGTGAGGCGCCGGTGAGCGCAAGCGCATCTCGACCAGAGCTTTCCATTGTCATCCCAGCCTACAATGAAGCGCGCAGGCTGCCTGAAAGCTTCGCCCGGCTCTATGACTACCTCCAGCGCCAGCCATTCCTGACCGAAGTTATTGTCGTAGATGATGGCAGCGACGACTCCACAGCCGCCGTCGTTCGCGCGTGGATGGGGCGTTGGCATGCCTTGCGTCTCGTCGAGCAGCCGCACGCGGGCAAAGGCGCCGCCGTTCGGGCAGGCGCGCTCGCGGCTCAGGGTGAATGGATATTCTTCGCTGACGCCGACTTCTCGATGCCCGTACAAGAGTTGGCGCTTTTCAGTCCTGCCGAGGATAGTAAGACCGACATCCTCATCGGCTCGCGTGAAGCGCCCGGCGCGCAACGTATCGGCGAGCCGACATATCGTCACCTCATGGGTCGCGCATTCAACTTCATCGTCCGACGCACGCTCGTTCGCGGAATCAGCGACACTCAATGTGGCTTCAAACGGGTGCGGCGCGATATCGCGCTCGATCTCTTCTTTCATCAGACAATCACTGGCTGGGGTTTCGACGTGGAGTTGCTGTATGTAGCTCAGCTTCGCGGCTATACGATTCGTGAGGCTCCCATCTCGTGGTACTACAAAGCTGGCAGCAAGGTACGTCCTATCCGTGACACACTGTCCATGGCGCGCGACCTGTTCACCATCAGACGCAATGCGCGCGAAGGTGTCTATACACGCCGCATCTTTCCTCATCCCAGCTATGCCAGCGAGGTGCCTCCCATCACGCTTTCACCTGAGCCCGGCGCCACCAATGGCGCGGTCACGGCGAGCGAGTGATCGCATGCTAGCGGCGCGTCTCGAACGAGAGCGGCCAGCCGGACGCTCATGACGATGCGACGCCCACGAATCGCCGGGCGCCAGATCGTCCTATGTCAGCGCCATCTCGTATGCGTTACGGCTCAGCCGATAGATATACTCTTGATACCAGGGTCAAGAGGAGCAGGAGGATATGAGTAAA
>DASQSS010000112.1:0-14771 GCA_035642255.1 Ktedonobacterales bacterium | reverse complement strand
TCCGCTGGCGTGCTCTACTCAGGTGACCCGCACTACGCCATCTTTTCGATTCCCAATCCTCAACAGGGCGCGTGGCAGCTCAACGTGACCGGATCGGGCCAGTTCCTGATGGACAGCCTGAAGATCTCAACCCTGGGACTGAGCATCGTCGCGCCAGGTAGCGCGAGCGCCGTCCCGCTTGGGCAGCCGCTGACCATCGCCGCGCAACTCGAAAGTGGCGGCGTCGCGGTCACAGGGACACGCTACAGCCTGACTGGCGCGCTGACCTACGCGGGTGGCGCTGGCCAATACAGCCAGGACTTCGTGCTCGATGACAGCGCTTCACCGGGCGTGTATAAGGCGCACGTTCTGCCGCCAGCGGGCGCGCCGCCGGGCGCCTACTCGGTTACCGTCGTGGCGCGCGAGGTCAGCGATACCATCGCCAGCGCCACGCGCTCGCTACGCATCGAGCGCTTTCCCACGCCAGTGCTGCTCTCGCCGTCGACCCATCAGCCCGCGCAGGGCGTCGTCACCACGCAGGTGACGCGCTGGGATGAACTGCTCAGCGTCATCTATGGTGGTCCGCTCAACTGGCTTGGTCAGTGGCCGTTACAGGGCCGACCCGCCAATCCGACCGCGACTGTGCAGGGGCAGGTTGTCCTGGACGCCAAGCCCTACGGCGCCGCGACTGTCAGCGGCTCAGTTGCCGGTGAGGGCGGGCGCTCGAGCGTCCCGTTGATCATCACGCAGCATGGCGGCGGCGCCTTCACAGCGGCCTTCCCCGCCACCGCTTCGGGCGGCTACACGCTGACACTCGATACGCAAGGCTCCTTTCAGGATAGCCACGGCGATCTCGGCGTGACCACGCAGACGGCGCGCGTGATAGTCGTTCAGGCGCCAGTGTTCTGGCAGGAGATGATTGCGTGGCTCATCACCCTGCTCTATGTCGCGCTACTGCTGCTGCTCGTTCTGGTCGTGCGCTGCTGGTTGTCGCCGCGCCCCTTCGGACGGCTCGTGGCGAGCGATGGGAGCGGAGCCGCTGAGTTCGCGCGGGCGCGGCGTGGGGTGTGGGCGCTCCTGCAGCCCAGCGAGGTGCGCTCGGAACGAACGGAGTTGGGGCCTGGCCTGAAGTTCGTGTTTGGTCGGGGGCATCGCATTCTGGTGAAGGCCGCTGGGTCGGGCGCAGACGATTTCCGGCTGGGCGGTGAGCGGCTGACCAGGCAGGCTATTCCGGCCACCGAGTCGACGCTGACCGCGCACGGAGGCGAGTCTTCTTATATTGTCAGCGCGTCTGGCGCGGACGACGACGACGACGATGGCATGAGCGCTCGGCCGAGCGGGCTCTTCGGTCGCCGTAGACGCGTGGATGACTTCGACGACGACGACGACTATGCTCCGCGGCGTCGTGGCGCAGGGCTTGCCGGGCTGGGACGTCGACACGCATCCGATGACGACGATGAGCAGCCTGCCCGGAGGTCACGCGGGCGGGTGCGCTACGCCGATGATGACGATGATGCTGAATGGTCCCGCCAACGTGCGCGGCGTGCGGGCGGCGCACGGGGTGACGGCGACGACGCCCCCACGCGCACGCGGAGCCGTCGTGGAGCGCGCTCGCGCTATGACGATGATGAGTGGTAGGCGCGCGTGAGAGCGCAGCCAGAACGCTGGCGATGTAACGAGCGGATCAGTGTGAGGGAAGGAGATGGCGCCTATGAGCGCGCCAGACAGTTGGCGAACGAGCAGCGAGGGCGCTCCGCGCGCGGCCACAGAGCCGCAGATCGATACACCCTCGCTCAACATCTTTCTGGGCAGCACGCCCTCATACGCCGCGCTCGAAGCGATGCGGCGGCTGGTCTATCTGCCCGAGACGGATCGCCGCAAAGTCGCGCTGGTCTTCCTCGACATTGACTCGCCACCCTCCGAGGTGCTCCAGTTTCGGCAGGAACATCTCGGCCAGCTGCGGGAGTTCGACTTGCGCATCTCCGTCGCCCACGGCGTGCTCTACGCCGACCAGCTGCCGGGAGATGTCGCCCAGCATACCTACATCCCCACCAAGATTCCGGAATCCTTCGACAATGGCGCGGGCGGCATTCGCAACAACGGGCATGTCGCCGCGTGCGCTGACCACGACAAGATCGTGCAAGCGCTGGATGAGGCGCTGGCGAGCATTGGCGCGCTGCCAATGGATCGCGGCGCCCGCCCTGTCACGGAGGTGGCCGTCAATATCGTCGCCTTCCTCGGGGGCGGCACCGGCAGCGGCATCCTGCCAGACATCGCAGTGATGGCCCGACACCGCATCCTGCAGCTGAACCTGAAGCATCGGCTCAACATCTTTTGCCTGCTGCCTGAGCATGTGCGCGAGGCGACGACCAATGATGTGAGCTGGCGCAAGAGCAACGCGACGGCGACGGTGATGGAGCTGGTCGCGCTGAGCCTCGTGCGCGGAAGTGCGGATGGCGCGCCTGGGCCATATCTCCATTATATGTTGCACACGCCCTATGAGGTGCGCGGTACGACCATCGCTAACGAGGTATTTCTGTTCGGTCGCACATCGATGACGTCGGCGGAGGATGCGGCGCGCATCGTCGGTCTCGATCTCTACATGCGTATCACGAACGCCTCCGGCGTGGGCTTCCTCGAACGCTCGAAAGCAGTGGATCGCCGCACGCTGGGTAACTATGACAGCAACGGTCTGCCAACCATGTTTGGCACCAGTTGCCCGCTGGAGGTCGCGTTCCCCGCTGTCGAGACGGCGACCGCGTTTGCCCGACTGACCGCCGCGAAGGCGCTGCCGATGCTCGCGCGCGATCTGGGCGACGCCTCGACTCAGCTCAACGCCAGCGACCTCGACGAAGTTAAAGAGTGGGACAACGCGCTCAAGCCAGAGGAACCGCCGCCCTTTAGCGAGAAGAGTTTCATGACGGCGGGGCGCGACCGACTCGACCAACTTGAAGCGCGCCTCAACAAGCATGTCAGCCTGGCGACTGAGGAGATCGGCGAGCTGGAGGAAGAGGTCGAAGCGGCGGCGAAGGCAAAGATCTATGGCGCTGGGCTTGAGCCGCTGGGCGCGCAGATCGTGCGATTGCAGCGACGCAGGCGCATCTATGCTGAGGCGCTGGCTCGCGCGCAAGATCAGTCGACACCCTCCAAAACGCGGCCTGATCGGGAGTTGCAGCGGGCGATGCTGCGCCCGTGGCCGATTCCCGGCGACAAGGAGCGGCGCGTCAATGCCGTCGTGGACGACTTCAACCGCGCGCAGCGGCGCAACATCCGCGCTGAGTACCTGAAGCGAAAGCGGGCGCTGCTCAACCGGCTGCTGGAGTACGTGGACGCTGAGCTGAAGAACATCAAGCGCTATCAGGGTGATATTGATCTGGAGCAGACTGCGCGCGACCTGGAACGGCTGGCGACGTCGTCTGCCGCGTGGCGCGGCCAGCTTGACCACAGCCATGTGCATACGCGCCACATCTTCGACCTGCCCGGCATGCCTGGCATGAACGACCCGGATGGCCTTGCCTCGCCGCCCGTGCAGCGGCTGTATGACTACCTGACCACGCGCGATACGGAAGGCTATGCGCAGCGCTTCATCGAGTGGATGGAACGGTCGCAGGGCGCCGATGCGACGCTGGCAAGCGGCGGTGGGATGGAGATGCGCGATCGGCTCGTGCAGTACTTGCGCGACGAGGTGTACCTCAAGCCACTCCTTCAGATGAACCTGTTTGACCTTCTCGACCGCTGCTGCGTCTTACAGGGAGAACGACCAGACAGAAAAGTCGAGGACATCCTGCTGGGCCACCTGCAACACATCAGCGGGCTGGCGCGCGAGATGGTCGCATTCGAAGCGCAGCTCTGGAATGAGGGCGGCGGCATGCTCAGCACCAGCCTCTATCTTGGCATGAGCTGGCGTACTGGCGCGGAGCGCGGTGTGCTCGAACGCGCTCGCAGCCGCCTTGGCTCCATCGCGAAGGAGGGAGCCAGCCCGATGGTCGCAAGCGCGGTTGACCCACATCGCCTCCAGCTTGCGTATGGCCAGCATGCCATCAGCATCGGCACGATTCCCGACTTTTATCTGGAGAACAACAGTGGCCTCGGAGAGTTCTTGCGCCACGAGACGGCATGGTACGATCCGACGGGCCAGCGACCCTACGGGCAGAGCCGCGCGCCCGTCTTTAGCTCTGGCGAGATGGAGCGCCTGGTGATGGATCCGCATGCGTTGGATGATCGTGATGCGCCAGATCGGCCCAGGCGCTCGCTGCCTGTGCGTATCATGCGTCGCCCTCAGCAAGGCGCCGGACACGCGCCCGCCTGGCTCGTGAATGCCACGGTCGCGCCAGATCCAGCGTCGGCGAACGGCAATGGGCTGCGGATGCGAACGGAGAGCGCAAATGGCTATCCGCCGTCCGGCTACTATGGGCCTGGGTCATCGCAGGGGCATGGCGGCTAGTAGCAGCGCATGGGCAGGGCGGTTGTGAGGCCGCGTGCTGTCGGCTCGCACCCCCTGCTGCGACCTGGCTTCTCTCGCCTGATGCGCGGGGCCGCGTTTCGTGTGGTTCCGGGCGCAACGAGAGATGCGAGAGGGGCCAGAGTAAGACGACGCCAGCGAGTAAATGAGGATGGAGTCAGTATGCGAGGGGGCGAGGGCATTCAATTCAGGCCGACAATCGTGCTCTGCATCGGCGCCGAAGGCCAGGCTGTCGGCGACTGGCTGACCTCGCTGCTGCCCAGTCTCGACGTCCCGCTGCGCGAAGGAGTCGCGCTGCTCCGCGCTGACGGCCCGAGCGCTGACGGCGAGCCGCTGCTCGCATGGTGGCTCGGCGATGAAACGACTGACAACGAAGCCGACAGCTCATCCTATGACTCGACCGGTGGAGATGCGCCGGCCGCGATGGCGCTGCCCACCCGCATCATCGAGGCATTGCGTGGCCGCCGCGCCGCCGATGGGAGCGCTCTGCGACGGCGTGGTGTGCTGGATGACGCCGTGATCTCACGCATCAAAGAGGCGGGCTACGCGGTTCCACGCGGGATGGTCGCGTTGTGGATTGTCGCCGCCGCTGATTCACCGCTGCTCGCCGACGTGGTTGCGGCCGCGCAGACAGCGCTGAGCAGTGACGGCGTCGAAGGCTGGACACTGCTGGCGCTCACTAACACCTATCCACTCGACCCAGCGGAACACCAGCTGCAAGCCGAGCGCTGTGGCGCGCAGCCATGGCAGTCGCTGCTGGTTGGCGGTGAGACGAGCGCGCCGCCTGTTACCTTCGCCTATCTCTTCGAGACGCACGACGAGCGCGGCCTCTTCTGGGAGGGACCCGATGAGACAAGCTTCGCCGCCGCCGAGGCGATCTTCACGCTGACGGCGACCGGGCTGACCGCTACCCATGAGTATGACGAGACGTTGCGCCGCAACATGCCGCGTCTGGTCACTGCCGCGCAGGAGCGCATGAGCAGCATAGCGACGAGTCGCCTGACGTTCCCGCGCGCGCAAGCCGAGCGCTACTGCGCCTATCAGCTTGGCGCCACCATTCTGCGCGAGTGGACGCCACAGGAGGCCGCGCGCCTCAGTCGCGATGAGGAGCAGACGCAGGCTACCGCCGCTCGCGCTGAGCTGCGCCGCATCATGGATGAGACGGCGAGCAGCAATGCGCTCGTGGCCGCATTGCGCATGCGCGCTCAGCGCCGGTCACGTCGGCGTGAGCGTGAAAGTGAGCTGCCGCCTGACCGCAGCGACTCGAAGCTGGTCTTGCGTTGGCTCTCACCCGCGATCGTGCGCCCGCTGCTGACACCGCAACTCGATCTGCCCTCTGCGCTGGAGGGCCAGCGCCAGCTCGCGGAGGACGGCTTCACCCACTGGGAAGAGGCGCTTGTACCAGCGTGGTCGCGCTATGCCGATGAGACCGCCACGGGGATTGCCGCGCACGCTGATACCCTTGCGCTCGAAGGCGGAGCGCTGGGCGTCGAGCGCGCCTACGCCTACCTGTACGCCTTCAATGAAGCGTTGTGTGATGAGCAGGACCAACTCGATGCGCGCCAGTCGCGGCGGATCGCCCAGCGAACGCGATTCCTCAGCGATCTGGAGGCCGCAAGCGAGGGACCGTGGCTCGATGGATTGCCAGCGGACGGCGCGGGCGTGAGCGGCGATGCCGATGACGCGCGTGAAGCGCGTGTCGCCGCGCGGCTGGGAGCCCGTTGGCGCTGGATCCACGCGCGTACGCCCCTGCGAGCGACGCTGATCGCTGCCGTCACGCTTGCCGCCGCCACGCTGGCGCTGCTGGCGCTGATGATCGCACCCGCAACGTGGCAGAATGCGACGGTGGGCTGGCTCGCGCTGCTGGCGACTCCGCTGCTCGTGGCGTGGCTGGCCGCGTGGGGCTATGCGCGCCATCGTGGCAATGTGGAGGCCACCGCTGCCACTGACCTGCACCAGCACTATCGCGCGATCTATCGCAATCGGATCGAGAAGCGCGAGGCGGAGTGGCGTGAGACGGTTCTCGCTATGCTCCGCATGCGCGCGGAACGCATCCTCGATCGGCTGGCGAACTGGGAGCGCTTCATCGAGGAGATGGCCAGCGCGCTCAGCGGCGACGCCGAGGCAGAGGAGGCGCGACTTTTCGACGGCGCGTTTGGGCGGCGTGATGTGCTCGTGGCGAATCGCAGGCGGCTGCGACGCGACGGCTATGGGCTGCGTGACTTCGAGCTAGACGTCACGAAGCGGCGACAGGCGCAGCCACAGCCGGAGACGCCCTGGCATGGGAGCAATCGCGAGCTGCTCGCGCGCCTGCGCGACGCGCTGCGCGGGCGGGTGAGCCTGGTCGAAGCGCCCGCCAGCGCCATCGTCGCCCCCGTGCGCGAGTATTGTCTGGGGGTCGTGCGGCCCTACCTGACGGGCGATCTGGTCAATCTCACAGAGGCGCTAGAGACGCTTGCCGCCAGCGAAGGCGTGTCGCTGCTGGAAGCCATGCTGGAGCGCGCCACGCTTCTCTACCATCCAGCGGATCAGCCACGCGCGGCGACCGCGTTCGTCGCGGCGCGCGAGCCTGATCTTGTGACCCTGCTGCGCGGCAAGCGACTCACTGGACTCATCCCCGTCATCATGCGCGAGCGCGAATGGCTGGCGGTCACGCGGCTGCTGCCGGGTGGCGCGCGCCCAGACTTCCTGCGTGACCGCGCCGAGACGACCCAGGCGCCCATCGAGATGGCGCCCACGTGGACGCAGCGGCTCGACGTCTATCAGCATGACGTCAACAGCCAGAATGGCGGCGTACTCAATTGAACACTCCCTTCCCACCTGACGCCACGACCATCAGGCGATCGAGCGGCCCTCCTGAACCAGATGCGACGCCGCGCACGTCGACCGGGGCGCCAGAGCCCACGACCACGAGCACCGCTCGGCCCAGTTCGGCGAAGGCGCCGCACATCCCCGGGATGCGTCGCCGGCTCGCCCTGCTCGCGACCGCGCTCTACATGCCGGTGATGTTGACAGGGTTTGCGCTCTATCTGCACGGCCCCACCGGGTGCGTCGTAGGGCCACTCTGCTCGCTTGCGACTGCGCCCGCCGTCTCGCAGACGCTGCTGATCGCTTTGGGATTCGGCGCGCTCTATCTTCTCGCCGTGCGCCCGCTCGCCACCTTGCTCGATGAACGCCAGCCCGCGCGCTCTGACTTCGCGCGGACGCTGCGACGCGCGGCGCGCTATGAGACGGTGCGTCCGCTGCTCGCTATCTACGGTGGGCTGATCGCGGTTGTGTTGATAGTGGGACTGATCGCGCGCACGCTCACCTTTCCCGCTTTCGTCGTCGGCGCGGGTGTCGCCGCGCTTCTCTTCACGCTGGCGGCGCTCGCGGAGCCGTAGTGGGGAGTGGCGAGCTATGCCGACGGCGCAGATCAACGACATTCAGATGTGTTACGAAATACCTGGCGAGGGCGCGCCGCTTGCGCTCGTTCTGGGACGGGGAACGGACCTCTCGGAGTGGGGCAATATTATTGAGCGGCTGGCGCAGCGTCACAGAGTCATCGCGTTCGACAACCGGGGCGCGGGGCGAACGGACAAGCCAGACCAGCCCTACACCGCTGAACTGATGGCCGAGCACATTGCCGGACTTCTGCGGGCGATTGGCCTGCGAGCGGCTCGCGTAGCGGCGCGACCCGGGCTCCGCTGGCGCGAGACGGCCTATCTCTCTAGCGAGAGGACGCGCCAGGCCGTATAATGACCGCGATACGCTCCCCAGCGAACGCGCCGCCCGGTGGCAGGTGATGACGGGAGCGGCGCGCGTCTCTCTCCGCGAGCGAGAGGGAGCAGGGGTGGACCTCCCACCCGCGAGGGGCAGAGCATGGAGCAACTCACCAATCTCGTGGTCTCGGAAGGCGAGCTTACCAATATCGCTCGTGTCCTGGGGCGGCTAGCGCTCGACACCGGCGCGAGCTATACCATCCTGCTCGATAAGAGCGGGCAGCTCATCGCCTCGCAGGGGCAGCCCGGTCATCGCGATCTGACAGCGCTCGGCGCGCTGATGGCTGGCGCGTTCTCCTCCTCACGACAGGTCGCGGAAATTCTCGGCGAGCGCGACTTCCGGACGATTCTGCAACAGGGCGTGCAGGAGAGCATTCTGAGCAATCTGATTGGCGAGCAGTGGCTGCTGGTGGTGGTCTTCGACAAACAGACGCATGTGGGGTTGGTCAAAGTGCTGGCGCGCAAGTCGTGCGATGAGCTGGAGCGCGTGCTCGACCGCGTGCGTCATGGCGCGGCGCAGGCGCGGCAGCAGGTGGTGGATGTGCAGTTCCGCAGTGACGCCGCGAGCGCCATCGATTCGTTGTTTCAGGACTAGCGGCGGCGTCATCGCAGCGCGCGTGAACGGAGCAGGTGGCGCATGGCGCTCATCAATGTCGCCAAACGTGAAATACAGTGCAAGATCGTCTACTATGGCACGGGCTATTGTGGGAAGACGACCAACTTGCAATACATCCATAGCCACGCTCCGCAGCCCGCGCGCGGCGATCTGCTCTCCATCGCCACGGAGAGTGAGCGAACCCTCTTCTTCGACTTCCTGCCGCTCGACCTTGGCCAGGTGCACGGCTTTCGCGTGCGCTTCGCGCTCTACACGGTGCCAGGCCAGGTGCTCTATGAGCGCACCCGTGTCGCCGTGCTCAACGGCGTGGATGGCATCGTTTTTGTGGCTGACTCTTCGCCAGAGAAGCTAGAGGAAAACTTTCAGAACCTGCTCGAACTGGAGATGAATGTACGGCGCATGGGCAGAGACCTCGGATCGTTCCCGTTCATCATGCAGTGGAACAAGCGCGATCTGCCTGGCGCTGTTCCCGTCGCGACGCTCGACCGCTACCTGAACCGTCGGCATGCGCCCGCATATAACGCATCCGCACTGACTGGTGAGGGGGTTTTCCCCACATTGCGGGCGATCTGCAAGGCAGTCATGAGCAGTCTGTGAAAGTCAGGAGCACACGCATCCGGTGTTGAGTGTGCCGAATCATGCGAGGAGTTGAGATCATGCGCGCTATCATCAGCGTGGACAACAAGCAGGGCGTTGAGGCGTTCGCCGCTGGCCTGGCGCAGCAGGGCGTTGAGATCTACTCGACCGGAAATACGATGCGCGCGCTCGAAGCAGCAAACGTTCCGGTACGCTCCATCTCTGACCTTACCGGGTTCCCTGAGATATTGGGTGGGCGTGTCAAAACACTACACCCTGCCGTTCACGCTGGTGTGTTGGCCCGCCGCGATGACCCCGCGCATATGGATGAGCTTCAGCGGCACGGCATCCAGCCGATTGATATCGTCGTCTGCAACCTCTATCCCTTCACCGAGACGATCGCTCGGCCGGGCGTTACCCTGCAAGACGCCATCGAGAAGATCGACATCGGGGGTGTGACGCTGCTGCGGGCCGCCGCCAAGAACTTCGCCTCTGTCACGGTCATTGCGCGCCCAGATGACTATGAGGAAGCCCTGATCGAGCTGGAGAGCAAGGGGACATTTAGCCTCGAAACGCGACGTCGGCTGGCGACCATCGCCTTTCAGATCACGGCGCTGTATGACACGGCTATCGCGGCGTACCTGCGGCGTGGGCAGGAGGACGCCGCCTTCCCGGATCACATGACGCTGGGTCTGCGGCGGTTGCGCAAGCTGCGCTATGGCGAGAATCCGCATCAGGCGGCGGCGCTCTATGGCTGGGCGCAGGACCACGGCGGCCTGGATGAGCGCGCTGACGAGGCGACCGGGGCGGATGTCGCGCCCCACGCGGCGGCCAGCGTCGCGAGCGTCGCCGGGTCGCATATGCTCCACGGCAAAGAGCTTGGCTATAACAATCTGCTCGACCTCGACGCCGCGCTTGGCGCCGTCGCTAGCTTCTCCGCGCCCACAACCGTCGTCATCAAGCATACGAATCCCTGCGGTCTGGCCTGCGGCGATACGCTGGTTCAGAGTTACATCCGCGCGAATGCTGGCGACCCCGTCTCGGCCTATGGCGGTGTGCTAGGCTTCAATCGCGAGGTGGATGAGGCGACGGCGAACGAGGTGTCACAGCTCTTCTATGAGGCGGTCATCGCGCCGAGCTATTCGGACGCGGCGCTCGCGGTGCTGACCAGGAAGAAGAATATTCGCCTGCTCGCCACGAATGCGCCGATCGGCCCAGCATCGCCCGCGAGCCTCGCGGCGAACGCATTCGATGTCAGTCGCATGGATGTGCGCCGAGTCAGTGGTGGATTGTTGATTCAGACGGCGGACGTGGCGAGTGACATGGATGCGCAGCGAACGGTGGTGACTGAGCGCGAGCCGACGCTGGAGGAGTTGACCGATCTGCTCTTCGCGTGGAAGGCGGTGCGCCATGTGAAATCGAACGCGATTGTGCTGGCGAAGAACCTGATGGTTGTCGGCGTGGGCGCGGGGCAGATGAGCCGTGTCTACAGCGTCCAGATTGCGGTGGAGCGAGCGGGCGATCGCTCGCGCGGCAGCGTGCTCGCCTCCGACGCCTATTTCCCCTTCGACGATAGTGTGGAGACGGCGGCCAAGGCGGGAGTCACGGCGATCATCCAGCCAGGCGGCTCGATTCGCGACCAGGAATCCATCACAATGGCCAACAAATATGGCATTGCGATGATCTTTACTGGGCAGCGCCACTTCCGGCACTGAGCCGTTGCCGGGTAGTCGAGACGCTTGCCTAACATGACGCGTGCGCCTATACTGACGCCAGCATTGACCCACGCGCATGCGCCGAGAACGCGCACATTGGCATGCAATCGGCGTATCATGGGTAGCGGGCGAATATTTGCTGCGCGGTAAACGCGCGCCTGAGAAGTGAGCAGCGGCATGGCAGTGTCTGACGATACGGGTCCCACCTCCGATCAGCCGACGACTTCAGCGGCGACCAGCGCCACAGCGCCGAACGGCTCGCCACGCGTTGGCAAGCTGGGCAGGCGCGCGTTGGTCGGCGTCGCGGCGGTGAGCGTCTGCGCGGCGGGCGTCGCGCTTACCCCGACGGCGGAGCGGCTGGCCCAGCAGGTTGGCCAGCAGGCGATTGATCAGGCCTATGCGGCGGGCATCGCTGCGGGCCGCCAGGCATTGCTCAGTGAGCTGGCGCAGCTCGAAGGCGTGCCGATCGATGTCGCCATTCAGGTTGCGGAGCTAACACGCAAAGCAGTGCTCTACATCGTGCGGCCCATCGCGCAACTTTTCGCGACCATCGCTGGCGACGCGTTGGGCGCGTTCATCGCGGCGATCACGAGCGCTCAGAGCCACCTGGCGGGCATCAATGTCCACATCTCCCAGCTCGACCAGCTCAAAACGCTTCTGACACAGTGGCAGCAGGGCGTGAAGCAGCTACCCATTTCGCTTACCGACTACGCGACGCATGACATTGACAGCGCCGAGAATTACCTGAAGGCGCTCAATAAGCAGATTCAGCAGCAGTCAAACAGCGCGAAATAGGACGGAATCCGCCCCAAACTCAGTGGGCGTTCCGTCACGGTGAGGCTGTGGAAGGGGTTGTATAAAGATCGACGGCTGGCTGGGAAGCGAGCTGGGTCAACGCGCTCCCAGTGTATTTCCGCAGCCTGCGCCGTCTACGTTGTATACTGTGGAGACAGGGTCCGTGCTGCACGGCGCGGGCCCTTCTGGTGTCTCATGACCCTGGCGAGCCAGGGCCGATGCGCGCGTCGCCCGACGCCGCCACCTGCGCCATACGCAGCCCAATGGGGAGAGCGAGCATGCCCGACTTTCAGGTCGTCGCCCCATTTCAGCCGACCGGCGACCAGCCGACGGCAATCGAAGAGCTTGTCGCGAGTGTTCAGCATGGCAACCCGTATCAGACCCTGCTAGGGGTGACGGGCAGTGGCAAGACATTCACTGTCGCCCAGGTCGTCGAGCGATTGCAGCGTCCGACGCTGGTGCTGGCGCCGAACAAGACGCTCGCGGCGCAGCTCTACGCCGAGTACAAAGAGTTCTTCCCCAACA
Organism: Ktedonobacterales bacterium; assembly: GCA_035642255.1. GTDB lineage: Bacteria > Chloroflexota > Ktedonobacteria > Ktedonobacterales > JADMIN01 > JAKAIY01. Next base: position 2,342 of record DASQSS010000112.1, on the reverse strand, counting down.
ACGCTGTCGAGTATTTCGTCAGCTACTACGATTACTATCAGCCAGAGGCGTACATCCCGCGCAGCGATACCTACGTGGAGAAGGAAAGCCAGCTCAACGAAGAGATCGAGAAGCTGCGGCTTTCGGCCACGCGCAGCCTCTTCGAGCGCCGCGACACGCTGATTGTCGCTTCCGTTTCGTGCATCTACGGCCTTGGCTCGCCGGAGGAGTATGGCGACGTTGTGCTGACGCTCAAGGTCGGTGAGACGCGCCGTCGTGATCGTATCCTGCGCTGGCTCACGGACATTCAGTACGAGCGCAACGACACGAACTTCGTGCGCGGCAAGTTCCGCGTGCGCGGCGACACGCTCGAAATCTATCCCTCCTACGAAGACCTTGCTATGCGCGTCGAATTCTTCGGGGACGAGATCGAACGGATCGTCGAGATCGACCCGCTAACAGGTGAGGTGCTGGGCAATCGCCAGCGGCTCGACGTGTATCCGGCGAAGCACTGGGTGACCACGCAGGAGCGCCTGAACAACGCCATCGTGGGAATCGAGGCAGAGCTGGCCGTTCGGCTAAAAGAGCTGGAGGGCGAGGGCAAGCTGCTAGAGGCGGCTCGTCTGCGCCAGCGCACAAACTTCGACATGGAGATGTTGCGCGAGACAGGCATCTGCTCAGGCATCGAGAACTACTCGCGCCATCTCGCTGGCCGAGCGCCGGGAGAGCAGCCGTGGACACTGCTCGACTATTTCCCGCCGGACTTCCTGATGGTGGTGGATGAGTCGCATGTGGCGCTGCCGCAGGTGCGTGGCATGTTCAACGGCGACCGCGCCCGCAAGCAAGTGCTGGTAGACTATGGCTTCCGTCTGCCTTCCGCGCTGGACAATCGCCCACTGACCTTCAGCGAATTCCTCGATCATCTGCATCAGGCCGTTTTCGTCTCGGCGACGCCCGGACCGTTTGAATATGAGCACAGCCATGTCGTCGCGGAGCAGATCATCCGTCCGACGGGTGTGCTCGATCCGCTCATCAGTGTGCGGCCGACTGAGGGGCAGATTGACGACCTGCTCGCCGAGGTGCGTCATCGCACCGAGATCGGGCAGCGCGCTCTTGTCACCACGCTCACCAAGAAGATGGCTGAAGACCTCGCCGACTATTTGCAGGAGATGGGCGTCAAGGTCCACTACTTGCATTCCGAGATCGAGACGATCGAGCGCATCGAGATCCTGCGCGACCTGCGGCTGGGCGTCTACGATGTGGTGGTGGGCATCAACCTGCTGCGCGAGGGACTCGACCTGCCAGAGGTCTCGCTGGTGGCGATTCTGGATGCCGACAAAGAGGGTTTCTTGCGCTCGGAAGGCTCCCTGATCCAGACAATTGGACGCGCCGCACGCCACATCGAAGGCTCGGTCATCATGTACGCCGACCGCATCACCGCCTCGATGCGCCGCGCGATCGATGAGACGAACCGCCGCCGCGAGATTCAGCAACGCTACAATGTCGAGCATGGCATCACGCCGCGCGGCATCAAGAAGGAAGTTCGCGCGCTCTCCGACCGCTTCCGCCCGACCGAGCATCAGGAGGAAGCGGGTGACGCGCTCACGATGGCTGCGCTACCCAAAGACGAGATCGCGCGCATGATCAAGGCGCTGGAGTCGCAGATGAAACAGGCGGCGAAGTCGCTAGAGTTCGAGAAGGCGGCGCAGCTGCGCGATCAGGTAGTGGAGCTACGTCGCGCGCTGGTCGAGTGAGCCAGCGGCGCGCGGCGTGGCGCTGTCGGCGTTTCAAGGCCGCCCGCAGCCCGATGCGCCGAGGTTGCGCGATGACGTACATCTGTAGACCTTGCGGGAGATTCGCATGACTGACCAGCAAGAAGACGCCGGCTACGACGCCTATCTGCTGCGCTATCCAGATGGCTCATGGCTGGCGCAGCTCGCCGACCTGCCGGGCGCGTATGCTACCGGAGCCACACAAGCGGATGCGGCTGCTCGGCTTGGGGCCGCGATTCCGGCCTACTTCGTCTGGCTCCGCCAGCACGACGAGTACACGCCGATTACCCACGACGCGTCGCATGTGATCCCGCGCGAGGTCGCTGAGTCGTCGAGCGGTCCGATACGCGGCGCCTTCTTCAGTGGCGACGCCATGCCAGTCACCGAGGAAGATCTCGACTGGTGGCTGGCGGCGCTCGACTGGGCCTACGGCGATCTGGTGGCGCGCGCTCAGCCCGCGCCGCACTCGCCGCAACACACCCTGCTCGACGCCGTCGCGAGAATGCAGCTCGAAGTGGTGGGACGATCTACCGGAGCGATGGTCGCGCCACCCGCGCCGGCCACTTCCGACCCATTAGCGATGCTGCAGTC
>DASQSS010000111.1:0-8241 GCA_035642255.1 Ktedonobacterales bacterium | reverse complement strand
GAACGACTCAAATCCTAGGGGACTCGGCCAGTTCGGCGCGCTCTATCAAAATGGCGTCATCAAAGCGGCCTACAACAACGACCCCAACGGGTGGTTCCACCACAACCAGACGATCACCAACTTCAACGACGCCTATGACCTGGAGTATGGCACGCTGGCTGATCTTGCCGACCTCGCGCAGGAGAACCCGGAGGTTGACGCCTACCTCAAAGGCGCCATCGCGCAGTTCATCGCGCATGGGGTGGATGGCATTCGCTTCGACGCGGTAAAGCATATTCCCGGACCCACAGGAGGCTGGCTGCGCACTGAGGCCGACAGCATCGAGTCCTCTGGACCGCACTATCTGACTGGCGAGTGGCGGGTCACCGATCCAACTGACCTCACCTATCCAGACGCCGTGCGCTTCGCCAACAATAGCGGCATCTCGCTGCTCAACTTCTCTGTCATGAACGCCCTTGACGACGCCTATGCCAAGGGCGCCATCGCTGGCCCCGCTGAGGTGGACAGTGTGTTGAAGGCGGAGGCGCGCGACCTGACCTGGCCCAACGATCAGGCGAACTTCATCGACAATCATGACTTCCCGCGTTTCCTCTCACTCGACAACAATCGTAACGACTTGCAGGCGGCGCTGGCTGTCGTCATGACGATACCCGGCGTCCCCGTCGTCTACTATGGCACCGAGCAATACCTGCACAATGACACGCAGGGCGGCGGCGACCCCTACAATCGCCCGATGATGACTGGCTTCTCCACAACGACACCAGCCTATCAACTCCTGCGCTGCCTCTCCGCGCTGCGCCAGAGCAACCCGGCGCTAGCCTATGGCGACTACCACGCGCTGCATCTCTCGCACTCGCTCTATGTGTTCCAGCGACAGTTTGGCAAGAGCGTGGTCGTGATGGCGGTGAACGACTCGCCCGACCCGGCGACGGTCAAAGCGGGCGCGACGGCCCTGCCCGCTGGTACGTACCACGACGACCTCGGCGGCGCGTTTCATGGCGCCTCGCTGACGATTGGCGCCGACGGCATCTCGCGTCCGCTCTCACTGCCTGGCAATGCGATCGCCGTCTGGCAGTACACGGCGCCTGTGGCTACAAGCCCGCGCATTGGAGGCATCGGGCCAGAGCTGGCGCATCCCGGCGAATCGCTCATCCTCGATGGCCAGGGATTCGCGCAGGGCGCCACCGTCAAGATCGGACCGTACCAGGCGCGTGTCAGCGCGCAGTCGAGCGACTCGATTACCGCGACGCTGCCCGCACAGATGCCCGGTGGGTCGTACCAGGCGCAGGTGTGCGTCGGCGCGACGTGTAGCCCGGGATTTGCGCTCAACGTCGCCTCGGGTCCACAAATTCCGGTCACCATCACCGTGACCGGCCTGCCGCCACTCGTTCCTGCGCAGCACGTCTATATCACCGGCGCGCTCCCAGAGCTGGGCGGCGGCGCCACGTCTCCCAGCGCGGCGATTGGCCCGATGCTCTCCGCACAGACACAGGACACCAGCCGATTCCTGCTGGTCAGCTTGCCCGCCTGCCAAACGGCGAGCCTCACCGTCGAGATCGCCGACCTCAGCGGCCACATCACCAGCGAACACGCTACACACAGAATACAGGTCCCTTGCTCTGGAGAAGGCTCAGCGTCGTTCACCTGGAGTCGGTAATGCTGCCTAGTTCGACCCTCGAATTGCCGCGGCGATGTTATTTTTGGATGCGTCCAGGCGTTATACCTCGCAAGGACTGCGCCTCAACAGATATGGTGACATCGCGGTAGCTCGTTTCCTCAGTGAGCTATAGCGAGCCCAGTGGTCACATTCTACTTTGGTGCCCCATATCTTTAGCTTCAGCGCAGTTCCTGGCGAGCGTTCTGGCCACGTGTTCATCTTTCCACTTTCCATGCGCCAGCCGCTTGCCACAGACTTCACCCCAGGTTCGATTGGGCTTCGTCGTTCTGGGCCAACGGAGTCGGCCAAAGCGCGTGGAAGGAGCTAGCCGTTTGATGCAGCGGGAGACACATCAGACGCTGACGCCTCCTCTCCACATACGTTCCGCAGTGGCTACTCGCGCCGCTGCGACGTTTCGCGACCCAGCAATGGGGCTGAGTCGCGAATTCACATTCTCCGCGTAGAAAAGGTGTCAGCATTCACATGCGAAACAGCAAGCGCACTCTGCTTGTCGGGACAAGCATCGCAAGCCTGGTGGCTCTCTTCGTGGCCGCCCTCTTTATCTACGGCGCTGGCGGCGTTCATGCGGACGCGGCGACCAGCAATCCAAACGTGCTTACCGACGATTCCGCGTTGAACAGCGGCCATCCCCAGACCCAGACCATCACACCGCGCGGCCACCTCAATGGTCAGGCGCACGCACGCTTTGGCAGCACCGGCGTGGACTCGGTTCCGTCCTTCAACGAGCACTATTTCGAGGCCGGATTCGATTCAAACGGCAATCCGAATCGCGAGTGGTTCACCAACACGCTTGGCAACCCGGCGCAAATTGGTGGCGTGACCAATATCAACGCCCCCATTGTTCCGGTCAAGATTGAACTCCTCAATCCTGATGGCTCAGTGGCGTTCACAGATGACCCCATGAGCCACCTCGACAACCTCCTGCAGTCACCGATCTTCCAGAACGCGCAGTTCTCCAGCAGCTCCACACCGACGCAGTACACCGACGCCGTACAGCGCGCGGAGTACGCCAGCTCGGCCAGGTCCGACTGGCACACCATGCTGGTCCCGCAGGTAAAGACTGAGCGCACGATGCAGATTCCGAGCGGCAAGTATTTCGCCAGGCTCAATGGCGACGGCTCGGTGCGCTATGTCCTGCTCGACGCGTTCACGTTCGAGAATGCGCTGTTCCCCGCGACGGCGACTGACACGACGACACCGATGGGCGCCGCCGAGCACGCAGGCGACATCACGACGAAGGACGTCTCGACGTTCTTCTTCAACAACGCATATCTCTACGTTGGCTCAAGGGCCAATTGCTGCATCCTCGGCTTCCACACCTATGACTACGAGCCGGGCGACGCCAGCAATGGCAACGTACAGCGCGACTACGTCGTGAACTACTCCAGCTGGATCTCAGCTGGCCTCTTCGGCTCGACCAAAGACGCCCCGCAGGACGTTACCGCGGTTAGCCACGAGCTGAGCGAGACCTTCAACGATCCGTTTGTCGCGGCTGATGGCATCCACAACATCACGCCGTGGTGGCAGTCGAGCTTCAACTGCCAGAACAACCTGGAAGACGGCGACGTCATCGAGGGTCTGCCAAACGACAACTATGTGATGTCCATGAATGGCTTCACCTACCATGTCCAGAACGAGGCGTTGCACCAGTGGTTCGAGGGGGTCTCACCCTCTGACGCGACCGGGGGCGGCTACAGCTACCCTGATCCGACCACGCTGACAAGCCCCGCTGTGTCGCAGCCGTACAACTGCGGACAGTAACGCTGATCATTCGTCGCCACGCCACGTAGTCGCGGCGGCGAGCGCCAGTCTCCCCGTGCAATTCGCCCCATGCGCTGACAAGCCCAGATCAGCGCATGGGGCGGCCCATATGTAACTCTGTCATGGAGAGGCGCTCGTCCACAGGCAGACGGCCAGGTGACAGATGCGCCGCCGGAACTCGATGTAAGCAGCGCGCCTGTCGCGGTTCGCGCATCAATGAAGCGGACGCCTGGGCGCATATATCGGCGCATAGACTAGAATGGACACATATCAGACACTCATTCCACGGCGTAATCGCGAAGCGTTCAGCGTCAGATGGAAAGCGGCATCCAATGCGACCACTACCCGCTGCGGCTGAGCCTCGCGGCAAGCGCACACCACAGGGATTCGGCGCTGTCACCGACTTGTCGCGCTCGCCTCGCTTCACCGCGATATCCGCCGCCAGCTGGCTCGCCGCACGACGAGCGCGCAGTGGTTGGCGCATCCTGTTGGCGGTCGTCATCGACATGCTGGTCGTTGTGATACTCGTGTGCGTCATACCGATCTATACCAATCTCCTGACGGCGCTCGCCCTCCAATCGCAGCTTTCGGCGCTCTCTATCGGTGGACGCAACGTCGACGTGACCATCGTTCACACTCACCTGACCGGCGAGTTACAGTCGCAAGAGCAGCAGATAGTCACGACGCTCGCACACTCGACGCTCGCTCGATTCGCTCCGGACCCTCCGACGAACTACCTGGTGGCCGCGCCACAGCTCATGACCCAACGCAACTACTCGCCGCCAGCCAACCTGACGCAGATCCAGTTCGACGCATATCAAAATCACCAACTCCTGCCGCACATCCGCCTGCTCAGCGGCGAGCCTTTGCCCGCGTCGAGCGCTGCGCAAGACTACCCACCAGCGCTCGTAACGCAACAGATGACCCAGGTCGACAGCGTGCAGGTGGGTGACCTGCTGACAGTCTTGAGCGGCCAATATTTCCAGCAGACATTTTTGACCGTCCGTGTCGTCGGCGTCTGGGCGCCACGTGACGTGAACGACCCATTCTGGAACGGCCACAGCTTTCTCAGCCTACCGCAGTTTGACAGCGATCCTTTCATCTTCCCTGTGCTGGTTCCTCCAAGCATGCTCGCGCCCATGCTCAGTTCGTTGAGCCAGGCCATCGTGACCCAGCACTGGACCTTCACGACACGCGTCAGCACGCTGACGCCCGCGGATATACCAGCCGTCACAACAGGCTTAACCCATTTCCGCACTGGCCTCGCCGCCGCTCTCGCGCGCAAGAATTACATCGTGAGCGTCCTGACTATCACTGGCCTCGACAAGACGCTCACTGCCGTCGCGGAGCAGCAACGACGGTTCGCGCTGCCAGTCGAGAGCGTGGGCGCGCTGACGGTGGGGGCCGCGCTGCTCCTGCTGGCGTTGGTGGCGCATCTTTTCGTCGACCGCGACCGCGCGCTGATAGCGACTGTGCGCAGCCGTGGCGCAAGCGGAGGGCAAATCCTCGGCGCCTATATGGCGCTGATCACGGCTGCGGGAGCGTTCGCAACGTTGGTGGGCGCGATGTTCGCCCTCTATCTGGCGCCGCAGTTCGTCCAACATATTGTCTCGCCAGCTGCGTTGCGTGGAGCATCTGTCTCTAGCGCTTATCTCACCAGCCTGGTCAAGCCGACAGAGGTCGTAGTTCCCGCACTGACATGCCTGCTACTGGCCATCGGCATTTGCTTCTGGGTGGGGCTCAATACACTTCAGAGCAACATCCGCTCGCTAGCTCTTTCTGAAGTGGATGGCAGCGCGGGACCGTTCTGGCAACGTTTCTATCTCGATCTGATGCTCGCGGCGGTGTGTGCGTTTGGCTATCTCGACCTGACCTACTATGGCTCCGCACAGGTACAGTCCGCCGTGTCGCAGACGACGCCCAGCCCGTTACTCGTCGCGACCCCCCTTCTGCTGCTGCTCACAGTGATCCTGCTTCTGCTCCGCGTGTTCCCGCTCGTCGCCACGCTGTGGCTGCGCATCGCGACACGCCGACGTGGGCCTACGGGAATACTCGCCACCATGCGCCTCACACGTGGCAGTACCCAGGTGACGCTGCAATCCCTGATTGCGATGCTTGCCATCGGCGTAATCGTCCTCGCGGTCACCTACGACGTCACCGTCCAGCAAAACGCTATGAAGCAAGCGGCGTATCAGGCAGGCGCCGACGTCCGCTTGGTAGAGTCACAGCCGGAAACGCCTGGAGCCGACGCGCTCATTCGTTCGCGTATAGCCCAGTTACCTGGTCACACGGCTGTCAGCAGCGCCTATCGCGGTGTCTTGCACACAAGCGCCTTCTGGAATGTCCTTGGCTCGACGCAGGGCGGAGCAGGCTTGCTTGCCATCGATCCCCACACCTGGCAAAACGCGCTCGCGGCGGAAGCCTGGCAGCCAGGCGATGCAAGTGAGCCGCTATCGAGCCTGATGGCAAAGATGGCTGCGCACGAGCTAGCGGCGCCTGCCTCAACGCACGCGGGAGCCTCAGATCACCCGCTGTGGGTCATCGTCAGTCGCGACTTCGCACAGTCGCAGCATCATAAGGTCGGCGACACGTTCACGCTGATTCTGCCAGACAGCACGACACAGTCGGCATACGTCGTCATCGGCGCCATTGTGAATGACTTTCCGACACTCAATACCACTGGCTCGAACGCTGGCTTTGTCGTGGCCGACGAGAGCGACTTCCTGGCGGCGCTGCGCGCACAGCCAGGGGCAAGCTCGGCGGCGATCGGACCGAATGAATACTGGCTGCGCTCGAGCGAAAGCGATGCCTTCGCGGTGGAGGCGCTACGTCAGGCGCTTCAGCTAGACGCCACGACGATCATCGCGCGCCAATCACTCGAAGCGGCGATCCTCGACACACCAGCGCTGATCGGCTTGCGGGCGCTGTTGATCTTCGCAGCAGTAGCGATTGGCCTGCTCACCGTGCTTGCGGCAGGGCTCCAGACCACGCTTGACGTCGGCCAGCGCTGGACGCAGATGATGACGTTGCGTGCGCTTGGACTTTCGCGAATTCAGCTTATCGTAGTCCTGATAGGCGAGCGATTCTTCGCAGCGCTGTTTGGAATCGCCGGCGGCCTGGTGGCGGGCTGGGCGCTCACCATTACGACCCTGCCCTACCTCCAGGTCAGCAACTCAAGCGCAACCCTTCAGGAAGCGACGGACGTGTCGGTGGCCACCAATCCGTGGTTGCTGGCGCTGATCATCTTCGCGCTGGTCGGCGCCATGCTGTTGGAGACCGCGACGCTAAGCATCCGTGCGGCGCGCAGCCCGATCTCCCTCCGCACGTTGGCTGGCAAGGGCTGAGCGACACGAACCGATTCCCTGATCCAGGGCTCTTATCGCGAGCAGATAGTCACAGAAACAAAAGAAGAGGCTCCAGAGTTGATCTGGAGCCTTCTGGAGCGGGAGACGGGATTCGAACCCGCGACCCATTGCTTGGGAAGCAACCCCACCCCTCAAGTACCGCTTGTTCTTCACGAAGCACGTTCTCTTGCGGCTTCGTGCGCCTCTTGAGGTGGTCGAAATCGAGCGCGTCAATTGCTTGTGTAGGTGTCCGCCACAGGGATCGGCATCGGCGTCGCCCGTCAGGCGCTCCACGCCCGTCCCACGCTGACCCCACGCGCTCCCCACACTGACCCGCGCACGCCGCCGCAACAAGCACCTTCGCCCCCATCACTGAATGGGCGACAGAACAGGAGCGGCGCGAGAATGACAGCACGGCGAGACGCAGGACGGACTGGCAGGCAGGCGAGGTCTGCCCCCTCCCTCGGCGGAATAACGGGAAAGACAGCGTGGGAGCGCATGAGCAAACAAGATCTGACCCTGGAGCGCCTCGGGGATCTCCTCGCGACGGAGAAAGCGGCGGCCAACGCCTCGAAGCAAACCTTGACCTGGTATGTGGGGACACTGCGTCGCTACAGCGCATGGTTGACGAGTCAGGAAGCGACACCGACACTCGCCAACTTCACGCTCGAGCGGGTACAGGCATACATCCTCGACCTGCAAACGCAGCAGGCACGGGAGTTTCACCCCTATATGCTGCCCAAGGCGAAACCCCTCTCGGATCACAGCGTGAACTCGTATGTCCGCGCACTGCGGGGATTCAGCACCTGGCTCTACACGGAAGGGTACACCCACGAAAATGTGCTCGGACGGATGAAAGCCCCCAAGACAACCCAGATTGCACAGGACATTCTGACACTCGACGAGATCGGAGCCATCGTCAGCGGCCTCAACCACCACACGGAGATTGGCGCGCGTGACCTGGCAATCTTCTTGGTATTGCTCGACACCTGTATGCGCGCAGGCGAGCTGTGCGGACTCGCGTTGGAGCAACTGCACCTGGAAGACGGTTACTGCATGGTACTCGGCAAGGGCAAGAAGATGCGCCCAGTACGCATTGGCGCACGCGCGGCCAAAGCGCTTCGCTTCTACCTGCTGCACTGGCGTCATGCCGCCACTCCAGCGGAGCAGCATGTCTTCCTTACCTGCAAAAACGTGCAGAGCGAGGGAGGCATTCTTGCTGCGCGGGCGGGAGACCCGCTCTCGGTTGGCGCGCTCGACCATGCGATTAAGCGTCTGGGGAAGCGCGCAGGCGTCCCACGCCTCCACCCGCATCTCCTCCGTCATACGGCCGCCTGCCTTCACCTGACACGCCACCGCGATCCGTTCGCGTTAAAGAGCTTGCTCGGCCATACGACTCTGGCGATGACACAGCACTATGTGGCGGCGGTACAGGCGATGGATGTGATCCAGGGGCAG
>DASQSS010000110.1:0-2773 GCA_035642255.1 Ktedonobacterales bacterium | reverse complement strand
GTATAGATCAGTTCGAAGCGCAGGTACGTCGAGGCGATAGGCCCGGCAGCTTGTACAGCGTGCAGGTCAGCTTTAAAGCTGACCTGTTTTTCTCTGTCCGCTTCTTGCCTGTTGACGGCAGTGTGCGTATGCTCGCTGTATGAGCAGGCCAATGCAGCGGTCTGCACACGTGAGCAAAAGAAGAACCCGCTTGGGAAGCGGGTTGGGAGCGGGCGGAAGGGGTGGGATTCGAACCCACGGAGCAGGAAACCCCGCTCAGCGGTTTAGCAAACCGCCGCACTAGACCGACTATGCGACCCTTCCGGAAGGCGCGATGGTTTGCCCAGCGCCTGGTGCCAAAGGGGGGACTCGAACCCCCATGCCCTTGCGAGCACAACGCCCTGAACGTTGCGTGTCTACCGATTTCACCACTTTGGCAAGCGACCATGCGCTTATCTCTCGATTGCGCTGGCACACCACAATACTACGCTATGCCCTTCGCCTTGTCAAGCAACACCGCGCCAACTATGCCCATCCGTCACAGAGCCAAAATGCCACCGCTACGAGGCCCTCTCGCTCCTCTCAGGCCATGCATCTGCGTGTACGTGCGCCTTGTCAAACACGTTTCGCCACCCGGCGCATCCACCGCTTGACAGTAAACGGACGATGCCGCACACTTGGCGCTAGCTTGTTGTTCCCTGGCATGCCGCCTTGCCCTGCCCTTCCGTGGCCTGGTCGAGTTCTATTCCTACGTTCGGTTCAGTATGCGGTCGAACGTTGTCCCAACTGAATTTGTTGTCCATGTGTCCCTGCCGTGTCGCGGTACCCGTTGATCTGGGAGAGCGCGCGCTCCTCGGACTCTCCATGCCGCGACTCGCTGCGCCAGCCCGAGGAGACGCAGATGAGCCCGCAAGATCCATCGCCAGCGCTACCAGCCGCGGATTCCCCGGACACCGTCCCTCCGGCGGACTCGCCCGATTCCTTTGAGACGCCAGCGCCGCGTCGAAGTGACACGCGCAGCATCGCGCCCGGGTTGACACTCTTCTGTCTGAACCTGGCGCTTGGCGCGTTCCTGATCACTGTACACATCTGGCCAGGCGCCTTTGGCTACCGCTCGCCGATACACTCCGCTCCCAGCGCCGCGCCTACCAGCACACTCAGTTCGCCGCCAGGTGAGTCGCCACCCGCGCTGGCCACCGCAGCTACGATCACAGGCACAGCGGTTCCCGCGACCCCAACGACGCCCACCGTTTCGACCAGCGCGCATCCTCGCGCTACGGCGACGCCGACACCTCCGCTCGCCACGCCTATTTCCACGCCAACGTCCATCGCGCCGGCGCCGACCCCAACATCTACATTTTCACCAGTGGGCTAACCCTGACGCCATGTTCTCGCGCTGTATCGATGTAGTCGCCGCTGTGTGTGAGGCGGACATCGCCGCGTCCTGACGATTCGCCATGCTGATTCACGATCATTATCTGCCTTGGTTGGCGCCTTGCGCATCGGTCACCTCGGGCGACTTCAGTGTCTCCTTTGGATACGCTGGTCGCCCTTCAGGGGATGCCCAGAGATCAGGCTGCGGCGCCGCGTTGGCAGGGTCGAGCTTGGGCGCGCCCGGCGCATCCTCGTCGTCCTCGTCGTCATTCTGGAAGAGTGGCGAGCCTGCGCTAAATCGCTCATAAAACACTTCGAGCATGGCGTACGCCACCGCCATCACTGGCCCGGCGAAGAATGCGCCCCAGACACCCCCTTCTCCAGCGCCCAGCAAGAGCGCGGCGAACAGAATGAGCGTCGGGACGCGCATGTGCTGGCCAAAGATGCGCGGCGCGATCACGTTCAGCACGACATGTTGCGCCGCGCCCAGCAGGAGGCCAACCAGGGCGAGCTTGATGAGTAGCTGGCTAGGCGGCGTGACGACCGCCAACAGCAGCAGCGGCGGCACGACGGCGAGGAACGCGCCGATGAACGGCAGTAGGAGCAGCGCGCCCGCGACCAGCGCGACGAACCACGCGTCACCTAATCCAAAGAACGCCAGAATGATCCAGGTGAGGGCAGCGTAGATCGCGCCGACGATGACCTGCGCGCGGAAGAAGCCCGCGAAGATTTCGTTGATGTTGCGCTGGAAGAGGCGCGCGTCCGGCAGCCATTTGGGGGGCAGTCGGGTGATGACCTTCTCGACCAGCACATCACCCTGGAGCATCATGTAGAACGAGATGATGATGATGAGCGTTGCGTCGAAGACGACCGTCCCGACGGTACTGAAGATCTGCGTCGCGCTGCCGACCGTCGAGGTGGACAGCGAGGTGATGACCTGTTGCGCCTGCGATACCGTCTGCGCTCCGAGCGCATTCGCGTCGGCAGGGGTGAACCCCAGATAGCGGAGAATCGCCGCGATTTGCTCATTCAGCCCGTTCGCGCCAGCGTGTGGCGAGAGTGCGACGCTCAGGCGAGCCGCCAGGTGCGTGATCTCCGCTTCGACGACCGGCACCGCCAGCGAGGCTATCCCCACGACCGCCACCAGCAGCGCGAGGTAGATGGCGGAGACCGCGGCAATGCGGTGCGCCCCCAGCCGTTCGAGCCTGCCAGAGAGCGGCGCGAGGATGAAGGTGACGATCCATGCCAGCAGGAAGATCAGGAACACGTTGCCGACAATGGCGAGCGCGCTCCAGATCGCTTGAATGATATAGATGATCAGCGCAATGATGCCCAGCGCCACCAGCGCGCGCAGCGAGCGGTGACGCTGCAATGAATCTCGCATAACGGTTCTCATCCCTGATCGCGCCGTTCGCGCGGC
>DASQSS010000109.1:0-4217 GCA_035642255.1 Ktedonobacterales bacterium | reverse complement strand
CTGGGCGGCGCGCTTCCGCCGCCTGGCGCGCGACTACGAGCGCCTGACCGCGACGTTGGCGGGGTATCATTTCCTCGCGTTCTCCTGTCTGATGCTTCACCACTTCATTTACTTGACGTCGAGTTCATAACAGGCTCTAGACGATCACTTTGCGATCTGATGGGTAGCTGGGGTGGCGCATCCGCTCGCTCCCCCGGCTATCGGCCCGGCGATGTTCTCCCTCATTTTATGCCTGCGTGGCAGAGATGAACGCCTCTCCGCTTTCCACTCTGGTGTCCATTCTTGCTCGCGCTGGCGACTCTACCTCAAATGCCCGCGCACGTTACTCACTATCCCCCATAACGTCCATAGACCTAGGTAACAGTAGGCGCAATGCAGTAGGATAGGTTGCGTCGCGAGCGGCCCGTGCGCGGCGATGGCGCGGGCGAGGAAAGAGGAGACCGAGATGAAGGCTGTCATCCTGTGCGGGGGGAAAGGCACTCGACTTCGCGAGGAGACGGAGTTCCGTCCGAAGCCGATGGTGGAGATCGGTGGGCGTCCGATCCTCTGGCACATCATGAAGCTCTACGCGCACTATGGCTTTGACGATTTCGTCCTCTGCCTGGGCTACAAGGGCTCCATAATCAAGGAATATTTCCTCAACTACCGCTCGATGGTCAATGATTGCGCGGTCTCCATCGGCGATCAGTCGCGGCCAACGGTGACGCACCTCAATGAAGCCGACGACGATCATTTCACGGTCACGCTCGCCGATACTGGCGCTGACACGATGACCGGCGGTCGCCTCAAGCGCGTGCAGCAGTACATTGACGACGACATCTTCATGGTGACCTACGGCGATGGCCTCTCCGATGTCAACATCCCTGATCTGCTCGCGTTCCACAAGGCGCACGGGCGGCTTGCCACGGTGACCGCGATTCAGCCATCCTCGCGCTTCGGCCAGCTCGATATCAGCACGGCGGGCACGGTCGAACGCTTCCGTGAGAAGCCAGTCACCGATGAGTGGATCAATGGCGGGTTCTTTGTCTTCAATCGCGGCGTCTTTGATTATCTGGACAGCGAGTGCGTGCTGGAGCAAGAGCCGTTGATGAACCTGGCCGCCGATGGGCAGCTCATGGCGTATCGCCACGCCGGATTCTGGCATGCGATGGATACCTACCGCGATACGCTGCACCTGAATGACCTATGGGCTCGCGATGAGGCGCCCTGGGCAGTGTGGCAGGGTGTCACCCTGAAGGCGTTCGCACGGTGATGCGCGGCGCCGCGACCACCTGAGCCAAGTACGTGAATCGTGATGAGGTCAAGACTTCTGTGGCAACAATCCCGAGAGTGAATACCTCCCTTCGACAGGGCTGCATTGTGCTGACGTCTGCGTTGGATGGCAGAGCTGATCCCGCGGCGGGTCGCCTGGCGCTCGTGCTCGATATCTTCGACGACGGTGATGCGCTCACCACTGAGGTGCGGCGGCAGGAGCCAGGCGACGGTACGAGCGCGGACGCCGAAGAGCACGGCCAATGGGTGACCCTCACCGCTGACGATCTGATGTCCGCGCACGGCGCTGCGGAGGTGGGAGGCGACGAGGTCGCATCGTATGGGCTCGACGCCGGAACTGTTCTGGCGTTGCGGCCGCAGCGCACGCAGATCATCGAGCGAGCGGCCCTGGTCGAAGCGGATGCGCTCGCGATGGTCAAGCCGGGGCCATTGTCACGCATCCATCGTGAGCGTGTGCGGGTTGAGACGCGGCGCTTCTATGACGTCTACCACGCGCCCAAGCCTTTCCAGCCGGGCGAGAGCTTCGTTCCGTATGCCGCCAGGGTCTACGATCATCATGAGGTTGAGGCTGCCGTAGATGCGTCGCTCGACTTCTGGCTGACGCTGGGCGAGCATGGCACGAAGTTCGAGCGTGGCCTTGCGCGATTCCTCGGCGTGCGCCACTCGGTGCTGGTGAACTCTGGCTCGTCGGCCAATCTGGTGGCGTTTTCGGCGCTGACCTCGCCCAAGCTGGGCAAACGACGCATCATGCCAGGTGATGAGGTCATCACGGTGGCGGCGGGATTCCCGACGACCGTCAACCCGATCATCCAGAACGGCTGTGTGCCCGTCTTTATCGACTGTGAACCGACAACCGCTAATGCGCGCGTCGAGCAGCTCGAAGCCGCGCTCTCCTCGCGCACACGCGCGGTGATGATGGCGCACACACTGGGCAATCCGTTCGACATTGACGCGGTGCAGGATTTCTGCAAGCGGCACGGATTGTGGCTGATCGAGGACAACTGCGACGCGCTGGGGTCACGCTACAAGGGCAAGCTGACCGGCACGTTCGGGGACCTTTCCACGCAGTCCTTCTACCCGCCGCACCATCTCACGATGGGTGAGGGCGGCGCCATCAACGTCGTGCGCTCGCCGCTACTCAAGACATTGGTGGAGAGCTTCCGCGACTGGGGCCGCGACTGCTGGTGTGAGTCTGGCAAAGAGAACACCTGCGGCAAGCGCTTCAAGTGGGAACTGGGTGAGCTGCCCGAGGCCTATGACCACAAATACATCTACAGCCACATTGGCTATAACCTGAAGCCGCTGGACATCCAGGCCGCTATCGGTCGGCAGCAGCTCGACAAGCTTCCTGGCTTCGTGGAGGCGCGGCGACGCAATTGGCAGCGACTCTATGATGGGATCGCGCCATACGCGGAGTTCTTCGACCTACCACAGGCGACCCCTGGCGCGGAGCCAAGCTGGTTTGGATTCCTGCTACTGGTGCGTCCAGACGCTCCGTTTGGCCGCAGCGACATTGTCGCGCACATCGAGGGACGGAATGTGCAGACTCGCATGCTGTTCGGTGGCAACCTGACCCGCCAGCCCGCCTATCTGACGGCTGCCCCACACGGCGATCATCCGCTGTTCCGCACGATCGGCGATCTGCCCGGCGCCGACCGCATGATGAACGACGCCTTCTTCCTGGGAGTCTATCCGGGGCTGACTGATCAGCAGATCGACCACATGGTGGACACGGTGGCGACCTTCATCCGCAAACTCTAAGTCCGACGGTCGGCGAGCGAATCGCCAGGGAAGCTACGGGAGCTACGTAATCCATGACGGGAGCGACAGTGCCTACTTCACCGCAATCTGAGCGCGCGACATCCTTCTGGCGTGACCGTCCGGTCTTTGTCACTGGCGGCACCGGACTGGTCGGAAGCTGGCTGGTGCGCCGACTCGTCGAGGCTCAGGCGGATGTCGTCTGTCTGGTGCGCGACTGGGTACCGCAATCTGAGCTGGTGCGCGCCAATCTGATCGAGCGGATCAAGGTGGTGCGCGGCGACGTCTGCGATCAGGCGCTGCTGGAGCGCGTTTTGGGCGAGCATGAGATCAATACGGTCATCCACCTCGCCGCGCAGACCATCGTGGGCATCGCGAACCGCAACCCCGTTTCCACCTTCGAGACGAACATTCAGGGAACATGGGCGCTGCTGGAGGCCTGTCGTCGCTCGCCTCTCGTCAAGCAGATCGTCGTCGCCTCCTCTGACAAAGCCTACGGCGATCAGCCAGAGCTTCCCTACGATGAGATGACGCCTCTGCAGGGGCAGCACCCCTACGACGTGAGCAAGTCGTGCGCTGACCTGATCGCCCATGCCTACGCGCAGTCGTATGGCATGCCTATCTGCGTCACTCGCTGCGGCAACTTCTATGGCGGGGGTGACCTGAACTGGAACCGTATCATTCCAGGAACGATTCGCTCGGTGACGCGTGGCGAGCGTCCGATCATTCGCTCGGATGGCAGGTACATCCGCGATTACTTCTATGTCGAGGATGGCGCGGCGGCGTATATGCTGCTCGCTGAGCAGATGGCGACCCGCCAGGAGTTGTGGGGCGAGGCGTTCAACTTCTCCAATGAGCTGCAAATCACCGTACTCGATCTCGTCTCCCGCGTCCTGACGGCGATGGGCTCGTCGCTGGAGCCAGATGTGCGCGGCGAGGCGAGCAACGAGATCCTGCATCAGTATCTCAGCGCCGCCAAAGCGCGCAAGATGCTCGACTGGTCGCCGCTCTTCACGCTGGAAGGCGGCCTGGAAAAGACTATCGCCTGGTACACGGAGTTCTTTGAGTCGCTGAGTGGCGAGGCGCTGGCAGTCCGGTGAGACATCGGTGGTTCAGGGTAGGATGATGAGCCAATTTGTCGAAGAGGCGGTTGCGGCGGCAAGCGCTGCGCTGCCGGAGCTTGAGCG
>DASQSS010000108.1:0-10379 GCA_035642255.1 Ktedonobacterales bacterium | reverse complement strand
ATCGTGCTGGTGGCAAAGTCGCAGGAGGACGTGAATGGCGCGCTCAACACGCTGGGGCGCATCCTGCTGATTGGCGATCTGGTGGCGATCATCTGCGCGCTGCTCGGCGGCTGGCTCATCGCCGAGAGCAGTCTGCGCCCAATCACCACGATCACGCGCACCGCTAAAGCCATCGCGCGCGACGCCAGCGCGGCGGGACTTGGCACGCGTGTGCGCTATCGGGGGGCGAAGGATGAGGTGGGTGAGCTGGTTGGCACATTCAATGAGATGCTCGCCTCACTCGAACAGGTCGCCAATGCGCAGCGACGCTTCGTCAGCGACGCCTCGCACGAACTGCGCGCGCCGTTGACGACGATTCGCGGGAATCTGGAACTGCTGCGTCAGGCGCCGGACCTTTCAACGGAGGAGCGCATCGAGATCATTGACGACGCCTATGTGGAGGCCGAGCGCATGTCGAGCCTGGTGAGCGATCTGCTGCTGCTGGCGCGCGTGGACGCCGCCTCGGCCAGTCGTGGCGCGCGTGCGACCCTGCTCGACGAGCAGCTCTCTGGCCGCCGTGAGGTCGTCGAGATGGACCAGCTGGCGATGGAGCTGTATCGCTCTGGACAGTCACATCTGCGCGCCCTGCGCAGGCAGATCGCGCTCTCCGTCACAGAGATCGCTCCGGTCAGCGTGGCGGCGGACCCTGGGCAGCTACGCCAGCTTGGCATGATCCTGCTCGATAACGCCATCAAATACACTCCGCGCGATGGCTCCATTCGCATCGCTGTATCGCAGATCGGTCCATTCGCCACACTGACCATCAGCGACTCGGGCATTGGCATCAGCGAGGATGACCTGCCGCATATTTTCGAGCGCTTCTACCGCGCTGACCGCGCACGCGAGCGCGACGAGCATGGCAGCGGCCTGGGTCTGGCCATCGCGCGGTGGATCGCAGAGGCGCATCACGGCGAGATCAAGGTGGAGAGCACACCGGGCAAGGGGACCACTTTTGCGGTGCTGCTCCCCGCTGTCAAGCGCATCGGCGATCAGACACTGCCAAAGATCGCGACCGGGCGCCGCAAGCGCGTGCGCCAGAATACCCTGGGTCTCGACGCTATCAAGCCGCTCGCGCGTCTCGCGCAATCAGTCTCACGTCCGGTGCACCCGCTGCGCGCCGAATCGAGCAAGGTCAGCCCGCGCAAGAAGGGCAAATCCGATGGCAAGCAGGACGGTAAGCAGGATAGCAAGCGCGACACTGGCCAGGGCAGCGCGGTGGCGCCGAGCGGGCCAGGCGCATCGTCGCCACGCGCGGTCCGGCGTCGCTCTGGAGGGCCAGCGCCGCGTCGTGAGTAGCTGTGAGTAGCTGTGAGTAGCCGCGACGGTCTGTCTACCGCGCTACTCGTGCAGATCGTTGAGGATGCTGAACCAGGCGAGGAGGCTCTCCTTGCGTGCGCCCAGCAAGCTCCACATCCGCACGAGGGCCAGGCCATAGATGAAGACGATCAGAAAGGCGATGCCCGCGACTGTCTCAGCCCCGCGCCCGCCCACCACGATCACTCGCGCGCCTTGCCAGATCTCCAGCCCATAGATCAGCAGGCTCCCAACTCCCAACGACATGCGGCGCACGAGCTGCGTGAGCGTCAGCCGCGTGCGATGCTCATCGCCGCTGTGGAGCAGGCCGACCGTCAGCCTGACGGTCGCTGTGCACGACAGTATCCCTAGCATGATGGTCACCGGGCCGACGGTGTTCAGGGGAATCAGCCCCACAAACGAGACGAAGAAGACGTTGGTGAGGGCGGTGAAGGCGGCGCCTGCCACCGCCGCACGCTCTGGTGGCGCCGCCTTGCCGACGGTGCGCTCGGGTGCGATGGAGATGGCGATGAAGAGCAACCCAATCAGCGCTCCCGACACGCCTACGCTGGCTGCGAAGAATGGGATGAATGCGCTCGGAAGCATGTTGTTTGCCCTCGCTGCTCGTTGATGAGAAGCGCCAGCCTGACCCTCTATACGCCAGCATACTACGACGAGCGCCCCACCGCGCGAGATACGCAGGGGGCGCTCGGTCGTCCTGTCTGGAGGATGAGGCGTTAGCCGCGGATGCTATCCACCAGCGAGAGGTTGACGAACAGGTCGCAGCTCTGCCGGAGGATCATCGAAGCAGCGTCGTCGAAGGCGGCCACCTCCACGCGCACGCCATGGTCGTAGCAGTAGTCAAGCAGCGGCAGGAAGTCGCTGTCACCGCTGACCAGCACGATGGTGTCCACCGCCTTCGCTTCGACCAGCCGCACGATGTCCATGCAGAGGTCGAGGTCGAGGTCGGCCTTCTTCGCGCCATTCGCGAACGTCTTGTAGTTCTTCGTCGTGATGCGATAGCCCATGCCCTTCACCGCGTTGAGGAACGCCTGATCGGCGCCTGGCTCCGGGTTCGTGGGCGCATAGGCCTGCGCTCGCGACAGCCGCCGATTCGCGCGGAGGAAGTCGAGCATGCGGCCAAAGTCCACAGAGGTGCGCAGGCCGCGCATCGAGTAGACCACGTTCGCGACATCAACGAAGATGCCGACACGCTCAGCGGTCAGCGCATTAGGAATCGAGAGGGTGACGGTGGGCGGCTGCTGGTGGCGCAACTCCGTCAGCAGGCGATCGGTCTGGGTGTTAATCGCCTCACGCATGACGGCGCCAAGCTGTGTGACCGCGGTGGCCATCGGATCAACGTTGCGCTCGACCCGGCTGGGGCGCGGATACGACTCGCGCACCGGCATGGCGACACCGCTCGGCGTTGGGCCAAAGCCGCGCGCGTACGACGGCTCAGGACCGCTGTACGGTGAGACTTCCGCCGCTGGCTGCTGCGTCGCGGTCGTGTCCCAGGCTGGCTCAGCGGGAGCGCGGCGGTTCAGGCGGCTGGAGTAGCCGGTGCGACCGTTTCGACCACGCTGCGGGACTGGCTCGGTGTAGGAGGGGCGAGCGCCCTGCTCGGGATAGAACGGCTCCGCCGGCTCGACGGGCGGCTCTTCGCCATATATCTCCTCGACCGCCTCGTCGTGGGCGGTAGGCAGCGCTTCTTCGTCGGCGGTCTCATCCACCTCAGGGGCATGCGAGCCATTGTGGGTAGGCGTGTTGCGACGGCGGCGGCGGCGGCGGCGTGATGAGGCAGCCGAGTTGTCGCCAAGGTCCGCGCCTTCAGCGCCCTCACCCAGCCGCTCACTCTCGTCGTCAGTGGCGCTGGCCGTTGACTCATCGAAGGCCAGCGCGGGCAGGTCGGCGCCCGCGTCGCGGCTCACCAACGATTCCAGTGGGGGCAGGTCGAAGAGTTGATCCGCCGCCTCGCGTGAGGTCTCTGGAGTTGGCGGCTCGACGGTCATCTGTGTCTCTGGCTGTGTCCCTGGCTCTGTCGGCGCGCCGGTATAGAGCCCCGACGCTGGGCTGCTCAGCCGCTCCGGGCGCGCCGTCGGCGCCCCGGGAATCGTCGTGCGGCGCGAGCGATCGAAGCGATAGCGTGGCGGCGCCTCAGTCACAGGCGCCTCAACTGCCGGTGGGGCCTGTGTCGGCGTCTCAGGCAGTACGGGAGTGGTGGCGACAGGCTCAGCGGGCGTCACGAGAGGCGCGGCTGCGCTTGCGGACGTGGCGCTCGGCTGCTGTAGACGTCGCGGAAGGCCAAATCGCGTCTTGCGCGGCGCTGTGGGAGCCTCAGCCGCCGTTGGCGCGGTTTCAGACGCGACAACTGGCACGACCACGGGCTCGGCGATGGACTGCTGCGCAGGCCGCTCAGTGGAAGGCTGTTCAGCTGTTTGCGTGGCGCCAGCGACCTCTTGCTGGGCGTCTTCGTTTGCTTTCGAGATGATGAGCTGCGCGCCTTTGCCGCCGCGCGCGGGGCGCTTCGCTCCGCCACGGCTGCGGCGGCTGCGGCCCTCCGTGTGGGCGCCGGACTCATCGGCGCCTGTTGACGTTGGCTCCGCCGCGGTTGGAGTGGCGGCGATGGGCGCGCTGGCTGGCTGTGTGACTGTCTCTGGTGGGGTCGTTGGTTGGGTGGTCGTCTCGGCGGCGGCCTTCGCGCTAGCCGCATGGCCGCGGCGGCTGGGGCGACGACGCGTATTCTGTCCGCGAGTCTCGCGTGTCTCGTTGGCGCCTGTAGCGCTCGAATCGTCCGAGGGACCACCGGGTGTGGTCGGGTCAAATGTTGCCTGGCTCATGTGAATCCTGATGCTCCTGTAGTGTGATGACAGGGGAGGGCGCATGGACGCGCGGTGTGGGGGAGATCAGGCGCAGAAACGGCCAACCAGCGCGCTCTACTTGCATCTGACCGGGCGAGAGGAGCATCTGCCGCGTGTGCGCGTGGTGGGCGACGCCTGCCCGAATAGCTGCGCGTCCCGCATCACCAAGCGCGTCATCCGCGCCGCAGTCGAACCTCATCGCCCGGCGCGCATTGGCGCCGCTCGACGTCGCTCAACCCCACCGGCGTTGTGTCCGGCGAACCGCCTTCCCTGACGGAAGCGCCGCCCTGTCGTTGCGCGAAGTGGCACGCCGGCGCGTCACTTCGCTGGCCCAGAGGCGCCTCTCGGCGAGGCCGCTGTCGGCGACTCTGGAGTGACCTGTGAACCTTGTGAAACCTGTGTTGTCGCTGGATAGGACGACTGAGCGCTATGCCCGTTCGCTCTGGCCGCGCGTTCCAGTGACGCTGTTGAAGCTGTTGACGCGGTTGTCATGCGCGCGCCCGTGTCCGCGCCAGACCCATCCGCGGTGCGCTCGTGCGCGAGCATGCGGGCGACATCTCTGATCCGCTGCGCCGAGGTAAACACGCTGGTAATCGCCAACAGAAGGAGGGTCCACACGAGCCATGCGGCTCCGCCAACCATCATTCCACCCGCCAGCAAGACCACACGCTCAGGGCGCGCCATCAACCCAGTTTTCAGGGAGAGGCCCAGTCCCTCCGCGCGAGCGCGTGTGTAACTCACCATCACGGAGCCTAACGCGGCCACGTAGGCCAGCGCGACTTCCCAGGCATGCGTCTGCGAGGGCGCTTGCCGCAATGCGAAGATGATCACGCCGAGCAGCGTCAGCCCTTCAGAATAGCGGTCAATCGTCGAATCGAAGAACGCGCCAAATATCGTCTTCTTGTTAGTCACGCGCGCCAGCGCGCCATCCACCATGTCAAAGAGACCGGCGATCAACAGCGCAAGCGCGCCCCACCTGAGTTGCCCACTCGCAAGAACAGCGGCGGCCATCCCGTTGAGCAGCAACCCGATGAGCGTGGCCATATTCGGTGTAAGACCAAGCGCCGCGAGTGGACGCACGACATACTCGGCGATGCGTCGCGCCCGTTGTTGGATGCCTGGACCGAACATGGTGTTCCTCGCTCCGCGTGCTACTCATTGTACCATCAGGGCGCTGGCTGGCACATGCGCGCGTCGCATTCGCACACTTTCGCGTGACGTCGCTCATCATTCTGAGCGTTTGAACGCCTGCTCAGAGCGCGGTAGACGTCTGCGCTAGCCCGGATGGGTACAACAAAACTCCTCTGGAGCATGACTGCTCCGACCTGGCTCACTCGACCAGCGAGATCGAAGCCGCCTCCGCTGGTAGATAGATGGACTGACGCTCTGCCATGATTGCCCGGCGCTCCTCATAGAAGCCTAGAACCTGAGTCGCGACGCGCTCCCAACTGAATGCCTCGGCGCGCTGGCGGCCCGCCTTGCCGAGCCGCATACGCTCGACCTCATCGCTTAGCAGATGACAGATCGCCCAGGCGAGCTCTTCGCTCCGTCGTGGCGGTGTCAGCAACCCATCGCGCTGTGACTCAATGACTGAGCGGAAGCCGGGAATGTCTGACGCGACCACCGCGCGCCCGGAGGCCAGCGCCTCCAGCAGCACGATGCCCTGCGATTCGCCGCCAATATTCGGCGCGCAGAAGACATGCGCCGAGGTGAAGATCGCGGGCGCCTGCTCCGCTGGCACACGCCCCAGAAAGACGACATCCTGCCAGCCCGCCTGCGCCACCAGACGCTCGAATCCCGCGCGCAGTGGTCCATCGCCGCCAATGATAAAGCGCGTGTTCGGGAAATGCTCGCGGATCATCGGAATCGCGCGCAGCAGAAATTTCAGTCCTTTGCGCTTCTCGATGCGGCCAAAATAGACGACATTCAGCTTGCCATCATCGAACTGCGGCAGCGGCGGCGTATCGGGCCGGAAGAGCTGGGTATCCACCCCGTTTGGGATGATGCGGTAATCGCCGGGAAAGAACCGCGAGACAAACTCCTCAGCGGCGGGTGACACGGCGATGCGGCCATCGAGCCGGCGTGAGTAGCGTCCCAGGAATGGCGCCGCAGAGGCATAGGCCCACTCCGGCGCTGACGCCAGGCTGTGCCGCGCCCAGGCGTGAAAGGTGCCGATGAGTGTGGCGCCCGTCGCTGGCCCGGCATGCAGCATATATAGCCCCAGTGGCGACGCGAGCGGCTCGTGCAGGTGAATGATATCGAACTGCTCGCGCTGCAAGATGCCCCGCAGCCGCCCGGAGATGTGTGGCGCGAAGGCGACGCGCGCGATGGAGCCATTCACATGCAGTGGCGCCGCCCAACCGACCTTGTACACGCCATATTCGACCTGTCGTCCCTGCGCGCCGGTAGCTGGCGTGAGGATGCGCACACTGTGGCCACGCCCGCGCAGCTCAGTGGCAAGGCGCTGAATATGCTCCTGGACACCACCGGGGTAGCTCCAGTCGTATGGCGAGACAAGACCAATTTTCACAGGCTCACCTGAGCTTTCGCTCGTATCCGTTTATCCGTTGTCGTGTGGCGACGGCTGGCGGACGGCTAACGTCCGCCAGCGCTCACCACTTCAAGCGAGTCAATCAGAGTCGCGACCCGTCGCTGCGCAAACCGTCCGAAGGTTGCGCGCCGCGCCCGCGAGAACGCCGAATCCGGCAGATTCAGCGGCTCGTAGGTGGCGTTGATGCCGTAGGCGATGGTGTGCGAGACGTAGGTGACGTACTCGCGCGCGCGCCAGTAGGTGCCCTCGGCGACGGTCGCCCGCTGCGACACGGCCGCGCGCAGCGCCTCGACGCCCGAACCCGGGTAGCGTGTCAGCGCGCAGCCAATGGCGGATGGCGTGTGGGCATCGCTGCCACCAGTCTCAGCCCAGTGGTAGATGGACCGCGTCAGCTCCAGCGCGACGCGCGAGGACCCAATGCCCGCGAAGCTGCCATTCAATGTCTCGATGCCGTCGGGGTGCAGATCGGGCTGCCGCAGCAGGCGATCAACAACAGGTCGCTGCACGCTATGACGAAAGACGGGATTGAATGGGTGCGCAATGATTGCGAGACCACCCTGCGCGCGGACCAGTTCGATAGTGCGCTCAACGCTCAGGCCCGCTGGAATACGACTATGCAAGAACAGCGCCAGCACATGACCTTCGCGTGTGCTGACCTCTTCGCCAACGATGACCTCGAAGGGGAGGCGCTGTTGCGCCGCCAGATCGCGCGCCCGCAGCGCACCCTCGATGGTGTCGTGGTCGGTAATCGCAATGACATCGAGCGCGGTGCGCCACTGGATGTAGGCGAGAGTCTCCTCGACAGAGCCAACGCCATCACTATAGGTCGTGTGCATATGCAGGTCGGCGAGCCCGGTGGCGCGCTTGCGCCCAAATCGTTCTGCGCCAGCGAAATCGGCGGCTGATGGGTTCATGTGCGGTGAAGTGTCTGAATGATACGTAATGGGTTTGCTCCTTGTCCTCGAGGACTGCGCTTGCGCGTCTGCCTCGCGCTGTCCGCCGCCAGGCCACCTCATTATACAGGTCTGGGACGAAAGGCGATAGCGTATAGCTCGCTCTGGTACACTGCCAGCGCTCTTGAGACTACGCGCTCTCGCGCTATTGAGTTGCTATCTGGTCGCCGCGTCGTGTCGCTGTAGCTGGCTCACGCTGCGTCTGCTCTGACACCTGTGTTGGCGCCGCTCCGTCGCCTCCTGTCTGCGTGCGCCGCGCCACGGACGACTGCGCCTCGCTGGACTCCCACACAGGTGAGAGCGCTGACACCCATTGCTCTGGATGTTCACTGATATAGCGCTCCAGCAGTGGGTAGAGGCGCTCGCGCATGCGGGCGATCGCGGCCTCGCGGTCGCGGCCTCGCGGTGTCGCGCTCCCTGTGTCTACGCCTGCCTCGCCTGGCGCATCTTCGGAGGCCAGGCGCTCTGGCGTGATCAACTCGACTGCGCCGCCGAAGCGGCCCGGCCCCGCTCGCCAGGGAACGAGCAGAAAGACGGGCGCGTCACTGCGCGCCGCCAGCGCGAAGGGCGCGGTGGGCAACGGGGCTGGCTCGCCAAAGAGCGGCCACGGGTCGCTCGGCCCCATCACCCAGCGGTCAATCGCGAACATCGCCATCTGGCCCTTGCGGAGCGAGGTCAGCAATTCGCGCAGCGTCTCGCGGTCATCGCCTGGCAGCAGTCGCGCTTGGTGATGGTTGCGCAAGCGCCCCACTAGCTGATTGAAGCGCTCCGGGCGCAAATGCTCCGCTGGGGTCAGCAGCGGACACCCCAGCTCGCCCATCTTCCATCCGGCGTACTCGAATGGGCCGAGGTGCGCGCCCATCACGATGACGCCATGCCCGGCCCGCATCGCGCGCTCGAAGACGTCCCAGCCACTGATCCGCCAGCCGCGTGAAAGCTCTTCATAGGTGACGTGGCGCCCGCGAAAGAAGTCGAGATAGTTGAGCGCGAGATTGATGAAGACGCCCTGCGTGGCCGAGCGCAAGCGCGCGGGATCGGCGGCGAGCGATGGGATGCGGCGCAGGTTTCGTTCGGCGCGGCGTCGCAGTGGCCCAGCGGCCAGCCATGTCAGCGTGCCCGCCGCGATGGCGATCCGCCGCGCTAGCCAGAGTGGCGCGAGCGGGGTGATGTTCGCTAGCCCCAGAAACAGCCAGTACTTCGGGTCGAGCTGTTCGCGCAGCGATTCGCTATGCCCGCGTCCCTCGCGCGTATCGCGCATCGGCTCACTCATGGGCGTCTCCCTGTGACCTGCGAGCGGGGGCTGCCGCCAGGTCGTCGCCCGCTGTGGCGTGCGCCTGAGTCGCCTGCTCTGGCCAGAAGGGACGGAACATGTACCACTGATCAGGATGCTGCGCGATCATGCGTTCGAGCGCGCTAAAGACGCGCTGTGTCAGCGCAGCCGCGTCGGCCTGGCGGTCGCCGCTGCGTTCTGGATAGAGCATCTCATCGAGCAGCAGGTAGTAGGTCATCGAGAACTGGTCATCGTAGAATGCGCCGCCCACGGCGATGGGCGCGCCGGAGAGCAGCGACAGCTGCGCCACGCCAGCCGGCACAAAGCAGCGTCGCCCAAAGAAGGTGATCGGTGTCCCTTCGCCCTCGGCCAGTGGCCGGTCAGCGACAATCGCGACAGCCTGGTTCTCCTGCAATGCCCGCAGGATGGGGCGCGGCGACTTCTCGGCGCGCAGCACCCGCAGGCCAAACTGCGCCCGCTGTCCCTGAATCAGATCATCCATTCGTGGGTCTGTGAAGGTATCGGCCAGCACATAGAGGGGCTGCTGCGACGCGACGGCTACCCCCGCGATGTCCCACGCGCCGAAGTGGGCAGTCGCGATGATGACGCCCTTGCCGTGCGTCGCAGCAGCGCCGATCAGAGATAACGCGCCTGGCGTGTTGGTGGTGTCGCGCACGCGCGCCATCACCTGCTCGCGGGTGGCGTTGGGCAGGTAAAAGAAGTCGGAGAGGTAGCGGCCGTAGTTGCGCCATGATTGACGGGCCAGACGTCGCGCGCGGGCATCCTGTGGCGTCACGCCAAGGATTTGCGCCATATTAGCGTTGGTCACGCGGCGCTTCGACACCCATGCGTAATACACGAGCGTTGTCAGCGGCCCAGCCAGCGCCAGGCGCGCCCGACGCGGAACCTTCCCTGCGAGCCAGCTCGCCAACTGCGTCAACCAGTAGACCATCTCGCGCTCCTCGCCTTCCCGTGCGACCGTAGTCGCTGGGCCGCCGCGCATCGCCACATGCCACCATCGAGAGGGTGAAGTGAGGCGATGCGCGGGTCTCGCGCGCTCCTGCGCGAGCTACTCCGCTGAAGGCAGGTCGCGCACGACGCCAGCTTCGGCGAGCGAGTGACCGTTCGACTGCGCGGGCGCCTTGGGCTTGGCGTCGAGCGCATTCTCGCGGATGAACTCCTCGACCATCAGGCGGGCTTGCTCATCAGTGTACTGGATGGCGGGCGACTTCATGAAGTAGGCGCTCGGCCCCAGCAGCTCCCCGGCGATGCCGTGGTTCTTGGCCAGCTTGGCGCAGCGGATCGCGTCGATCACCACCCCCGCCGAGTTGGGCGAGTCCCAGACCTCCAGCTTGAGCTCCAGATTGAGCGGCACATCGCCAAAGGTGCGCCCCTCCAGCCGGATGAAGGCGAAC
>DASQSS010000107.1:0-3059 GCA_035642255.1 Ktedonobacterales bacterium | reverse complement strand
CGCGGTTCCCACCACTCAGCCTATTCTGTTCAGCTGAGGGCATCATCTCATGACAGATGATAGGTTGCCCCATTCGGGTTCGGATGGCTCTTCGCTCGCTTGCAGCTCCCCATCCACGTTTCGCCGCTCTCCGCGCCCTTCGTCGGCTCCTGGCCCCTAGGCATCCACCCAACGCCCTGCTTCGCTTGGCTCTACAACTCTTTCGGTTTCCCTTGAGAGTGTCAGTCAGCGATTCGCGCGCATTCCGCAGCCGTAGCGATCAGGCTGCGCCTTACATGCGCACACAATTCTCCTCCGCAAACAAACTCGCTCGCTTCGGCAAAATTGAAGCAGTAATCGCAATGCGCGTGATGCTCGTCACGTCGCGCATTGCGCTCTCATCACACTATGTGGTTGTTCAAGAACGTGTACGCCAAGCTCTCCGGAACGCGCCAGAAAGCTCTGGTCACCTCACGAGCGCCATCTTCGACGGCAACGCGTGTCGTCAGAAATTGTCTCGTTTTTTGAGGCGCTCACATATATTGCCATAGGCCCCCATGTGGTGTCAAGAGGTTTGGCGCCCAATTCGCCAAAACTCGACCGTATCCCCCAAATGGGCCCGCTCAACTAGTGAAAATGGGAGGGCGCCGCGCGCGATACCGTCGAGACGCCCAGGAGACGTCCAGGGACGCCCGAGCCATCTGGCGAAATACATGAGCCGCGCCTCATCGGCCCTCGCGTCTCAGTCTAGCTGGCGGATGCCGCGAGCTGTCAGGCCGAACAGCGTGAGCAGCACGCTGAACGAGCCACCCACCACGAACACCCATGCCGGGCCAATCGCGTCGGTCAGCGCGCCGACCACCGCCAGCCCGACCGGCTGCAGGCAAAGCGAGCCAAGCCAGTCCACGCTGGAGACGCGTCCCAGCTTGTCGGGTGGCACGAGCTCCTGCATGGTCGTGGCCCAGATGATCTCGAAGACGCCAAGTCCTATGCCCACCACTGCGCCGCTCGCCAGCGCCAGCGCGGGTCCCGCGGCCAGCCCACCAATGAGTGGCCGCACGCCGAACACGCCCAGCGGCGCGCCGATCAGCGCGACAGCGGCGCTACTCACGACCAGCGACACGTAGGCGACGACGCCACGATGACGGATGCGCTTGAACTGGCCGACGACCAGAGTAGCCAGGATGGAGCCAATCGAGACGGATGTGAGGATGGCGCCGAGCAGCCAGACGCCCTGGTGAAAGGTGTCGTGGACGAGCCGGGGGAGTGCGACCTGCAACGGAGCGAACGCGACATTGCCCAGCGACGCCAGCGCGATCGTCAGCCAGAGCCATGTCGAACCGGTGACATAGGCGACACCCTCGCGGATGTCGGCCAGCACGCCGCGCAGCCCGTGGCTGGCGCTCGCCGCAGCTGGCTCCGCAGTTGGCTCTGTGGCCAGCAAGGTTGTGGTTTCCGTTCGCTCCACCGCCAGCGCGGCCTCGGCGAGCGCGGTCAGCGGTCCCAGCGGCGCAATGTCGGCCACGGCGGCGCTCGCCTCATGCCCTTCAGCCGCATCGACCCGCTTCGTCTGGCCATCCACGCGCCCCATCATCACCAGGCAGACCGCCGAGATGACGAAGGTGACGCCATCAAAGGCGAAGGCGCCCGCTGGCGACGCGATACTCACCAGCGCCGCGCCGATGGCCGGTCCCACCAGCGTCGTGACGCTGCGGGTGAAGCTGGAAAGCGCATTCGCTGAGGGTAGATCCTCTACTGGTACCAGCTCCGGCGGGATAGACTGGAAGGCGGGACGGAAGAAAGCTTCGGCCAGGCCAAAGAGCGCCGCCAGCGTGATCAGATGCCAGAATTGCAGTCGCCCGGAGAAGCCAAGGACAGCGACGAGCAGCGTCACCACCGCGCGCCCGCCGTCGGACCAGAGCAGCGTCAGACGACGCGGCAAGCGGTCCGCGACGACGCCACCCACCAGCATGAAGATCACCAGAGGAATGGACTGCGCGACCAGCGCCGCGCCCATCGCCGTGGCCGATCTTGTCAACAGCAACACCTGCCAGGCCAGCGCCGTAAAGAACGCGCCGTCGCCCACCGCTGAGATGGTCTGGCCGCTCCACAGCCAGGCGAAGCGCCGCGAGCGGAGCGCACGCGCAAATCGCACGCGCCCAAACACACGAGCCATCGTCATTGGGATATCCCTTCGCGCGCGTCATGCGTCGCGCCATCGTCAGTCGCGCCATCGTCGAATATCTCCGCTGGTCCACCCAGCGCATACTGTTCGCCCTGGCGCAGCAGCGCGCGCAGCGCCTCTGGATCGAGCACGAAATAGGTGCGGTGGGCGCGGCGCTCTATGCTCAGCGCGCCCGCCTTGCTGAGCGCGCCGAGATGATGCGAGATAGTCGCGCCAGACATGCTCAGCGCCGCCGCCAGTTCTTGCCCATAGCGCGGACGCTCGACCAACAGGCGCACGATGCGCAGGCGCGAGGGGTCGGCCAGCGCGCCATAGAGCGCCGCCCAACGGGTTGCGGGATCAGAGAAGCGCTCGGGGCTATCCAGCAGGGAGCCGCCGCGTCGACGGGCGCTCAGCCCCAGCGCCTTGCGCGCGCCCACGACGGCGATGAACGGCTCGTAGTCGCGGCCGTCAATAAGCGTATGGTCAATGTCGTGGTAATAGAGGGAGAGGCCGTCTCCTAGTAAGGTAGAGAGACCGATCATGGCGGGCGCGAATCCTTCCAGATGATCACGCTCGCGGATATATGACGGCGCCGCGCCACCCTCACGCGCCATCTGCGCGCGCACAGCGTCGGCCGCGCGCTCGCGCTCGTCGCTCAGGCGCGTGGCCAGCGCCGCGAATACCTGCGCATCGAACTCGCGCATGGTGGCCGCTAGCTCGTCTCGCGCTTCCTCTGGCGCGACCAATGTGCGGATGATCGTCGTGCGCCCACGACCGCTTTCGCGCAAATACTGGTCGCCGAAGCGTCGCGCGGCGGCCACATCTCCATGCAGCGCCAGCAGGTCATCCGCGCCGAGCGGGGTCTGCGGCGCGATCAACACAGCAGTGACGGCGATGCGAACGAAGTCGGCCA
>DASQSS010000106.1:0-24075 GCA_035642255.1 Ktedonobacterales bacterium | reverse complement strand
TGGGCGAGCCAGGTAAGCCGACAAAAAGCAAGTGGTTGGCGGAGCGGGTCACTATGCCCACTATGCCAACCACCGCGCGACGCTCAGGAGCGCATCGCCTGCTCAGCGTTCGCCGCGACCTACTCCGCGGCTTCCGTCTCTGGCGCGACCACTTGCAGCGGGATGCCGTGCGACTTGGGCGCGGAGCTGGCCGCCGCCATCGCTTCCGCCGTTTTCGCCGGTATGCCTGCCTTGCGTGTGCGTCCCGCGCTCACCGGACCGTGCTCATCCCCAGCGGTGTAGACCAGCCGCGCTTCATGCTCTGGCAAGATGGCCGCCACTTCCTTCAGCACGGCGTCGAGGAACTGGTCCTCTGGCACGGTCTTGAAGTACTGGCCCTTCTTGTAGATGACGCCTTTGCCGCGTCCACCTGAGAGGCCAATGTCGGCGTCCTGCGACTCGCCTGGGCCATTGACTACACAGCCCATCACGGCCACCTGAATCGGCGTCTGCACCTTGGTCAGGCGCTTCTCGACCTCGTTGGCGATGGTCATCACATCGATCTCCACACGCCCGCATGACGGGCAGGAGACGAACGTGACGCCGCGCTGGCGCAGATCAAGCGAGCGCAGAATCTCATAGGCGACAGGAATCTCTTCCTCTGGCTCAGCGGTCAGCGAGACGCGAATCGTGTCACCGATGCCGTCGGCCAGCAGCAGCGCGAAACCGATGCTCGACTTGACCGCGCCAGTCACCAGTGTGCCAGCCTCGGTGATGCCCAGGTGCAATGGCACATCGCTGGCAGCGGAGAACTTCCGGTAGGCGTCCACAGCCGTCAGCACATTGGAGCTTTTCAGCGAGACTTTGTAGTTGCGATAATCCAGGCTGTCCGCCCAGCCGCAATACTCCAGCGCCTTCGCCACCATGCGCTCCGTCAGCGCCTCACGCTCTATACGCCGCTCCTCCGCGGGATCGCTGCGCTCCAGCGTGCCGTCAGCGCGCATCTTCATGCTGACCTTACGCATCGCCGGGCCGCGCTCTAGCGCGTCGATTGAGCCAGAGTTGACGCCGATGCGCATCGCGACATCCGCCTGCTTGGCCGCCTCGACGATCTTGCGGAAAGAATCGAACTGCTTGCCCGTCTCTTTGTCGGGCAGCAGATTGCCGGGATTGATGCGTACCGCGTCCACTCCCTGCTCGATGGCGATCAGCGCCAGATCGGGCTGATAGTGTATGTCGGCAATCAGCGGAATATGAATGCGGCGCTTGATCTCGCCGAGGGCCAGCGCGTCAATCTTCTCCGGTACAGCCACACGCACCAGCTCGCAGCCGACCTCTTCCAGGCGGATGATCTGCGCCACCGAGGCGTCAACATCGCGCGTATACATCGTGGTCATTGACTGCACAGCTACAGGCGCATCGCCACCGATGAGAACATTCCCTACATGAATTTGTCGTGTCTGTCTTCGCATCTGCCTCTCCGATGCCCTGTTCTCATTCGCATATTGTGTCGCGTCGCGCAGGTTCACCGCGCCGCAACGTCTGAGCGCCAGCGAACAATGCCGCAAGACGTCTCATGTTCATGGTGTGTCATGGGCCGCGCCGCCCCACCTTTGATTTTAGCGCGGCGCGCGACTTTGTGCACGCACCCGGTCGCTCCGCCCGCGCACACGGGTGCCGCGCGCTCGCTCAGCGTCCTTGCGCACTCGCGACCACTCAACCTAGTGTCCCGCAAATAGCGAGCCGATATCGTTGAAGGTGATCACCGCGACCAGGAGCAGCAACGCTGCCATGCCGATCAGGTTGACCAATCCCTCACGCTCCGGACTCAGCCGCTTGCCGCGCCGCAGCACCTCGATCAGCACCAGCAGCACACGCCCACCATCCAGCGCCGGAATCGGCAGCAGGTTCATGATCGCCAGGCTCAGGTTGAGCGCGCCGACGAGGAAGAGCAGGTAGTACCACCCCGCAAAGGGAACCGCCGCCGCGACCATGCCAGTATCGTGGACAATGCCCACCGGCCCCTGCACGCCCTGGCTCAACGGCAGCACGCCGCGCACGATATTCTGGATGCCTGTCACCGTCGCCGAGATGACTTTCCCTACGTCCTGTACCCCAAGGATGGGAGCCTGCCAGATGGGCGCGGAGAGATGGTACGGGTTGGTCTGGTCCGCCTCGACACCCATCGCGCCCTGTCCCGCTCCTGGCTTCGTGCGCGCGTTGATCGTCAGGTCGCGAACTGTTCCATCAGGGTCACGCACGACGACTGCGATCGGCGAGGTCGTCGCGGTCGGGGAGGCCGCGAGCGTGTGCGCCACATTTGCGCTGGTGAGGCTTTGCACGTCACCGAAATACTTCACCGCGTGGCCGTCTACACTGAGGAAGGTGTCACCCGCGACGAGGCCCGCCGATGCCGCCGGAGAGCCAGCCGCGACAGTCGCGATGACCGGGCGAAGCTGCACCTGGCCGACCGCTTCGGCGGCCGTGAAGAAGATGATAGCCAACAGGAAGTTCATGGTTACGCCAGCGAGCAGCACGATCAGGCGTTTGCTGGCTGGCTTCGAGGCGAAGGCGCGCGGGTCATATGCGCCCGCTTCGTTGGTCATCTCGCCATTCTCGCCTGGCATGCGCACATAGCCCCCAATGGGCAGCGCGTTGATGGAGTAGGTCGTCTCCCCGCGCGTGAAGCTCAGCAGGCGTGGCGGGAAGCCAATCGCGAACTCGTCCACACGGATTCCAGCCCACTTCGCCGTGATGAAGTGGCCGAACTCGTGGACCAGCACGAGCAGCGCGAACACCGGGATGGCCACCAGATAGTCATACCAGGGAATGCTCATGAATCGTTACTCCACCTTCCGGAACGCGCTCCGTATCCGCTCGATCCGCGCACGCCAGAAAGCCACCTGGAAAGCCAATATGCCTCAATCGTCAATCGTCTACATGCGAAAGTGAGACTGGCGATCCACGCAACTCTTCGGCGACACGCGCGGCTTCCGCCTGCGCCCAGGCTGATACAGCCTGCACCGCTTCTACGTCTGGATCGGTGATGATGTTGTGTCGCTCGAGGGTGCGCTCGACCACAGTGGCGATGTCGGTGAATCGGATGGCGCCGCCAAGGAACAGGTCCACTGCGGTCTCATCCGCGCCGACCAGCGCCGCGGGAGCCGAGCCGCCCGCGCGCCCCGCCTCATACGCCAGCCGCAGACAAGGGAAACGCTCAAAATCGGCCACATCGAAGTCCAGCCGCTTGATCTCGCTCCAACGGAGCGGCTGCGCGAGCGCCGTCCCCTCGCGGTCGAGCCGGTCTGGATAGCTCAGGGCGTACTGGATGGGCAGACGCATGCTTGGGATGCTCGCCTGCATCTTGATCGAGTCGTCCACGTATTCGACCATCGAGTGAATGATGCTCTGCGGCTGCACGACCACGGCGATCTTGTCGTACGGCATGTCGTAGAGCCAGTGCGCCTCGATGACCTCCAGCCCTTTGTTCATCAGCGTGGCGGAGTCGATCGTCACCTTTGGTCCCATGCGCCAGGTCGGGTGGGCGAGCGCCTGCTCGGGCGTCATCTCGCGCATCTCGTCGAGCGTGCGCTGGCGGAAGGGGCCGCCTGACGCTGTGATGAGCAGCCGCCGCACCTCACTGGACCGCTCGCCGCGCAGACATTGCCAGAGCGCGTTGTGCTCGCTGTCTACCGGCAAAATCTCGACGCCACGGCTGCGCGCCTCCGCCATCACCTGATGCCCGGCCATCACCAGCGTCTCTTTGTTAGCCAGCGCGATCGTCTTGCCCGCGCGAATCGCCGCGAGCGTCGGCGCGACGCCAACCAGGCCAGAGGTCGCGGCGACCACCATCTCCACATCTGGATGCGTCGCGGCGATGGTCAGTCCCTCGACCCCGCGCAGGCAGTCCGGCAGAGCTGAGTCGAGCTGACGCTGGGTATCTGGAGAATCACCCACGCAGACGACGACCTGCGGCCGAAACTCGCGCGCCTGCTCCGCCAGCAGCGCGACATTGCTGCGCGCCGCAAGCGCGAC
This sequence comes from Ktedonobacterales bacterium, assembly GCA_035642255.1. GTDB lineage: Bacteria > Chloroflexota > Ktedonobacteria > Ktedonobacterales > JADMIN01 > JAKAIY01. Next base: position 20,061 of record DASQSS010000106.1, on the reverse strand, counting down.
CACTTCGAAGCGGTCAGGATATGCGCGCACGACATCGAGCGTCTGTCGTCCAATTGAGCCGGTGCTGCCGAGGACAGCGATGCGTCGGCGATGGCTCTGCATGGCGTGGCGAAGTCCTCTCCTGCCGGGCAATCGATCCGCGAAGATGTCGCCCTTCGCGCGCATCCTATCGCAATGCGCGTCCAGGCAGATTGTACCACAGGGGGCCTTGCCCTCCTTGCCCTCCTTGCCCTCCTTGCCATCTGCAACAATGGACTGCTTGCGGGTTGCCCGTCATCCGGCCAGCGTGTCGCCCTCGCTGTGAGTCGGTGTGAGCTGGCTGGCGGCTGAAACCGCCCCTACGGTCAGCCCGACAGGGCCGACGCGAAGCCTGCCTCCGCAGACTCCCACCCCATGCCCCCATGCTGCGCCCGTGCGCTGACACCCAGCCCGCGCAGGCGGGCTGCGCGGCCTCGCTGGGCCTTCCAGGCGCGATTTCAACCGCCTGCTCACTCCCCGGACACCCTGATGTGGGTTACAACCGCCGAGCCTCACACGCTTGACAATTGAGTCGACCATCCTTATACTTGCTCATGTTCGTTGAATGAATATTCAGTCAATGAGGCTACTATGAGCGGCGGGAGCAAGCGTCAGCAGCAGGCGGAAGAGCGGCGCAACCAGCTGATCGATGTTGCGCTGGAACTGTTTGGCCAGCGCGGCATCGAGGCCACACGCGTGAGCGACATCGCTCAGGCGGCTGGCGTGGCGCAGGGGCTGCTCTATCACTATTTTCCCAGCAAAGACGCGCTGCTCTCGGCGATTGTCGAGCGCGAGGGTCCGCTGGCGATGCTCCATGAGTTGCTCGCGGCTCCATCGGACCGCCCAGCGCGCGAAACGCTGCTCGACCTTGCCACTCGCCTCTATGGGTTGATTCAGCAGCGGCGGTCACTGCTGCGCCTCATCGTACGCGAGGTGATCTGGCAACCGGAGATGCTACGCTTCGGCATGGCTGTGCGCGAGCAGGCGCTGGGGATGTTGTCGCGCTATCTGCAGTCACGGATTGCGGCTGGGGAGCTGCGTCCGCACGACCCGCAGGTTGTCGGGCAGTTGTTGGCCTCGAACGTCATTCTGGTAGCCATCGCGGGGCTGCCCATCGACCCATATCTCACAGGCGCGGTTGATGTGATTCTCCAGGGGATCGCCGCCGAACCAGCGGACGATGCCTCTCCACAGACAGAACCGACAGGAGACTGATCCCTATGGCGGAGCATACTTTGGCCAGCGAGGCGCAAGCTCCAGTCGTGGCGCGCCATCTCACCAAGACCTTTGGCAAGTCGCGGGCGCTGGATGACGTTTCATTCACTGTTGACACTGGCGAGACGTTCGGGTTGATCGGGCCGAATGGCTCGGGCAAGACCACGCTCATTCGCGTGCTGCTCGGCATGGCGTCACCCACCAGTGGCGAGGCATTTGTGCTGGGCAAGCGCATGCCAAATCGACGCGTGACAAGCCAGATTGGCTACATGACACAGGCGAGCGCGCTCTATGCGGACCTGAGCGTGCGCGAGAACCTGGCGTTCTTCGGCGCGCTCTACGGCCTGCGCGGCAAGCGTCTCGCTCAGCGCATCGCTGAGACAATCGCGCTGGTGGATCTGACAGATCGGCGGGACTCGCCCGTAGGCGCGCTGAGTGGTGGGATGCGCCAGCGCGTCTCGCTCGCGGTGGCGCTCATTCATCAGCCACAGTTGCTCTTTCTCGACGAGCCGACGGTCGGCATCGATCCGGAGTTGCGCCTGCAATTCTGGGACTACTTCGCGCAGCTCAATCAGCGCGGCGTGACAATTCTTGTCTCCACGCACCATCTCGACGAGGCGAAACGCTGCCACCGGCTCGCGCTCCTGCGCTTCGGCAAGCTGCTCGCCCTCGACTCACCCGATGCGCTGCTACGCGCCTCTGGGCGTGACGATTTCGACCAGGCATTCCTCTACTATGCCCAGCGCGACCTCGTGACCGAGACGCCAGCGACGCGCGAGTAACGCGCAGTCGCGCACAGGAGGCAAGCCATGTTCACGTCATCTCAGCGCGCGCTGGCGCTGGCGCTACGCATCGTGCGGCAGTTCCTGCGTGATCGCCGCACGCTGGCGCTGCTCTTCGTCGCGCCGCTGGTCATCATGACCGTGCTCAACTTTGTGCTCGGCAGCAGTTCATCGAGCCTGACCCTCGCCCTCGTTGCGCCGACCGGAGCCGGTGGCGCGACCATCACGCAGGAGATACGCTCGACGCTCTCGAAGTCCAAGGGCGTGCAAGTGATCGCGATCAACGCCGATCAGGTGGATGCCAAGCTCAAGAGCGGCGACGCCAACGCGGCGCTCATCTTCCCGCCAGACTTCGTGACAACACTGGCGAGCGGCGGCCAGCCACACGTCACGCTGCGGCTGGATGGCTCGAATCCACCAGCGGCGCAACAAGCGCAGCAGCTCGTGACGTTCGCGCTCGCGGCGTTGAGCGCGCCCAGCGCTCGCTCCGCCAGTCTCAGCGGAGGCCAGCTTCCCTCCGTCGCGCCCGTGGCGCTCGACACGACGTATCTCTATGGCGGGCCAGAATATACCGAGACTGATGCGCTTGCGCCGATGTTCGTCGGACTCTTCTCGTTCTTCTTCGTCTTCCTGCTGGCCTCAGTCGCATTCCTGCGTGAGCGCAGCCAGGGAACGCTCGAACGTGTGCTGGTCTCGCCGCTCAGCCGCACCGAGCTGACGCTGGGGTATGTGCTGGGGTTCACGCTCTTCGCCACAATCCAGTCGCTGGTGATTCTGGGATTCGTCATCTACGTCCTGCAGGTGCACTACGCTGGCAACCTGTGGCTGCTCTTCCTCATCACGCTGACACTGACTATCGGCGGCGTCAACATGGGCATCTTCGCCTCAGCCTTCGCGCGCAACGAGCTGCAGGTCGTCCAGTTTATCCCGCTGCTGATCGTGCCGCAAATCCTGCTGGGCGGACTGTTCTTCCCAGTCAACACGCTGCCCGTCATACTCAAGCAGGCCGCGTATGTCATGCCGCTGACCTGGGCGAACTTCGCGCTGAAAGACGTCATGCTCAAGGGGCTGCAACTGAGCGACATCTGGCCTGACGTGCTGTTCCTGCTTGGTTTCGCGACGCTGATGGTCATCGGCGCGGCGCTCTCGCTGAGACAGGAGCGCGCTTAACGTCCCCTCGACTGGAGGAGTCCGCATGCCTATTCCCATGCGCGTTGCGCGATTCAACCGCAAAGTGACCAATCGCATCACTGGACGATTCGCCGATCGTTTGCCGGGCTTCGGCATCCTGCGTCATGTCGGACGCAAATCTGGGCGCGTATTCTCGAACCCCATCAACGTGTTTGCTGACGGGAACGACTATATCCTGGCCCTGACCTATGGCCCTGATACGGATTGGGTAAAAAATGTGCTGGCGGCGGGCGGCTGCGAGATCGTGACGCGCGGCCAGCGCATCCGCCTGACCAACCCGCGCATCATCACCGATACGCGGCTATCGTGGGCGCCGCCCTTCGTGCGCTTCGTCCTCCAACGCATCGGCGCGACGCAGTACATGCGCCTGACCCATGTGCGCTAAAGAACTTGCTAGGCAGTGACAGGCGGCGCATAGCGGGCTGAGGGGATGTACAACCAAATGCCCCAGGGCGTAGTATGAAGCAGGCGGTTGTGAAAATACTGGGGTGATGGCGATGAATGCGCTCCCCATCCTGTCTCGGCTGCAGGTGTGGCTTCGGACCCGGTGGCGCTCACGAGGCTGGCAAGCTTCCAGTGGCATTGTGATGATACTCGTGACGCTGCTGATCGCTGGACTCATCGTGCGCCAACGGCAGCTTGCGGCTTCGGCGAGTCTGCCCGAGGTCGTGTGCTCGGCGAACGCTCCAGTCGGCGGAATGCTCCCGCCCGGTGTCACCCTTCCAGTGAAAATACCCGCAGGTGAGCCGCTTGTGGTCGCCACCGTGAATGGCTATCCTCTCTGCGCGGAGATGCTGGAGCTGCGGGTAGAGGGCACGCTGGCGAACCACCAGCAAGCGCTCCAGGAGGGGCCGCCTGGCGCTCCACCTGGACTGTTGTCGACCCTGAACGAGACGCCCAATCAGGTCCGTCACGACGCGCTGACACAGATGATTCAGGAACGCCTTCTCCTGCAGGAAGGGAAACGGCTCGGCCTGACCGCATCCGAGTCCGACGCGCGGGCGATGGCGCGGCAGCAATTGCAGCTCATCGACTCACAGCCAGCGTCCAGCCCAGCGCGCATCAGTTTCGAGGCCTTTCTGCGTGCGAATCACCTGACTGAGCAAACCTATCTGAATGATCCCCAGACGCTGAGCGCCTTTGAGACGCTGCTGACGATTCAGGCGATGAGGCAGCGCATCCAGCGGGGATTGCCACCGGGAGAGTCGCCCACGGCTGGCGTCAACGCCTACGTGCGACATCTCTGGCAGACTGGCGATGTGCGCGTCTACCTGCCAGCGCGGCTCGGTTGGTAAGACGTTCCCCGGCGCAGGGGCGCACGCTGATCTCGCGCCAATGATCGTCAAGGTGTCTGGCTGAACGACTGCCGAGCCGTTATAGATCCAGCGCGTCGGCAGCGGCGCGGGCGATGGCCTCAGCTTCGGCGACGGTCGCGCCGAGCGCCGTGATGTGGCCCATTTTCCGTCCGACTCGCGAGGCCAGCTTGCCATAGACGTGCACATGCGCGCCAGGAACCTCAAGCGCCCGCGCCATGCCCCGCGCCTCGGCTGGCCCATTGCGCACGCCCAGCGTATTGACCATCACCGCCGCTGGCGCGACCATCCCGACGCTGCCCAACGGCAGTCCCAGCGCCGCCCGCACATGGTTTTCGAATTGCGACGTGACACAGCCCTCGATGGTGTAGTGGCCCGTATTATGTGGGCGTGGCGCGATCTCGTTGTAGAGCACAGAACCATCCGCTAGCTCGAACAGCTCGACGCCGAAGACGCCGACGCCCTCGATCGCTTCCACCGCGCTCCGCGCGATGTCCGCCGCGCGCCGCGCTGACGCTGGCGCGCCGGGAGCGGGCGCGCGCACGATGTGGCAGATGTGGTCGCGCTGCTCTGTCTCGACCGTGGGATACACCACCATCGCGCCGTCGCGTCCGCGCGCCACGATTACCGCCAGCTCTCGGGTGAAAGGCGCCCAGCGCTCGACATAGAGCGTGCGTTCGGGGAAGCCGAGTCGCTCGAAGGCCGGAGCGATGTCGTCTGGTCCGCGCAGAGTCGCGTTGCCGTAGCCGTCGTAGCTGTTGCGCCGCCCCTTCAACACCAGCGGCCATCCCCACTGCCCAGCGGCCCGCGTGACATCATCGGCAGAGGTGACGGGCGCAAAGTCGGTCGTGGGAACCTCAGCCGTGTCGCGCATGAAGCGCTTCTGTTCGTATTTGTCCTGAATCAGCGCGAGCGTGTGCGCGGAGGGATACACGGCGACGCCGCGCGCCTCCAGCCATTCCAGCGCCGCGATGTCCACGAACTCGTTTTCGAGGGTGACCGCTAGCGTTCCCGCGGCCAGATCCGCGAGCCGATCAACGTCGAGCCAGCCGCCGACGACCTCGCGTGCGGCGATGCGCCCAGCCGGGCTGTTCGCCTCCTTTTCCAGGATAGCCACCTCGATACCTAGTTGAGACGCCGCCTCCGCCGACATCCGCGCCAGTTGACCGCCGCCGAGAATGCCAAGCAGCGCTGGATAACGCAGCGCGACGCGCATCGTGGGAAGAGTATCGTGGTTCATAGAATAGCGTGGCTCCTTGTAGCGGCGCTGGCGCACGACCAACCTTTTCCATCCATGCCCGGCCCACAGGAGGTCCGGTAGAAGGATGGAGCGCGATCAATGGTCTGGCGAGATGCCAGAGTGACCCCGCATATTGTACTGTACAGGCGCGCCGTCGCGCAGGCGGTGAACGAATGACAAGACGCTAGAGGGGTCGCGATGCCGAAGAAACGCCGACGTGGGACGCCCCGTCATCCGCCAGCGCAGGTGGCGCCGCGCGAGGGTGGCGGCCTGTCGTTGCAGGTCGGCGGTGTTACGCAGTCTATCAGCCTGCCGATCACTGAGGGGTCTGATGGCGCGGACGACCCACATGCCGACTATTGGGGGCTGATGCTGCCGCCGGGATGCCCGAAGCGGGCGCTGATTCTTGGCCTGGGCGGCGGCACCGTGGCGACACTTCTGTCGCGGCGCTGCCCCGATGTGGCGATCGTCGGAGTGGAGCGCGACTCAGCCGTGCTGACGCTCGCTCGTGACCTGTTCGGCCTGGATGCGTTGCAGGGGCTGAGCATTGTCGAAGCCGACGCCTTCGACTGGGTGGCGGCGCATGTCACATCAGACGGCGCGCCGACCGATGACGCCAGCCTCTTCAACCTGGTCTGCGTGGACCTCTTCGAAGCTGGTCGCCTGGCCACAGGAACGCTGGCGACGCCATTCCTGCGTCAGATCGCAGCGTTGCTCGCGCCGGGCGGCATGGCGAGCGTCAATCTAATGGTGACGGGGCGCACACCCGAACAGCTGCACCGCTTGCGACGCGTCTTCATGATCGAGCGCGAGCTGAAACTACGCGGAAATCTCGTCGTCCACCTGGCGCCGCTGCCTCGCGCGCAATGGTCGGCGGAGGCGCAGCCACCCATCATGTAGCCACCGGCATCGCTCGCAGGTCTCTCCGCGCACTATCATCTGTATCATAGGATGGCGATTCTTCTGCCCGTCTGGACAGACCATCATACCGGCAGGGTCACAAAGAGGCAAAGAAGTTGCTTAAGGAGCAAGCGGTAACGTCTGGGCTGCGATCGGTTTCGTAGCGTCGTTCGTTGGCTCAGCGCTGTGTGTCGGTGACTGGAGGAATACTGTGGCGCGCGCTGTTTTGCCCGGGAGATCGTATCCCCTGGGGGCCGTCTGGGATGGCCGCGGCGTCAATTTCGCGATCTATGCGGAGCATGCTGATAAAGTCGAGCTGTGCCTGTTCGATAGCGCCAGGCCAGATGCTCGGGTCGAGACGATTGCGCTGCCCGATGTCGTCGGCCATGTCTGGTATGGCTATCTTACGGGCATCAAGCCGGGACAGGTCTATGGCTATCGGGCTCACGGACCGTTCACGCCAGAAGAGGGCAAGCGCTATAACCCCTCGAAGCTGCTGGTTGACCCGTATGCGCGGGCGCTGACAGGGCAGATCAATTGGGAGGCCCCCGTCTTCGCGTACCAGATGGGCAGCGAGGGGGCCGACCTCACATATAACGACGAGGATGACGCCTGGGGCATGCCCAAGGGCGTCGTGATCGATCCACGCTTCGATTGGCAAGACGACCGCCCGCCGCGTGTCCCGTGGCGTCAGTCCGTCATCTATGAGACGCATGTCAAAGGCTTTACTGAGTGCCGCGAGGACATCCCGCTGAACATCCGTGGAACCTACGCTGGCCTTGCCTCGAAGCCGGCCATTGACTATCTGCGCGACCTGGGTGTCACGGCGGTCGAGCTGCTGCCCGTACATGCTTTCGTTGACGACAAGATTCTGCTTGACAAGGGCCTGCGTAACTACTGGGGCTACAACACGCTGAACTTCTTTGCTCCTGACGCACGCTATTCCAGCTCAGGCGATTGCGGCGAGCAGGTGCGCGAGTTCAAGGAGATGGTCAAGGCGCTGCATCGCGCGGGCATCGAGGTCATTCTCGATGTGGTCTATAACCATACCGCCGAGGGCAATCAGCTTGGGCCGACGCTGAGCTACCGGGGCATCGACAACCAGACCTATTATCGCCTGGTTCCTGGCCAGGAACGCTACTACATGGACTACACCGGCACGGGCAACACGCCGAATACGCAACAGCCGCAGGTCATCAAGCTCATCATGGATAGCCTGCGCTACTGGGTGCAGGAGATGCATGTCGATGGCTTCCGCTTCGACCTGGCGGCGACGCTGGCGCGCGGGCTGCACGAGGTCGAGCAGCTTTCGGCGTTCTTCAACACCATCCACCAGGACCCCGTCATCTCGACAGTCAAGCTGATCGCCGAGCCGTGGGATGTCGGCGAGGGCGGCTACCAGGTGGGCAACTTCCCGGTGCTGTGGGCCGAGTGGAACGGCAAGTACCGCGACTGCGTGCGGCGCTACTGGCGCGGCGACGACGGCCAGCTTCCCGAGCTGGCGAGCCGCCTCACCGGCAGCAGCGACCTGTATGAGAGCGACGGTCGCCGTCCCTATGCCAGCATCAACTTCGTAACCGCCCACGATGGCTTTACGTTGCAGGACCTCGTCAGCTACGAGTACAAGCACAACGAGGCCAATGGCGAAGACAATCGCGACGGCGCAAACGACAACTGGTCGTGGAACTGCGGCGTCGAAGGCCAGACTTCCGACCCTGCTGTGCGCGCCCTTCGTGAGCGGCAGCAGCGCAACTTCATCGCGACACTGCTGCTCTCACAAGGCATCCCAATGATCTCAGGCGGCGATGAGATCGGGCGCACGCAGTGGGGCAACAACAACGCCTACTGTCAGGACAATGAGATAAGCTGGTATAACTGGGACATTGACGAACGCCGTGGCTCACTGCTCGACTTCACGCGCCGCGTCATCGCGCTGCGCCGAACACATCCCGGTCTGCACCGGCGCAAGTTCTTCAAGGGGCATGTCCTGCATGGCTCGCGCATCAAGGACATCACCTGGCTGCGCCCCGATGGCAAAGAGATGCACCCAAAGGACTGGCTCACCGGCTGGACACGCACGCTCGGCGTGCGGATCGGTGGCGGCCTGATCGGCGACATCGACGAGCAAGGCAAGCCCATGAAAGACGACACGATGCTGATTCTACTCAACGCGCATACTGACGAGATTCCGTTCACGCTGCCCAGAGGCTCAGGCAACATTGGCGCCTGGAAGCTGGAGATCGACACCCGCTGGCCTACCGGGGTCGCCGAGCAAGGCAGGCCTCAGGAAAACCTGCCGCCGGGCGCGAAATATCTGCTGGTTGGTCATTCGATGGCGGTGCTGCGCTATGCCCGCTGAGCCACGCGCGACGTACCGCGCGCAGATGCGCAAGACCTTCAATTTCGACGATGCCGCCGCCATCACCGACTACCTCGCCGCGCTTGGAGTCAGCCACCTGTACAGTTCACCTATCCTGCAGGCGAGCCCAGGCAGTTCGCATGGCTACGATGTCGTGGACCCGCAGCGCGTCAACACTGAGCTCGGCGGCGCGGAGGGCCATGAACAACTGCTCGCGGCGCTCCAGCGGACGGGACTGCGGCTCGCGCTCGACATCGTGCCGAACCACATGGCCATTGGCGGACGCGAGAACGCCTGGTGGTGGGATGTGCTGGAGAACGGACCATCCAGCCGTTACGCGGCCTACTTCGACGTGGACTGGGATCCGCCCGAGGCTCGGCTGCGCAACGCGGTACTGATGCCCATTCTCGGCGACCACTATGGGCGTGAGCTAGAGGCGGGCGAGATTCGGCTGGCGCGTGAGGCTGGCAGCTTCATTGTGCGCTACAAAGACCACATCCTCCCGATCGCGCCTCGCTCGCTCGATGTTCCTCTGGCGCAGGCGGCCGAGCGCTGTGGCTCGGATGAACTGGCATTCCTCGCTGACACCTTCGGTCAGCTACCGCACGCCAGCCGCACGGACACTGCGAGCGTCATGCGCCGCCATCGCGATAAAGAGGTACTGCGGCGCCATCTGGCTGACCTGTGCCAGAACAATCAGCTCGTGGCCGACGCGATCGACGCGACATTGACGGAGATCAACGGGACACCTCCAGCGCTGGATGACATGCTGGAGCGACAAAACTTCCGCCTGACCTACTGGCGCGCCGCCGACCGAGAACTGGACTACCGCCGCTTCTTCGACATCAACACGCTCGCCGGGCTGCGCGCTGAGGATGAGCGCGTCTTCGAGGACACGCATTCCCTCATTCTGCGCTGGGTGGAACAGGGCGCGCTCGATGGTCTGCGCATTGACCACATCGACGGCTTGCGCGATCCGGAAGCCTACCTGCGACGCTTGCGCGAGCGCGCCCCCGAGACATGGGTCGTCGTGGAGAAGATTCTGCAAGACGGCGAGCGTCTACCCGCCGCATGGCCTGTCGCGGGAACCACTGGCTATGAATTCCTCAACATGGTCGGTGGCCTGTTCATCGATCCGGTCGGTGAGGCGCCGCTGACAGACCTGTACGCGGAGTTCACTGGTCAGCCCGCCGACTACGCCACAATCGTGCACGAGAAGAAGCTGCTCGTTCTGCGCGAAGCCCTGGCCACCGATGTCAACCGGCTCACGGCGCTCTGGCTGGCCATCTGCCAACAGCGCTGGCGCACACGCGACTACACCCGCCACGAGCTGGGAGACGCGCTGCGCGAGACCATCGCCAGCATGCCCGTGTATCGGACATACGTGCGAGCCGATGCGGGCATCGTGCGTGAGGAGGATGTCCGCATCATCCGCGAGACGGTGGAGGCGGCCAAAGCGCGGCGTCCCGACCTGGACCCTGAGCTGTTCAGCTTCCTCAGTGACGTGCTGCAGCTACGAGCGCGCGGTGATCTTGAGTCGGAGCTGGTCATGCGCTTCCAGCAACTGTCGGGGCCAGCGATGGCGAAGGGCGCGGAGGATACCGCCTGCTACTGCTACAATCGCCTGGTCGCGCTCAATGAAGTCGGCGGCGACCCCGGCGTATTTGGGCGCTCGGTTGAAGCGTTCCATGCCGCATGCGCTGACACCCAGGAACGCTGGCCCGAGACGATGCTCACGACGTCCACCCACGACACGAAGCGCAGCGAGGATGTGCGGGCGCGCATCAGCTTGCTCTCAGAGCTTCCCGAGCGTTGGGGCGAGGCCGTGCGCCGCTGGTCCGCGCGCAACGATCGGCTGCGCACCGGCGAGTATCCCGACCGCAACGCCGAGTACCTGCTCTATCAGACGCTTATCGGCGCGTGGCCTCTTGACGAAGAGCGCACGAATGCGTACATGTTCAAAGCGGTCCGCGAGGCCAAGCAGCACACTAGCTGGACCGCGCCGAACGCTGCCTATGAGCAGGCGCTCCAGAGCTTCATTGCGGGCGCGCTGTCTGATGAGGAGTTTGTCGCCGACCTGAGCGCTTTCGTGGATGAGCTGAGGACCCCGGGCTGGGTCAACTCGCTGGCGCAGACGCTCCTCAAGCTCACGGCGCCGGGTGTGCCAGACATCTATCAGGGCTGCGATCTATGGGATCTCAGCCTGGTGGACCCCGACAATCGACGCCCGGTGGACTACGCGCTTCGCCAGCGTCTGCTCGCCGAGTTGGACGGCGCTAGAGCGGAGGACATCTGGGCGCGACGCGACGAAGGTCTGCCCAAGCTATGGGTCATTCGCCAGGCGCTCGCGACACGACGCGGGCACGCCTCCGCATTTGGCCCACGCGGCGTGTATGAGCCAGTCATCGCGCGTGGTGCGAAGGCGGCGCACATCGTCGCATTCATACGCGGCAACGACGTCATCACCGTGGCGCCTCGGCTGGTGATCGGACGTGGCGACGACTGGGCTGACACGACCCTAAGCGTGCCAGAGGGTCACTGGCGCAATGTACTGACCGGCGACACGCTGGCAGGCGGCGACATCGCGGTCGCGGAGACTTTACGCCGCTTCCCGGTGGCGCTGCTTGTGAGGGATGAACAGTAAGTAACAGACAGAAGAGTAGGATCAGCATGACGCTGTTTCGAGTGTGGTCGCCAGATGCGCATGGCGTAGACGTGCTAGTGGGCGACAAACGCCTTCGCATGACGATGGAGGCGAATGACTGGTGGAGTGTTGAGGCGGAGGCTGGCGCTGGAGATACCTACACCTTCAGTGTAGACGGCAGCGAGCCGCTGCCTGACCCGCGTTCGCCGTGGCAGCCCGGCGGCGTCTTCGGCCCATCGTGTTTGGTGGACCACGGCGCCTTCGTCTGGAGCGATCAGCGCTGGCAGGCGCCACCATTCTCATCAGCCATCATCTATGAGCTGCACGTCGGCACGTTCACGCGCGAAGGGACATTCGACGCCGCCATCGCCCATCTGGATCATCTCGCCGAGCTGGGTGTGACGCATGTTGAGATCATGCCAGTCGCGCAGTTTCCTGGCGAGCGCGGCTGGGGCTATGATGGCGTCGACCTGTACGCGCCTCAGAATACCTACGGTGGACCGGATGGCCTGAAGCGACTGGTGGATGCGTGCCATGCGCATGGTCTGGCCGTGCTGCTGGATGTGGTCTACAACCACCTGGGTCCATCGGGTAATTACCTGTCGCGCTTCGGCCCCTATTTCACTGACCACTACACAACGCCCTGGGGCATGGCGATCAATCTGGATGGCCCCGGCAGCGACGAGGTGCGCCGCTTCATCTGCGACAACGCGCTGATGTGGCTGCGCGACTACCACTTCGACGGGCTGCGGCTCGACGCTGTGCACGCGCTGCTCGACCTCTCGGCGGTTCATCTGTTGGAGCAGATGGCCACCGAGGTCAGCGCGCTGGAGGCGCAGCTTGGACGACGGCTCGTCCTGGTCGCCGAGAGTGACCTGAACGATCCGCGCCTCGTCCGCTCACGCGAGGCGGGTGGCTATGGCTTGAGCGCGCAGTGGAGTGACGACTTCCACCATGCGCTGCACGCCGCGCTGACGGGCGAGCGCGACGGCTACTATGCGGACTTTGGCTCACTCGCGGACCTCGCCCACGCGTGGCGGCGCGCGTACGTCTATGACGGGCGCTATTCGGTCGCTCGGCAGCGTCGGCACGGCAGACCGACAGTCGGGCTCTCCGCGAACCACTTCGTCGTCTTCAGCCAGAATCACGACCACATCGGTAATCGCGCGCGTGGTGAGCGCACTGCGGCGCTCCTGTCGCCGGGTCGCCTGCGCATCGCTGCGGCGCTTGTCTGCCTGTCACCCTTTATCCCGCTGCTCTTTCAAGGCGAGGAGTGGGCGGCAAGCTCGCCCTTCCAATATTTCACCGATCACCAGGAGCCTGAGCTTGCGCAGGCTGTGCGTGAAGGGCGACGGCGCGAGTTCACCGCCTTCGGTTGGGATCCGGAAGATGTTCCTGATCCGCAGGCCCACACAACGTTCGAGCGGTCGAAACTGGACTGGGCCGAGCTGAACCTGGAGCCGCATGCGAGCGTCTTCGCGTGGTATCGTCGCTTGCTGCGCCTTCGCCACGACATCCCTGAGCTGATCAGCGGCAACTTGGACGACGCGCGCGCCACCTATGATGACACGGCGCAATGGCTCACCCTCAGCCACGGACCCATCACGCTCGCCTGCAACCTCGCCGGGCAAACGCAGCCCGTTTCGCTGCCCCCTGGTGAAGCGCAGATGCTGTTCGCCTCAGAGGCGGGCGTCGAGCTTCATTCTGGCGCCGTGTCGCTGCCGCCCGATGCTGTGGCGATTCTGCGGCAAGGATAAGGGTGGATAGATGATCAGATGCCAATGAGGCGCAGCATGTTCGGCCACGTTATGCCTATCGCTGGAAAAATGCCCAAGATGAGGTACCCGATGATTGCAAGGACGAAAGCCATCCAGTATGCAAAAATGAAAGTGTGGGCGATCTGTTGCTCAGAGCGTGAAAAGCTGGGTGGCTGTTTCGGCGCTTCCGGATTGAAGAGCACCTCTTCAACGCTGAACGTTCCACGACTCGTGTTAACAGCGTTCCCATCCTTGCGGATCTCCTCGCTTTCCAGCTTCACCGAAACAGAGGGGAACATACCCGAGTCACGTAGACGCGCTTCGAGTTCGGTAAGATAGCGTATTCGCAGATTGACCAGTTTGCGGTACTGCTCGCTGATTCTGAGCCAGCGGTGATTGATGCGGGTTGTGATCATCGCTATTGTCAGGAACCCAACGATAAAGATGATTGACTCCGCAACATAAGCGGCAGCTTGAAGGGATTGGAGCAGTAGAAAGCCCACGCCCGTTAGAAACAAAGCGTTGATAGAGACGAAGAGCGTATTGACGGATTGCCGTCGATCGCTTAGCTTGCCCGTGTCCTCCAAGAGGAATTGATATTCCTTGAAAGCGACTTCTCTTACTACCGGATCTTGCCAGTTTGTAGGCGCTTGGTTTTGCGGTGGTTGATTCATCACTCGTGCACCCCCTCCACGCAATATCGCGTCGGAACATTAGATGAGCAACGCGGCCAGGCCCAAGCATACACCCAGCGGGCGGCGCTGTCCATGAGGCGGCGACGGGCTAGCGGGGCATAGTATGATAAGACTCATGCGCAGTCGAGCGCCAGTGCGCCTGAGGGCCGCAGCCATGGCGGCGCATACGGTGAGAGCAAGCGTTTGGGGAGGATTTTGTGGCGCAGGGCAAAGCAATCGGTTGGCGAGCGAGTACGACCGGAGCAGCGGTAGGCGCATTCGCGCTCGTATTGTTCCTGGGCGTCAACCTGCGAACACCACTGCTCGCCGTCCCGCCGCTACTGGCGCTCATCCGCTCCGATCTGCATCTGACCTATGGCGAGACGGGACTGCTCACCGCGCTGCCGTCGCTGCTCATGGGCCTCGGGGCATGGCCCGCTGGGCGCATCGCGGGACGCATCGGCGGCCGACGCGCCGTCTCGCTGGGGCTTGCCGTCGTGACGCTCGGGACGGTCGCACGAGGGGTCTGGCCAAGCGCCATCGGCATCTATGTCTTCACGATTGCGCTGGCGGCGGGCATCGCGCTGGCGCAGACCTCCGTGCCGCTGCTGGCGCGCCAATGGTTCCCCTCCCGCATCGGCTTCGTCTCGGCGATCTTCACTGACGGCCTAACGCTTGGCGAGACGTTTGGCGCATCGTTGACAGTTCCGCTGATGAGTCAATGGTTCGGGGCCAACGCCTGGCCTGCCGCGCTGCTCATGTGGGCCATCCCACTGACGGCAATGCTGCTGCTCTGGATGATGTTCGCGCCGCCCACGCCTCTGCCCTCCTACGCCATGCGAGGGAGCGACTCGAATGGTCAGCCGTCTGGTAGCGCACATGCCGAGTTCGCAGCGCCGCATGTCAGCCCATGGATGATCGGCGCTATCATGGGCGGGGGCAGCGTCGTCTACTTCGGCATGAATGGGTGGGTGGCGTCGTATAACGAGGCGTTGCGCGCTAGCGCCGTGACCCCCCTCGCGCTCTTCGCCATCAACGCGGCCCAGCTTCCCATCTGCTTCGGACTGACACTGGTAGCGCAGCGGCTCGCGGGCAAACGCTGGCCGTTCGTGGCGGCGGGATGTCTCTCATTCGCCTCGATTCTGGGCTGGCTCGTGACGCCGCCCAGCCTTGAACCGCTCTGGGGAACGTTGATCGGCGCGTCATCGGCGACCGTATTCACGCTCGCTATCGCGCTACCCGCCATTTTCGCCCACGGAGCGCATGTCGCCCGTCTGACCGGCGCAAGCCTCGGGGTCAGCTACACCTCCACGTTTATCGGGCCATACATCGGCGGCGTGCTGTGGGACTGGTTCCAGTTGCCGTGGCTGGCCTTCGCGCCTGTGCTGATCTCCGCGCTCATCCTCGTATGCGCCGCCCTGCTGCTGCCTGATCCGCCAACGGATCGCGGTGACGCTGACGCATCTGCAGCGCGCACGGCTGGCGATTGATACCGCGTCGCCTGGTCATGTTGTAGGCTGTCCCCTCGTCAATCCCTGAGCCGACATGGGAGTAGAAAACCACTCTGCCACGGTACGCCGCAACGGCGCATGATTGGTGTCTGATGACCGCCGGAGATTCCGCCAAGCGGAAGATTTGTGACTTGCCGAGCGATGCAAAGCGGGAGTATACTGCGCGCCTATGCTCGCGATGCGCGCTGTGGGCGTCGGGCCTCACGCTGCCAGGCGACGAGACCGGAGGACGAGCGTGCAGGTTGGGACTGACACGGATGCGCGGGAGCGTGACGCAAGAGACGCGCGCAACATGCGCTGGAACTTCGCGTTTTTCGGCGGCGACATCGCCTTATTCAGCCTGGGGCTCAGCATATCGTCGAGCTACACGATCCTCCCGCTCTTCGTCGCCCACCTCACGCGGAGCAACGTGGCGGTCGCGCTGATTCCAGCGATCCGCGCTCTGGGCCTCTATGGTCCCCAACTCCTGGTTGCGGCGTTGGTCGAGCGGCTGCGCCACGCGCTGCCGTTCATACTGCTGGCGACGATCCTGGAGCGAGTGCCGTATCTCGTGCTGGCGTTTGGGGCCATCGCGCTGGCGGGCAGGAACGCCGGGGCGTTGCTCGCCCTCTTCTTCGCGATGATCTTTTTGGCATTGTTCGCCGGTGGCATTACCTATCCGGCCTGGCTCGACATGATCGCGCGGTCGATCCCGCGAACGTGGTTAGGGCGGTTCATGGGATTCTGGTGGGGTGCGGGGAACGTCCTGGGCATCGGCGGCGCCGCCATCGCCACAGTGCTGCTGGCAAGCGTCTCCTGGCCGCTGAACTTTGCACTCTGCTTCGCGATGACTTTCGCCGCGATGGCGATCTCGTTCGTGCTGCTCGCCCTGGGGCGAGAGCCGGCGCGTGTTACGCATACCTCACCACACCCACCGGCGGCACGGCTCTCCATGTCCGCGCAGGCGCGCGAGATCGTGGCGCTGGTGCGTCAAGACGGAGCGCTTCGGCGTCTGCTGATCGCCAACGGTCTCGTCGGGATGTCAACGATGGCCGGCGCGCTGTATGCTGTCTCGGCTGTGCGCCTGGGCGGCTTAAGCGATCCAGAGGTCGGGGCAGAGAGCACGGTGCTATTCGTCGCGATGACTGTGGGGAGCTTCGCGTGGGGCGCGATTGGTGACCGCTTTGGGCATCGCGCGACGCTGCTCTGGGGAACGGCGTGCGCAGGTATAGCAGGGCTGGCCGCGCTGGTGGCGCACGGCTTCCTGGCGTATGGCGTGGTGTTTCTGGCGCTCGGGCTCAGCATCTCGGGCGTGCTGCTGGCGGGCTTCACGCTAATCACGGAGTTCGGGCCGGAAGAGCGGCGGCCAACCTATGTGGCGCTGGCATCGGTGGCGTATGCGCCCTTCGTGATCGGCGCACCAATCCTGGGAGGCTTCATGGCCAATGCGTGGGGCTATCCTCCAGTGTTCGCGGTTACGGCGCTGTTCGCAACGGCAGCGGCGCTGATGCTGCGCTTCTGGGTACCCGATCCACGGATGAAGTCAATCACCAGTTCAGAAAGCGCCTAATACCTTGTCGCACCGCGCCGTTGTACAACGGAAGCATGGCGCGACACATCTCGCTTGTACCGCATCTGACCATCAAGGAACGAGAAGGAAGCTACCGGAGCGCAAAGGAGCCGGTGGAGCGCAGTTGCTGACGCTCCCGTGAGAGCTTAGAATTATCGTCAGGCGCTGGTTGAATCCGGGGAACGTGGGCCGCGTCGTCATATCTATGTCTCCAGCATTCACCCTGTCCCGTCAATTTACAGTAGTACGACCTGACGCGGTATGACTCAGGGCCGGATCGCGCATGAGGACACAGCGAGGCGGCAGGGATTGCGAACCCTGCCGCCTCTTGAATGCCAGGCCGCGCTACTATTTCGCGACGGTATAGCCCGCATCGTCGAGGATCTCTTCGATCTTCTCCATGCTCAACTGTCCGGCGTCATATTTCAGGTGAACTGTCTTGCTCGGAATGTCCGTGCTGACCTGCTCGACGCCATCAGTCGCGCCCAGCGCGCCGTTGATCGTCTTGACGCAGTGCTCACAGCTAATATCGGGCACCTTCAGGGTCGTCTCGACTATCGCCATGCGATTCGCTCACTTTCTCTCCGCGCGCTTCCCCCAAACCGGAGTCACGCGCGAATGCTCAAACGAACAATCTTCGATTAGCTTACGATTGCTGCGCGCCGAAGCGCCGCAGCCGCAGTGAATTGCTTACCACTGTCACCGACGAGAGCGCCATCGCCGCCGCCGCGAAGATCGGCGCCGTCTCGCGCAGCGCGGGAATCGCGGGCGACGCGATCGCGATCGGGATCAGCACGGTGTTGTAGGCGAACGCCCAGAAGAGATTCTGGCGAATGATGTTCATCGTCGCGTGCGATAGAGAGTGCGCTGTGACCAGGCTGCGCAGGTTGCCCTTCACCAGGGTCACGCCAGCCGCTTCCATCGCTACATCCGTTCCCGTACCCATCGCGACTCCGATGTCGGCGTGCGCCAGCGCGGGCGCGTCGTTGATGCCATCTCCGGCGAATGCGACAACCTTCCCAGCGCCGCGTAGCTTCGCCACCTGCTCGGCCTTCTCGCCGGGCAGCGCGTCCGCCAGCACATGTTCCGGCGCGATACCAACCTCGCTCGCGATGGCGCCAGCCGTACGTCGATTATCGCCCGTGATCATCCAGACGGTTATGCCAGACGCCTGCAAGCGTCCGATTGCGTCCCGTGAGCCGAACTTGACCGTGTCAGCGACGGCCAGTGCGCCAACGAGCGCGCCATCTACAGACAGCAGCATCGCCGTCTTGCCCTCGGACTCCAGCCGCTCCAGCTGTGGCTCGAACGCGCTGATACTCGTCTCATCCACGCCGCGCTCTCGCAACAGACGCCGCGAGCCAATCAGCGCGCGTCGGTCCGCCACCAGCGCCTCAACGCCGCCGCCGGGAATCGCGCGGAACTCCCGCACATCTGGCTCCAGCGCCACGCCGCGCTTCTGCGCGCCCGCGACGATAGCCCGCGCCAGCGGATGCTCCGACGCCGCTTCAGCGCTCGCCGCCAGCCCCAACGCCTGCGTGGCGTCCAGCGTGGCGCCAGCAGCCAGCGTCACCTCGGTCAGCTCTGGCTTGCCGCGCGTGATGGTGCCAGTCTTATCGAGCACGAGATCAGTCACCCGCTCAAGGCGCTCCAGGCTCTCGCCGTTCTTGATGAGGATGCCCTGCTCGGCGCCCTGGCCCGTACCCACCATGATGGCAGTCGGCGTTGCCAGCCCCAGCGCGCACGGGCACGCCACCACCAGAACAGCAATGGCCGCCACCAGCGCCACGATCCAGGGGCTTGTGGCAAGCGCGCCCATCTGACCATGCGCCGGTGCGAAGCCCAGCGCGTAACCCGCGATGCTCCAGCCGATGAAGGTCAGCAGCGAGATGACCAGTACCGCTGGCACGAAGATGCCCGCCACGGTGTCGGCCAGGCGCTGAATCGGCGCCTTGGAGCCTTGCGCCTGCTCCACCATCCGGATGATGCCCGCGAGGGTCGTCTCGGCGCCTACACGCGTCGCACGCATGCGCAACGCGCCCGTCTGGTTGATCGTCGCCCCGATGAGCTGGTCGCCCGCGCGCTTCTCAACAGGCAGGCTCTCGCCCGTCAGCATAGACTCATCCACCGATGATTCGCCTGAGAGCGTCTCACCGTCAGTCGGAATCTTCTCGCCGGGTCGCACGACCAGCGTGTCGCCAAGGACGATCTGCTCCGCTGGAATGTCGATCTCGCGTCCGTTGCGAATGGCATGCGCGACAGTTGCGCGCAGCCCCATCAGCCGCGTAATCGCCTCGCTCGTCTGCCCCTTCGCCCGCGCCTCCAGATACTTGCCCAGATAGATGAGCGTCACAATGAGCGCGGTCGTATCGTAGAACGTCGTGCCGCCAACGACCTGCGGCCAGATGGTCGCGACGATGCTCATCAGGAATGCGGCGGTCGAGCCGAGGCTCACCAGCACATCCATGTTCGCGCCGAAGTGGCGCACCACCCGCAGCGAGGTCTTATGGAAGTCCCAGCCGACGTAGCCCCAGACAGGCGCAGTCAGCGCCAGCAGCAGAATGTTCTCGCCGGGGAAGGCGTTCATGAAGAACATCGACAGGATAACGACCGGAATCGTCAGCGCCACGCCCAGCGCTAACTTGTTCCGTCTGCGCCGCAGGTCTACGCGCCGCCGCTCGACAAGCTGCTCCGTGGCTGAGCCCATCGGCGTTGTAGGCGCCGATGGAGCGGGAGGCGGAGCGAATGCGTCTGTCGTGCTGGCGCGGGAGGGCGCGGCGGGAGCGGATGTCAGCGACTCAGCGCCGTAGCCCGCCTTCTCGACTGCCGCGACCAGGTCGGCGAGCGATGCCGTTTCCGGATCGTAGGTGACGGTAGCGCGCTCAGTCGCCAGGTTGACGTTGGCCAC
>DASQSS010000105.1:0-16427 GCA_035642255.1 Ktedonobacterales bacterium | reverse complement strand
AACAGACCCCCATTGCCCACGCCCTTCGTCGAGTGGCGTCCATCTCTTTCAACGTCACATCATATGGCGCGATTACGTGATGTGGGTCGAGCAATTGATGCTTGGCGCTGAAGATATACCAGCAATCGTAGTTCGCGGCGGCGTATGCCGATGCCTTCCGAAAGAGTGGCGAGGTATAGAGTTCATTTGCTGGAGCCGTGTGATCGAGCTTTGCTTTGCCGCATGCCACGAGTCCAATCCGCATGGCGCTTCTCCTGGGCTGCTCTCGACTCGATGCCAGCATTCCACTGGATTCTCACCGCCATCCGATCGTTCACAGGACAGGACGAGGGATAGCATGGAAGGGTAGTCGTTCCTCCTTTGCCCTTTACTTTCCAGTGTACCTCACCCGTTGTTGTGCGGCTTGCATTTTGACCTTGCCAGTACACGCCGAGAACGACGGATGTACAAGCGCATGACAAGGGGCATAATATGAGGCAGGCGGACGTGAGCTGACCAGGAGTGATACCGATGGAGTGGGACGAGCACCAGCGAGCCGCGATGAGAACGCAGGGCACGCACAGCCATCGAGACCGGCTAGCGATGGCGGGGTTAGGGCTGGCTGGGGAGACGGGCGAAGTCGCAGACCACCTCAAGAAGCATCTCTTCCAGGGACACGACCTGGACGAGCAGGAGCTGAAGCAGGAACTGGGCGATGTCCTCTGGTACGTCGCGCTGTTGCTCGACACAACTGGACTGACCCTGGCGGACGTCCTTGAAGCGAATATCCAGAAGCTCTCGCTGCGCTACCCCGATGGCTTCTCCGCAGAGGCTAGCCGCAGTAGACCAGGCTGAGCCGAGCCGATCACCCGACGACATAGCCATTGTGGCTCGCCTCGTCGAGTGGTATTCTCACACTCCCTCGCCGCCAAGGCTGCGCTCTGGCTGTGCGGGCGCCAGGCTCTCCGCGAGGCGGCGGCGGATGTGCGCCAGTCTGCGGGCGATGGCGTTGTAGAGCGCGCGATCGGCTCCCTCGACGACCAGGATGGCGTAGATCACGTCGGGCAGGTCGAGCCAGCTGCGCACGGCCAGATAGCGCGGCGTCCAGGTCGGCAGGAACTTGTTATTGAAGGCTTCGAGCGAGCTGGTCTGGATGGCCATGCTGCCGAGCCGCGCCAGGGTCTCGCCGCCCAGCCATGCGGGCGCGCCCGCGAAGGTAGAGAAGTTCAGGCTGATCTCGCTGGCTCCCCGCGTGCGCAGCGCTGACAACGTCTCCATCATCAGCAACTCCATCGCGGCGTTGGGCGCGGCGCGCAGTCGGCGAGTCAGATCGAGCGAGTAGCAGCCCTCGCCGCCGGGCAGCAGAGTCAGATACGCGATTGGCTCGCCATCCGGATCAACCATCAGCCCAACGAGACAGGCGGAGTCCTGGGGATTGGGGAAGCGGCCCAACGTCATGCAGCAGCCGTAGGTCTGGCCGCCACGGGCCATGCGCCACTCGGCGTCGATGCGCGCCAATGCTGAGCGCAATGGCCCGGTAACTTCTGTCGCGGGGAGCAGCTCACAGCGAAAGCCGCGCTTGGTCAGTGAGCGCTGCGCCCAGCGCATTTTCTTGTTGAGCCTATCCACGCTAAAGGCTGGGAGATTCACGACCGCCTCGCGCCCAATGGTGAGGGTGCGCATGCCGTTGGCCGCCGCCACCGCGCGCTCCTCTGGCGAAAGCGCCACTGCCGCGGGAATCAGCCCCTCGGACCTGAGCCACGCGCGGAACTCGGCGTAGACGCGCTCGCGCTCGCTGGCTGGCCCCAGCATCGCGCCAATCTGCAGAGCCACGCGCCCAACCAGCTTATAGCTAATGGCGCCGCGCCCCTCTGCGGCGATAAAGGTGTGGCTATCGCCGCGATTGGCGATGTAGGCCAGCGAGTTGCGCGAGGAGCGCCCGAAGCGGCGATACAGGTCACCTGCCTCAGGTCCACGATCGATATGGGCCAGCGCAGTCCAGGAGATGATGACAAAGACGGCGACCAGAAAGATCGGCAGCGCCAGGCTGGCCTCACTCAGAAAGAGATGCTCCAGCCGCAGATGCGCTGTAAGTCGTGAGAAGGCCCAGGCGCGGCGGGGCGAGCTCGGCGGATTCCAGCTTGCCATGCGGTCTTCGATGCGCCTGAGCAGCGCCAGCGTGCCCGCGCCGCTTAGCGTATACAGCCGTTGGATCAGCAGCAGCGCGATACCCAGCCGCGCCAGATCTACGACTGTATAGCGCAGCGGGATGCTGTGGAGATGTTTCCGCGCGCGCCAGAGTGTCCCCAATAGCGCCAGGTTGACGAGCGCTTCCTCGACGTCCAACCCCTTGGCGACATTCATCATGGAGGCAAGTAGCGCGCAGGCCATCAAGATCCAGGCGGAGCGGCGATGCCTCTGCGCAGCGGGATAGGCCAGCAGCAGCATCAGCACGCCAGCGAAGAGGGTCAGGTGTTGCGCCGCCAGCGCGAACTGAATCGGGAAAAGGCTCGTGAGCAGCAGGTAGCGCTTAGGCCAGATGGGAAGCAGCGTCGAGCCGATATTGATCAGTCCTACCAGAGATATGAGCAAGGTTCGCAGCTTGATCCTCAATGCGCTCTCCTTTTGCAACGGCATGCCAGAACGAGTATAGCAATATCGCATGTCACTGGCCATCTCGGCGGGAGAAATGGGGCGCAGTGTGGACAGAGAACAGGCAACGTGGCTCTGGCGATCCGGACTCCAGCAGCGAACATTCCGCGCATGACCGGAAAGGGCGAAGATTTCACCTGACGGCATGCATGTTGTAGGCTCACATACGGACAGTGCGTGTGAGGAGTCCATGCACGGGACATGAGGGACAAGAGCCGCGCTTCCACAGAGAGAGCAGCGGCGCTGGCCTAGCATCGGGCCATAATCACTGGATGGGACGAGCAGCGAGTCATGAGCAGCGCATCAGCAGCCGATGTCCGCACAGGTGTGCGCGTCGAAGTCTTTACTGTGATATGGATGACGCTCGAAGCGGCCATCGCGCTCGGCGCGGGTCTCGCGGCTGGCAGTATCTTGCTCGTGGCGTTTGGCGCCGACAGTGTGATTGAGCTAGTCAGTGGCGGAATTCTGCTCTGGCGGCTGTCGGCGCAAGCTCGTGGAGGCGATACCGAGCGCGTCGAGCGGGCCGAGCGGCGCGCTCTGTGGGTTGTCAGCGTGAGCCTTGCGCCGCTCTGTGTCTACGTGCTCGCCTCGGCGGTATACGGTCTCATAATCGGCGCGAAGCCGGGCGCGTCTCCCGTCGGCATCGCTGTAGCGGCTGCCGCTGCGCTCGTCATGCCGTGGCTTGGCGTGATGAAACGCCGCCTGGCGAATCGCCTGGGGAGCGGCGCATTGCGCGGCGATGCGGCCAGCTCGTTCACCTGCGGCTACATGGCCGCCACGGTGTTGGTGGGCCTGGCTCTGAATGCGCTGTTCCACTGGTGGTGGGCTGAGGATGTCGCGGCCCTCGTATTCCTGATCTGGCTGGTCGGTGAGACACGCGAAGCGTTCGAGGAAGCGCGCGAGCGCTAGAGAAGCATGGCGCGGCTTGTCCTGCGCGCCTTCTGTCTGGTCGGCTGTCGGCGCGGTTTGTCGGGTAGTGAGGCTTCACACCAATTTCGTCTTGGTCGTTGTCATGTAGCCGTAGGCCGAGCCTGGCGCATCCAGGGCTTGAGTCAGCCCAAGTACGGCATCCCATGCGAAAGGGGTATCAGGAGTGGAGCAGGGAGGTCGAGTGCGCGACCGTGTGTGCACGTTACCGTTGCAGCCCGGATCCCCGCCGCACTTCCCGGATGCCATACACCCCGGCGACCAAGAACGCGCATACAGCGAGGAGCCAAGCTGCAATCGACAGGTCCGACCAGAGATCAAACATGCGCACATCCATGCGCACATCGGCCAGTTGAGCAACTGCCGCGAAGCCCGCGCACAGCGCGCAGGCGACCAGCCCCAGGCTCACCCACCGCAACGCCAGGGAACGGCGACGTTGTCCCCGAACCCATACGACGAGCGCGAATATGAGGAAACCGACACCCGCGAAGACCGGCGCCCCGACCCGCAGAAACATCGCGCAGCTCCGTGCCATCAATGCAATCCAGTGGGCTTACTTGGTGGCGCGCCGGGCAGAGGCGTATCCCGCGCGTCATGCGCCACCGCCGTCGAGCCGCTACAAGCCGCTACAACCCACCAACAGCGCCCCGTTGCTTCGAGTGTACTGCTCGCCACGCCAAACCACAACGTCTCAACCGAAATGGGTATCAGAAAGGCTGCGGAGCGGCTGTCATATCATGACGCGCGAGAATAGAGTCGATGGCCAGTCATTCATCCCTTCTTTGGATGAACGGCTGGCCATCTCATACGACATCCGTGTAGCTCGCTGGCGTTCAGCATTACCATCGCGGTGGCGCTCCTCGCCTCGAAGGCGAGGGGACAAGGGGTAAGGTCGCGCCTGGCGCCGTTCGCCCAACTACCCTGCTGGATGGCGTAGCAGTTGCGCGCGATGATGAAGCGCCAGGGCGCTACCCCGCCAGCTCGCGGCGCTGGGCCTCTAGCCGGGCGAGGGTGTCCTCTCCGGCGGCGAGGGCGTCGCGCTCCTTCTGCACGACCTCCGGCTTGGCGCGCGTGACGAAGTTTTCGTTCGCCAACATCGCCTGCGTACGTGCCATGGCGGCGTGCGCCGCCTTGATCTGCTCGTCGATTCGCGCGACCTCGCGCTCGATGTCGAAGAGGTCGGCGACGGGGATGTAGATCTCAACGCCACTCGCGACCATCGACATCGCCTTCTCGGGCTTGGTCGCTAGCTTGCGCTCGATCTGTGGCGGCTCCGTAGACGCCAGCTGCTCGATCAGCGGCGCCTGCTGCTTGAGCAGGGTCGTGCGCTTGCCGCCCGCCAGGATAACGCTGACGCGCGGCAGCTTGGGCGCCTGCTGCTGCTGGCGGACATCGTTGATCTGCTTGCGCGCGTCGCGGATGCGTGTGATGATCTCCTGCAGCAGCGCGAACTCCTCCTCGGCGCTCGCGTCGCTCAGGCGCGCCATCGCCTCGGCCTCAGGCCAGCTGGCGACGATCAGCGCGCTCGCGGGCCGCCGCTCCGCTGGCTCCTCCGCCCACAGGTGCTGCCAGACCTCTTCCGTCAGGAACGGCATGAAGGGATGCAGCAGCCGCAGCGCGGTATCGAGCGCCGAGCGCAGAATCTGCGCCGTGTTCTCGCGCAGTCGCGCGTCTTGTAGCTGGCCCTTGGCGACCTCCAGGTACCAGTCGCAGTACTCCGACCAGAAGAACTCGTAGAGCTGCCGTCCGGCCTCACCGAACTGGTAGTCCTCCAGCAGCCGGGTCGTGTCGCTGGTCAGGCGCGCCAGGCGGCTGAGCATCCAGCGGTCAGCCAGCGTCTTCGCCTGCAGTGTCTCTGGCGCGGGGATGCCGCCCGCGATGCCCTCCGTCTGGCCCATGACGAAGCGCGACGCGTTCCAGATCTTGTTGGCGAAGTTGCGGTTGCCCGCGATGCGCGTGACATCGAGCTTGGTGTCATTGCCGGGCGTGCTGGTCGTGAGCAGCGTGAAGCGCAGCGCGTCTGACCCGTACTGATCGATCATCTCGATCGGGTCAATGCCGTTGCCCAGCGACTTGCTCATCTTGCGGCCGATCGTGTCGCGGACCATGCCATGCAGGTAGATGGTGTGGAACGGCGCCATGCCCATGAAGTGAGTACCCGCCATCATCATGCGCGCGACCCAGAAGAAGATGATGTCGTAGCCCGTCTCCAGGACGCTCGTCGGATAGTAGCGGCGCAGATCAGCCGTGTCCTCAGGCCAGCCCAGCGTGCTAAACGGCCAGAGCCATGAGCTGAACCAGGTGTCGAGCACGTCGGGGTCCTGCTCGAGCTGTTCTCCGCCGCAGCGCGGGCAGGTCGTCGGATCCTCACGCGAGACGATAATCTCGTCGCAATTTTTGCAGTACCAGACCGGGATGCGATGGCCCCACCAGAGCTGGCGCGAGATGTTCCAGTCGTGGATGTTCTCCATCCAGTCGGTGTAGGTTTTGGTGAAGCGCGCCGGGATGATCTGCGTCTGGCCGTAGCGAACGGCGTTGAGCGCGGGCGTCGCCAGCGGCGCGATCTTGACCCACCACTGCATCGAGACGAGCGGCTCGATGACCGTGCCGCAGCGCTCACAGTGGCTCAAGGGGATGATGTAGTCCTCTTCGTGGTCGAGCAGGCCCAGCCGCCCCAGTTCGGCGACGATGCCCTTGCGCGCCTCATAGCGGTCCTGTCCGGCGAAGGGGCCAGCCGCGTCGGTCATGCGCGCGTCGAAGCCAATGACCTGGATGCTGGGCAGCTTGTGGCGCTGGCCGATCTCGAAGTCGGTCGGATCGTGGGCGGGCGTGACCTTGACGGCGCCTGTGCCGAAGTCTTTCTCGACGGCGGCGTCGGCGACGATCGGGATAGGGCGGTTCATGATCGGGACGATGGCATGGCGCCCGATGAGGTCCTTGTAGCGCGCATCCTCGGGATTGACGGCGATGGCCGTATCGCCCAGGATCGTCTCTGGCCGGGTGGTGGCGACCATGATCGTGCGCGGCTCAGTCTCACCCTCCGTTGGCTCCAGCGGATAGCGGACATAGGTGAGCTTGCCGGGTGTATTCTCGACCTCGACCTCAAGGTCGGAGATGGCGCTCATGCAGCGCGGACACCAGTTGATGATGCGCTCGGCGCGATAGATCAGCCCCTCCTCATACAGGCGGACAAAGACCTCGCGAACGGCGCGCGCCAGCCCGTCATCCAGCGTAAATCGCTCGCGCTCCCAATCAGCGGAGATGCCCAGCCGCCGATGCTGGTTCTGGATGTTGCTCTTATATTGGCGGACCCAGTCCCAGACCCGCTCGACGAACGCCTCGCGCCCGATCTTATGGCGGTTCGTGCCCTCTTTGTCGAGCTGCTTCTCGACGACGGTTTGGGTCGAGATGCCGGCGTGGTCCTCGCCGGGAACCCAGAGTGTTTCGTCGCCAAGCATGCGGTGGTAGCGGATCATGACATCCTGGAGCGCCGCTGTGATGGCATGCCCCAGGTGCAGCGCGCCGGTGACATTGGGCGGCGGCATGCTGATGACGAATGGGCGCCGATCGGGGTTCTTGCTGGGACGCGGGCGAAAGTAGCCCTCGCTCTCCCACCACTGGTAGAGGCGCTGCTCGACTGCCTGCGGGTCATAGGCCTTGGGGATCTGGTCGAGCCTGCGAGGAGTGGTCTGCTCCTCGATCTCCGTGGACTCTGTAGTCATTGCGAAACTGCCCTTTCCTCCAGACAAAAAGCGCCTTCCCCTGTCAAGGACGAGGGAAGGCGCTCGTGGTTCCACCTTGGTTCGCGGGGCGCGCCGGGGAGAGATCAGACGATCAGGGCAAAGCCAGACACGCCGCCGCCTCAGACGCGCGCTAACGGGCGCAACCCGCGCGAGACTCACCGCCGCGCCGCCTCACCCGTCACTGAATCATCACTGATCGTCAGGGAGTCTGGCCGCGAGCGCTCACCTCGCAGGCGACCCGGTCACTTCAGCGGTCGGCTCATCGGAAGCTCGCACCTGAATGCTTCCGTCTCTGCTTGGGCCGCTACTCGCCTACTTCTCCGGGTCATCGCCATATTGTCCTCTCAGTATACGCCGCGCCGCGCAGCCTGTCAAAAACCGGGCGGGCGTGGCTCTACGGAGACGAGGATAGCGCCCGAGAGCCATCGCGTGGAATGGCTCCCCAGTACCATTGCGATGATTCTCTGCGGCGATGGAATCTTCCCCGTTCTACGGCATCCTTGTGGGTGAGCGCGACACACGCGAGCATATGAGGCTCACAGGCGCGTCGCCACCGCACAAGCCAGCGAAAGGGGCATCCTCATGACTCCGCAGGCACAGATATCCTCGACGAGCATGGTCGCGCAGCGCGGAACAGGCGCCGCGCTCGAAGCGATCGATGTGCGCAAGTCGTTGCCGCTGGGCCGCGAGCGCGTGGACATCCTGAAGGGCGTCAGCCTCTCGATCGCGCATGGTGAGCTTGTCGCCATCGTTGGCCCATCTGGCTCCGGCAAGTCTACCCTGCTCGGCATCATCTCCGGCCTCGATGCGCCGACCTCGGGCCGCGTGCTGGTGGATGGCATGGACATCACGCACATGGGCGAGGCGAAGCTTGCCCGCGTGCGCAACCAGAAGATCGGCATGGTGTTTCAGGCCTTCAACCTGATCCCCACGCTCACCGCGCAGGAGAATGTCGAGGTTCCGCTGTACGTCGGCAGGCATCCGGGCAGCCCATCGCGCCGCGCCAAAGAGCTGCTGGAGCTGGTCAACCTCGGCCATCGCCTGCGCAACCGGCCGAGCCAGATGAGCGGAGGCGAGCAGCAGCGCGTCGCGGTCGCCCGCGCCCTGGCCACCAATCCAGCCATCGTCATCATGGACGAGCCAACCGGCAACCTCGACAAGCGCAACGGCGACAACGTGCTGCGGATGATACGCGACCTGCGCGCGTCCACCGGCGCGACCTTCGTCATCGCCACCCATGATCCCACCGTCGCCGCAGCCGCCGACCGGGCCATCCGCGTCGTGGATGGGCAGATCGTCAGCGCGTAGCGCGTCGCCCGCAACGGGCAGGACACGTAGAAAGGGATACTGTCATGGCGCTCAAACATCAATCCAAACATCAGTCCAACCAACAGGAAATCGCAGCACAGACCACAACGCCAAGCTATCTCAAAATGCAGCGCGCGCTTCTAGCGGCCTGCATTATCCTGGCGCCGTTGAGCATCACGCTCTATCTCGTCTCCTGGCCTGGCAATGGGCGGCAGCCACTCCTCGCCGCGGCGGCGGCTGGTTCGACAGGCAACGCTCTACACTTCATCGGTGGGGTAGCCGCTTCGTTCTTCCTGCCGCTTGGCTACCTGGGCATGTCATTGCTTGGCATGCGGCGGGCGCCCTGGCTTGCCACGTTGTGCGCGGCGCTCTCGCTGATCGGCTGGATTCCGTGGGCCGCGCTCATGGGACCAGACGCTCTGGCTTTCGACATCACCCGACTCGGCGGCGCGCCACAGCTCATGGCGCTGTGGGGTCAGTTCAATGGCGATGCCGTCATGTCTACCTATCTGCTGATCTATATCTTCGGCCATCTCCTCAGCGCCGTGCTCATCGGCGTCATGCTTGGCCGTCTACGCCTCGTCCCGATTGGGGCCGCATGGGCCTTTGCGCTCACCAGCCCGCTCACCATCATCATCTTCCCGGTTCACAACGTCGCCGTTCAGGACGCGCTCAAATACGCGGTCTGCGTCCTGCTGATCATCGGAGCCTTCCCTGCCGCGATCGCCATGTTTACAGGGCGAGGCGAGCAGGCGCCAGCTCAGACACGATAACAGCCAGTTGTGCGGCTCGCGAAGCGGAGACCAGAGCGAGAGCGCGGCTGTAGAGGAGAAAGCGCAATGAAAGCGCGCATGTACTGGACATATGCCACCCGCTCGCTCATGCGAGGCGGACAGCGCTCGCTGTTGGCGATCTTTTGCGTCGCGGTCGGCGTGATGGCGATTGTCGCATTGCAGCTCGTCAGCAACGCGATCAACCTTGGGCTCACGGGCGATGTTCGCGCGATCAATGGTGGTGACATCGCCATCACCAGCTCAACGGACCCGCTGACGGCGAGCCAGCTCAGCGCCTTCGCTCAACTGCGGGCGCAGGGCGCCATTACCTCCTATACGGCAGTCGATAGCGCCAGCGGCGAGTTCCATCTCGCGGCGGCCAACGGTGTATCGCGCTTCTTCACGGTGGACGCTGTTGACCCAAACACATTCCCGCTCAGCGGCGCACCGACCTTCACCAGTCCCAGCGGCGGGAGCCTGCCGTCAGTGTTGCATGGCTCATCGGTCATCATCACCGCCGCGCTCGCCCAGACACTTCATCTCACACTGGGCGACACTGAGCGCCTCTACACGCGCGACGGCCGCTCCTCGAGCGTAACCATCGGCGGCGTCATCCAGAATACTGGCATGTTCCAGGGGTCGATGCTGCTCGTCAATCTGACGGACTACGCGGCGCTGCCGAGCTCCAACGGCGCGCCCATCACCTATAGCGCGATCTACGCTGACGCGCCGGGACATACAGATAGCGCGGCGGCGAGCGCCGAGCGGCTGATTCAGGCGCGCTTCCCGCTGGCGACCATCCAGACGACAAAGCAGGCGCTGGCGACCAATCAGGCCCAGGTCCAACAGATTCAATATTTCCTGCAGATGGTCGGATTGCTGGCGCTATTGATCGGTGGCGTAGGCATCGTCAACACGATGCAGGTGCTGCTGCGCCGTCGCCGCACCGAGATCGCTGTGCTCAAGACCGCTGGCTATCGGCGTGGCGACCTCTATGCGCTCTTTGGCGCGGAGGCGGGACTGATCGGGCTGGTGGGTGGCGTCCTTGGCGCTCTGGCTGGCATCGGCGCGAGCGAGCTGGTCAGAGGACCCGTGCAACAGAGTCTGCAAATCGAGCTGCCGACGACGTTTGACCCTCGAACGATTGGCGCGGGCGTAGCGGTCGGCTTCTTCACGGCGCTGATCTTCGGGCTGCTGCCAATTGCGCAGGCAGGTCAGGTGCGCCCGCTGGCCGTGCTGCGTGAGTCTCCCGAGGGCGCGGGCTGGCGGGGCGCGCTGCTGACGGGTGCGCTGCTGACGGCGCTGGTTGTCCTGTTCTTCGCGCTGGCGTTGAGCATTCTGCGGAGTGTCAGTGTCGCGGCGCTGGCGGTCGGTGGCGCTGGGGCGCTCATCATCGCGCTGAGTCTGCTCTTCGGAGTGATCACGCTGCTCATCAGCAAGCTCCCTGTCTATGAATCGTTCAACTGGCGGCTGATTCCGCTGCTTGGCGCGCCCCTGATCGCCTCCATCGCGCTCACGGTCTTCGTTCCAGCGTTCGGCGCGCTCTGCCTGGTGGGCGCCATCCTGGCGATCGTCGTGGCGCTGGCGCCGCGCCCGTGGAAGGCGAATGTCCGGCTGGCGCTGCGCAACATCGGACGGCAGAAGGCGCGCACGGTCACGACACTGCTGGCGCTCTATATCGGCGTCTTCTCGATTGGGCTGATTCTCGTGCTGGGGCGGAACGTCACGACCGCGATCAATTCGTATCTGACAGCAGGCGCGGGCCTGAACGCCGAGATCATCGCGAACGGCGCCGACAAAGCCGCGGTGGAGCGGCGCCTCGCGCAGCTGTCCGATGTTCACCACGAGACGGTCGCGTCCTTCACGCAGGCGGCCCCGGTCGCCGTCAACAGTCAGCCCATCGGTCAGTTCGTGGCGGCCGCCACGGCGAGTGGCAAGTATACCGCCAACGATGTGGCGGACGTGATGAATGGCGCGCAGGGCTATGACCTGCTCCACGGCGCGCGGCTCGACAGCGCCGATATCCAGATCGCCAGTGGGCGCGCGCTGAATGGCGCCGACGCGGGAACGCTCAATGCGCTGGCGCCGCAGGCGGCGTCGCAGGCGCCCAACAACCTCAAGCTTGGCGACACTGTGACGATCGTGAGCCAGGCGGACCAGATGCCGATCACGCTGACCATCGTGGGCTTCTACTCATCGCGGCTGCCCCAGCTTGGACCAATCCTGACGGATAGCGGCGTGGTGAACACGCTCAGCGCGGGCGCTCCGATGTATGGATTCCGCATGCGTCTCGACCCCAAGACGATCGATGCGACGCTCGCGAAGATCCAGGCCGCGACGCCGAACGTCATCACCTACAACTTCACCGACTTCGCTGACCAGTACGCGATGTTGCTGAACAACCTGATCACGGTGCTGGTGGCGGTAACGTCGCTGGCGATGCTGGCGAGCGTCATCATCATCGCAAACGCGGTGGCGCTGGCGATGCTGGAGCGACGGCGCGAGCTGGGCATCCTCAAGGCGGTGGGCCACACCAGTCGCAGCGTGTTGGGCGAGGCGCTGATCGAGAATGGAATCGTTGGATTCACGAGCGCGCTGCTGGCGCTGATCATCGTGGTCATCGCGGCGACGGCGATGGGCAAGCTAGCGTTCAACCTGAACGTCGTGATTCCCACGCCGATCGTGCTGGGAGTGGTCGCGGCGACGGTGCTGGTCTGCATGGCGATGGCGGCGGCGGTCGCCTGGCGTGCGACGCGTGTGCGCCCGGTCGAAGTCCTGCGCTACGAGTGACATCGCTGTCTCGGGTCTGCTCTGCCTGTCTCCCTCGCGTCTCACCACGGCGCCAGGGAGATAGGCGCGTCAGATGGGGTGAGGGAGGCGCGAGCGTCGTCGCGATAACGCGATAACGCGATAAGAAGCGCCCGTGTCGGGATGGTTCGAGATAATCGCGGATGGTACAGTACCTACGACGAGCGCGATGACAGGCGCGATGACAGACGCGGGGTAGCGTCGTGCGCAATCGAATGGGAGAACACGTATGAGTCGTCTATCCCAGCGCTTTGGCGGACTTCGCTGGCGGCTCATGCTGTCCTTTTTTGTGGCGGCATGGGCGGCGATGATGACGCTGGAGGGCCTGTTCGTGATCGCGCCTAGCGTCATCGCCATGACCAGCCCGCAGCGCCCACCTGTGCTGGCGCAGGATCTGGAAAAGCTCGCGCCGCAGCTGGCCCCCTCCCTCACCACGACGCCACCCGACCGGGCGCGGCTCGTCGCCCTCCTCGCGACATTCAAGCAGCCCATCCTCATCCCCGAGGGCGTGACGGACAATTTACGCAGCTCGGCCGCGATTGTTCCTGGCTCCAATGCCACGCTGTTTGTGATCGGACAGGATGGCGCGACAATCGCCAGTCTGCCCGCGACCTCACGTTCGGCTAGCGACCTCGCCCACATCCAGAATACGCCTGAAGCGCGCGCCGCCGTGGCCGCTGCGCTCCAGCGTGGCTCTGCGCTCGCGGATAGGGTGCGGAGCACGTCTGGCGGGCTGACAGTAGCGGCAGCGCCCATCACCGATACGACGGGCGTTGTGCGCGGCGCGCTCCTGCTCGGGGTGGACCTGGCCGCGCTAGCCCGCCCGATGTACCTGCTATCCCTGCTCGGGCTGGCGCCCAGCGCGGTATTGTTCGGCGTCATCGCCAGCCTGTTTGGCGCGCTCTTTGGCCTGCTGACGGCGCGTGGGCTGACGCGGCGCTTGAGCAGACTGACGACAGCGGCGACCGCCTGGAGCCAGGGCGATTTCGCTATGGTCGCGCGCGATCCGTCCAACGATGAGCTTGGACAGCTGGCGCGCGACCTCAATCGCATGGCGGAGCAGTTGCAGACACTCCTGCGCGACCGCCAGCAGCTGGCGGCGGTGGAGGAGCGCAACCGGCTCGCGCGCGACCTGCATGACTCCGTCAAGCAGCAGTTGTTCGCGCTGACGATGCTGCTAGGCAGCGCGCAGATGGACATGAGCGAGCAGTCCGAGACGCGGCGCATCATCGGCGAGGCCGAGCGTGTTGCGGCCAATGCCCAGCAGGAGCTTACCGCGCTGATCCATGCGTTGCGTCCGGTGGCGCTAACGCATGCCGACATGAGCGCGGCGCTGCGCGAGCTGTGTGGCGTGTGGGCCGAACGCAGCGGGATCGCCCTGGATGCGCGGATTCCAGATGGCCTGGCGCTCAGCGCGACCGCCGAACAGGATGTCTACCGCATTGCGCAGGAGGCGCTCGCCAACATCGCGCGGCACAGCGGCGCGACGCGCGTGGAGGTGAGCGTCGAGCGCCAGCCAGACACGTTGACGCTGCGCATCCGTGACAATGGACACGGCTTCGATGTCGCCCGAACGGACAGGTATGGCGTGGGGCTGCGCAGCATGCGCGAGCGCATCGAGGGCCTGGGCGGGACATTGAGCGTCTCCAGCTCAGTGGGTGGCACGCGCATCGAGTTGTGCGTCCCGCATGCTCAGCGGCAGCCTGCGCTGCAGACTCCCACGCCGAGCGGTGAAACCGCCTGATACCGCCTAAAAGGAGCATTCGATGGCACAAGCGATCACCGTCATCCTGGTGGATGACCATCAGCTCGTGCGCTGGGGCGTGCGCTCATTTCTGGAGAAACAGCCCGGCATTACGGTCCTGGGTGAAGCCTCATCAGGCGCGGAGGCGCTGGGCCTGGCGGCTGAGCTCGTGCCCGATGTCGTGTTGATGGATCTCGTGATGCCCGACATGGATGGCGTGGAGACGACGCGGCGCCTCAAGCAGGTCAGTCCGGCCAGTCAGGTCATCATCCTGACCTCCTACCACGACGACGAGCATATCTTTCCGGCGATTCGAGCGGGCGCGCTCTCCTATATCCTCAAGGATGTTGGCTCGGGGGAGTTGGCTGAGATCGTGCGCAAGGCCGCCAGAGGGGAGGCCGTCATGCACCCGCATGTGGCGGCGCGTGTGATGCGGGAGCTGCGCGAGCCGCATACTGCGAGTGGCGCGAATAGCGCCTTCACGTCTGAGCTCAGCGAGCGCGAGGTGGAAGTGCTGCGGCTGATCGCGGAGGGGCGCAGCAACACTGAAATCGCGGAGCGTCTGGTCATCAGCGAGCACACGGTCAAGCGGCATGTGAGCAACATCCTGAGCAAGCTGCATCTGGCCGACCGCACGCAGGCGGCGGTCTATGCCTGGCGCGAAGGCGTGATCGACAAAGACGGTTAGAGGCGCATCCTCCGGACACCCGCAGGACATCATCCCGACATCCGCAGGACGCGAGGAGTGGCGCCAACGCTGCTGTAGAAGAGCTTGCGCACGGCGCGTTTCGCGCTCGTCCTGTCGCGGCGCCATGCGGATGTCGGGGTCGTGTGCGAGGGACGGGCCGCGGCGGACTTCGGCGGGTCGCGACGGTACGTGCGCAGGGTCGCGCGCAAGGATGATTCGGATGAGAAGGAGTGCCTCGGGTGGATCAGCATGCCCTCTCGGGCGCCCCTGCCGCGCCATCATCGCGCTCGCCACGAGCGCCACGAGCGTCGCGCGCTTCGCACATGGCTGCGGCGCCGCAGGGTCGCCGTCTACAATTTGAGCGCGCTCGCGCGGCGATCAGGCGCTGGTTCTCCGCCGGAGATGGCTGGCTGATCGCGGCGCTGGCGCTGCTGCCCATCCTGATGCAGCTTCCCGCGTTGCTCGGCCTGACGCATCCTGACGCGCTCGGCTATACCGCGGCGTTGGGAACGACGACGCCCGGCTTCGCCCCTGGGTATTCGACGATTGACCCGAACATCGGCTTCACCTCCCAGGCGCTGGGAACACAGGCGGCGCAGCAGTGGTTCAGCGGCCATGTGCCGTGGTGGAATCCCTATGAGGGTGTGGGGATGCCGCTGGCGGGCGAGATGCAGTCGGCGGCCTTCTTTCCCCTCACGCTGCTGCTGATCGCGCCGTGGGGCCAGACGGTGTTCCATCTCTGCCTCCAGATCATCGCGGGTGTCGCCACGTACTATCTGCTGCGCCAGTTGCGCCTCTCGCGGACAGCCGCTCTGACGGGAGCGGTTCTCTTCGAGTTCAACGGCGTCTTTGCGTGGCTGGCGAATGCGGTAGTCAATCCGATCCCCTTTCTGCCGCTGCTGCTGCTCGGCGTCGAGCGCGCCTTCGTCAGCGCCCACGCGGCGACGCCAGCGGATGAGACGCCAGCGGATGAGACGCCAGCCGGGGAGCGGACACGCTTGCCGCTCGCCCGTGGCCTGTGGCGTGTCGCCACGGAGGGCTGGGTGTGGATCGCCATCGCGCTGGCGCTCTCGCTGGTGGCTGGATTCCCCGAGGTCGCCTTTCTCGATGGTCTGCTCGCGGTGGTCTGGGTCGTGGCGCGGCTGATTGCGCTGCGTGGCTGGCTGGCGCGGGGCCGCTTCGCGCTGAAGGTGGGGATCGGCTTCGTCGTCGGAGCAGCGCTCACCGCGCCGCTGCTCGTCGCCTTCGTCCAGTACCTGCGTGAGGCCAACTCCGGTCTGCACACACTGGGAACCTCCGCGCTCGACCTGCCTCCGCTGACACTCGTACAGCTTGTACATCCCTACGTGTACGGCGCCATCTCACAATACACGCTGATACCTGGTTTGTTGATCGCCTGGGGCAACATCGGCGGCTATCTTGGCGCGACCGTCGCGTTCCTCGCGCTGATGGGCGTCTTCGCGCGCCGCGAGCTGACCCTGCGTCTTGCGCTGGCGACCTGGATTGCGCTGGCGATTGGCCGCACGATGGGCGTCGAGCCGTTCGCCTTCCTGATGAACAAGATCCCGCTCATGAACACCGTCGCCGTCTATCGCTACATCAACGCGTCGTGGATTATGGCGGCGATCATCCTGGCCGCCTTCGCGCTCGATGACTGGCGCGGCTCCCGGGGCGACAAGCTCAAGGCGGCGCTCTGCGCGCTTGTTGCGCTTGGCGTATTCAGCCTCGGCTCGCTCTGGCTGGCGCAGCCCACGCTCCAGGCGCTCTTCGCGAGCCCGCTGTTTACGAAGAATCGCGCGATTGGG
>DASQSS010000104.1:0-7572 GCA_035642255.1 Ktedonobacterales bacterium | reverse complement strand
GCGCGCGCCGCTGTTATAGTGTCTTTCAGTTGGGCTTACGCTGGTTGCGCCGCTGTCTGGCCAACGACCAGCGCGTGCGGGTCACATTCCGACTCTTGCCCGTGGCCCTCGCTCCCTGTCCAAAACTGTCATGAAGTCAGGCGAGGGGAGGGGGACAGGGGGTGAGGTCCCTCTGCGTCTCTTGCGATTGCGCCTGCTACCTGTCATACTGCAATCACGCCGTTCCGTCGCCCAGAGCAGGAGGCCGCGCCGCATGTCATCGCCACGCGCTCCCCGCACCGCGCCGCGCGGCGCCAGAAGCCCCGCCGCAATGGCCGCTCTCATTGCTGGCTGGCTGCTGCTCATCGCCTGGATCGCGCTAGTGGCGTGGAACGCCTCCACGGTGGGGCTGAGCGCGCCGCTCGCGCGCCTGATCGCCCTCCCGACCATCCCCACTCTGGCCCTCTCGCCGGAAATCGCTGCGCAGTCCGCGATGACACTTGCCGGGCTGATGCCGCTGCTACTGATCGTCCTTGTCGCGCTGTCGTTCATCGCCGCGCCGCGAGCCGCGACGACCGCGTCCGTTCCCACACGCGCGCCAGCGGCCGAGCCACTCGCTACCGTCCCGCCTGTCGCTGAAGCGCGCGTCGCGGAGCCGGTCGCGCCGACGGTCGCGGTGACGGGTCCCGCTGAGGATGTTTCCGTCCAAAAAGACAACAGGCGCGCAGTCTTTATCAGCCACGCCAGCGGTGACAACGATTTCGGCAAGGCGCTGACGGACTGGCTGCGGGCGGCGCTGGGGCCGGATTGGGTCGTCTGGTACGACTCGCACGGGGAACCGGACGAGCGCGGCGACTGGCCGGACGGCATCCCTCCGGCGAGCGACTGGATGAAGGAGATTCAGCGGCGGGTGCTGGGTTGCGACGTGTTCGTCGTCATCCAGACGGAAGCCGCGATGGCGTCGTACTGGGTGCAGAAGGAGATCGAGCTTGCCTGGACGCGCAAGCCCGGCGCGGATGTGACCTCGGGGCTGGTCGTCGTGCCTGTGCTGCGCGAGACGTGCGAGGTTCCGGCGCTGCTTGGGCTGGTCCAGTATATTGACTATCAGCCGGGCGCGGATGAGGCGAGGGCTCAGCGCAGCCTGCTCTACGCCGTGCGCTCCAACCGCACGATTCCTGTCCCCTACCGGGTTGAGATCGGGCCGCCTTTCGATCTGAGCGTGCTGCGGCCAGCCGACCACTTTTTCGGGCGCGAGGGTGATGTGGCCTGGGTGATGGAGCGGCTGACCGGCCCTGCGGACGCGCAGCTGGCGAATATCGCGGCGGCCAACGGGCAGGGCGGCATCGGCAAGACGGCGCTCGCGGCGGAGGTCGTGAAGCGGCTGATGGCCGGCGTGACCTTCCGCGATGGCATCGGCGCGGTGGACTGCCGCGACAAGCACAGCGATGCCGACGCGCTCGGTCTGCTGCAAACGGTCCTCAGCCGCTTCACGCCCGGACGCCAGAAACCCGATGACGCCGACTTCATCGCGCTGGCCGACGTCGCCCGCACGCTGTTCGCGGGCAAGCGCGTGCTGGTTGTGCTGGATAACGTTGAGGCTGACCTGCCCGCCAGCAATATCGTCACGCCGCTACGGACGGCTGGCGCGGCTGTGCTGCTGACCTCGCGCACGCCGCTCGCCGCCGCGCAGGGCGCCAGCATCCGGCTCGACCGGCTGCCAGAGACCGACGCCCTCGACCTCTTCGCCTCGATCTACGGCCGTGCGCTGAGCGACGCCGAGCGCGAAGATGCGCGTCGCATCGTCCTGGCGCTGGGCCGCCATACCCTCGCCGTCCGGCTGGCCGCCGCGAACGCCGCCAATCAGGGCATCGCGCTGCGCTCGCTGGCGAACGACTTTGAGCGCAACCCGCTGCGCGACGCCTGGCTGAAGGATAGCGAGGCCGCCGTCACCTACGTCCTGGCATCCAGCGCCGAGACGCTCACGCCGGGTGGTCGCCGTCTCTTCGCCGCGCTCGGCGGCTTCGCCACCGCCGATGTCGGGCGTATGGCCGCGCTGGCGCTTGCTCAAATGCTGGGCGACGACGAGAACGGCGCGGAGCTCGGCCTGCGCGGCATCTTCGATCTGCGCCTCGCTGATTCCGCGACAATCGAGCTACCGGGAGAGGACGCCGACCGTGATCGCCTGCGCCTCCATCCGCTGACCCAGGCCTACGCGAGCGACCTCTTCCAGGGTCGTCGCACGCTTCCGGCCGCCGCGCCGTGGGATGACGCTCAGCGTGAGCGCGTCAACAGCGCCATCGCCGCCTGGTATGCAAACCACACGAACCGCGCGCCCGGCCTCGCCCTCACGCCCGACGAGGCCAACATCATCGGCGCGCTGGACTGGGCGCTCGCCGCTGGCGACGACGATGCGGTCGCCCGCATCTGTAATGGCATGCGCGGCTTCTGGCGTGACACGGGCCGGACGCGCGCTGGGCTGCGCTACCTCCCGCTCGGCGCGGCCGCCGCTGGCCGCATCGCGGATGCGTCTGGCGAACGACAGGACCGCCTACGGCAAGCGTACATTACTGGATATCTAGGTGACCTCCTCCAGAACACAGGTCGTCTCGATGATGCCGAGGCCATCTTCCTCCAGGATCTCGATCTGCGGCGCTCCATCGAGGACCGCCAGGGCCAGGGTGTCGTACTTTCTCGCCTGGGGCAGGTGGCGCTGTCGCGTGGGCGGCTGGAGGAGGCGGCGGAGTACTTCGCGCAAAGCCTGCCCATCGACCGCGAGACGCAGGACCGCCAGGGCGAAGGCGTCGACCTGAGCAACCTGGGGCAGGTGGCGCTGCGACGTGGGCGGCTGGAGGAGGCGGCGGACTACTTCGCGCAAAGCCTGCCCATCCGGCGCGAGACGCAGGACCGCCGAGGCGAAGGCGTCGTGCTGGCGACACTCGGTCAGCTAGCCGAGGCGCGTGGCGAGTTTGCGCAGGCGGCGCAGGCATATGCCGATGGCATCGAGGCGCTGCGCGAGGTAGGCGATCGCATCAATGTCGCTGCTATTCTGGAAGCGCTAGGAGCTGTGCTCCTGCGGCATCTCGCTGATCGCGCTGGGGGCCGCGCGGCGTTCGCCGAGGCGATCGCGCTGTGGCAAGAGATTGGGCTGGCGGACCGGGAGGATCAGGCGCGCGAGCGGGCGATTGGGCTGGGGTGTGACGAGCAGGATTTGCCGCCACCACGAAACGCCGGCAGATAGGCGCCATTTTCGCTTGTGAAGCGTATACAGAGCAGATACAGACTGATCGGAGATGCGCGTGGGAGCATGCTGGTCCCGCGCGCTTCGATTGCGCCGCTCACCAGAACGTCAGTGTAGCGTCAGTCGAGCCGACGCTGGCCGCTGGACGTGGCGCGTGGCTGCGGTATAATCCGATAAGTCTCTTGAGTCTCTGGCGTGGGCGAATCACTGGTGGTTTGCCTGCGCGATGTCCGCGTCGCTAGCGCACGCGCAGCGCGAGCGAAATCTCTCACCTATCTGAAAGCGAGGCGCGAGCGAAGATGGATCAACGATCATCGCTCCGGGCTGCTCAGCTGGAATCTCCGTCGCCGCTCACGCGCGTGAAGGCGCTGATTCCCTCCCGAAATGCCCTGAACAATCCACAGGGAGGCCCACCCAATCGGCCTTCGAACACCGGCGGGCCTGGGCCTGCTGGCAATGGCAATAACCGACCGCGCGGCGGAGCCAGCCTGAGCTGGATCTCGCGTCTGCTGCTGCTGGCGCTGATCGTGCTGGTCGGCGTCGAGCTGTACAACTGGCTCAACGCCAGCGCCAATGGCCAGTCGATCAACATGGCCTACAGCGATTTCATTGGCTATGTCAATAACAATGAAGTCAAGTCGG
The DNA here is from genome assembly GCA_035642255.1 of Ktedonobacterales bacterium. Taxonomy (GTDB): domain Bacteria; phylum Chloroflexota; class Ktedonobacteria; order Ktedonobacterales; family JADMIN01; genus JAKAIY01. The sequence continues at coordinate 3,713 of DASQSS010000104.1, read as the reverse complement.
TCACAATCTCCGACAACGGCAGTATCGATGGCCAGCTGACGCAGCAAATCACCTATAAGCAGCAAGACGGCACCACCGTCACGTCTGATAAATTCAGCACGTTCGAGCACTTCACCAACGATCAGCCGATGCAGGCGACGCTCTCCTCGCACAACGTGCTGGTGTACTACAAGTCTTCTGGCTCGGCCGACTTCTGGTGGGGCCTGATCATCAACGTCGGGTCAATCCTGCTGCTGGTGGCTCTACTCATCTGGTTCTCGCGACGGGCGACCCAGAGCCAGCAAAACATCTTCAACTTTGGGCGCAGCCGCGCCAAGTTGATCATGGAGGATCGTCCCAACACTACCTTCGCCGACGTGGCTGGTGTGGATGAGGCGAAGGCCGAGTTGGAAGAGGTCGTCGAGTTCCTCAAGACGCCGGCGAAGTTCCAGCGGCTAGGCGGCAAGATCCCGAAGGGCGCCCTGCTGGTTGGCCCTCCAGGAACTGGTAAGACGCTGCTGGCGCGCGCCGTGGCGGGCGAGGCGGGCGTGCCGTTCTTCTCGATGTCTGGCTCTGAATTCGTCGAAGTGCTGGTCGGCGTCGGCGCGAGCCGTGTGCGTGACCTGTTCGATCAGGCGAAGAAAGCCGCGCCGAGCATCATCTTCATCGATGAGATCGACGCTGTAGGCCGCCAGCGCGGCACCAGCCTGACGACCAATGACGAGCGCGAGCAGACCCTCAATCAGCTGCTGGTGGAGATGGATGGCTTCGACTCACGTCAGGCTGTCGTCGTGATCGCGGCGACCAACCGCCCCGACAACCTCGACCAGGCGCTGCTGCGGCCAGGCCGCTTCGACCGTCGTGTCACGGTGGACCGACCGGACTGGAAGGGCCGCCAGGCGATCCTGAGCATCCACTCGCGTGGTGTGCCGCTGGCGTCGGATGTGGACCTGCAGACGCTGGCCCGCACGACGACTGGCATGGTCGGCGCCGACCTGGCGAACCTCGTCAATGAGTCCGCGCTACTAGCCGCGCGTCGCAACCTCGACCGCGTGAACATGCGCTGCTTCTTCGACGCGCTGGACCGCATCCAGTTGGGCGCCGAGCGGCCACTGGTGCTGACGGAGGAAGACCTGCGCATCGTCGCCGTGCACGAGGGCGGCCATGCGCTGGTAGGTCTGCTGACGCCGCACTCTGATCCGGTAACGAAGGTGACGATCGTGCCGCGTGGCCAGGCGCTGGGCGTCACGCAATACACGCCGCTCGATGATCGCTACAACTACTCCAAGACGTATCTCTTCGGGCGCATCATGACCGCGCTCGGCGGGCGCGCGGCGGAGGATGTGGTCATCGGCAGCATCACGACGGGCGCTGAAAACGACTTCCAGCAAGTCACGGCCATCGCCCGCAACATGGTCGCACGCTGGGGTATGAGCGAGCGCATCGGTCTGGTCTCGTTCAGCGACCGCCCCAGCCCGTTCGGCAATGGCGGCGACATGGGCCAGCGCGACTACAGCGACGCGACAGCGACGATGATCGACGAGGAGACGCATCAACTCGTCGAGAGCGCCTACAAGCAGGTGAAGGGAATGCTGACCGAGCATCGCGCCACACTTGAGCGCATCGCGCTGGAGCTGCGCCGCCATGAGACGCTCGACGCGAAGCAACTCGCGCAGATTCTGGTCGAGACTGGCGTAAGCCTGGCGGAGGTCGCGCCGACGGCTGGCGCGGAGACGCTGCCGGATGCGCCCGCGTCGCCAGCCGCTGCCGAGCCAACCGCGACCAACGGTGGCGCAGGGGCGGGCGGCACGTTCGCGCCAGGCATGCCTGGTGGCGGCGGCATGGATCTGCCTCAGAACTAGACGCAACCATCGCGATCCATCGCGATCCATTGAGACGCGCGCGACGCGAGAGACTGCGGGCTGGGAACCTTTCGGGGCCTCCCAGCCCGTTCTCTTTGTCTTGCGAGGCAGCTTGCCGCATGGTGAGAGGGCAAGCTATCATGCGGCAGGAGCGATGACGCGCCTGAAGGAGATGACCGATATGCGGATAGGCGAGCTGACCGAGGCCGACGCCGAAACATTCTGGGCGCTGCGGCTGCGGGCGCTGCGTGAGGAGCCTGAGTCGTTCGGCTCATCGTATGAGGAGTCGAAAGAGCGTCCCATCAAAGCGATCGTCGAGCAATTGCGCGCCGCCAGGGAGAAGGGTGACTTCACGCTTGGCGCCTTCGAAGCGGACCAGCAGGCTGAGCGGCTCGTTGGCATGGTCGCCTTCGTGCGTGCGCCGGGACGGAAGAACCGCCACATTGGCGACATTTTCTCCATGTATGTCGCGCCTGAGGCGCGGGGCCAGGGCTGCGGTCGGGCGCTGGTCGAGGCGCTGATCGCGCGGACTCGTGCGCTCGACGGGATGGAGCAACTGATCCTCGCCGTCACGGCGACCAACTCCGCCGCGCGCGCCCTGTATCGCACCTTCGGCTTCGAGGTCTATGGACTCCAGCGCAAGGCGCTCAAACTGAGTGACGGACGCTACCTCAACGAGGAACTGATGGTATTCTGGCTGTAAGCGAGGCTCGGATATAGCCGGATATAGCCGGATATAGCCGGATATAGCCGGACAGAAGCGCGAGTCTGAGCGGGCGCTGAGATTACCAGGCGATAAGAGAATGGAGCGGTTGCGATGACGCAGCGAGACGATAGCGGCGATACGACGAATATGGCGACTACGGCGACAGGCAAGAGCGGTCCACGCCCCGTGCGCGCCCCCCGCGGGACGGAGCTTTCATGCAAGGGCTGGCAGCAGGAAGCGGCGCTGCGGATGCTGATGAATAACCTCGACCCGGATGTCGCTGAGCGCCCTGATGATCTGGTGGTCTATGGCGGGTCGGGTCGGGCCGCGCGCAGTTGGGAGGCGTTCGACGCGATCGTGCGCTCGCTGCGAGAGCTGGAGGGCGACGAGACGCTGCTGGTGCAGTCGGGCAAGCCGGTCGGCATCCTGCGCACGCATCCTGGCGCGCCGCGTGTGCTGATCGCCAACAGCAACCTCGTGCCACACTGGGCCAACTGGGACGAGTTCCGTCGGCTGGAGGCGCTCGGCCTGACGATGTATGGCCAGATGACCGCTGGCTCCTGGATCTATATCGGCTCGCAGGGCATCGTGCAGGGTACGTATGAGACGTTCGCCGAGGCGGCGCGTCAACGCTTCGGCGGCACGCTCAAAGGGACGGTGACGCTGACGGCGGGACTCGGCGGCATGGGTGGCGCGCAGCCGCTGGCCATCACGATGAACGAGGGCGTCGCGCTCTGTGTGGAGGTGGACCCGCAGCGCATCCAGCGACGGCTCGATACCGGCTATCTCGACGAGATGGTCACTGATCTGGATGAGGCGCTGCGCCGCGCCGACGACTACAAGGCGCAAGGCGTCGGGCGCAGCATCGGCCTGCTCGGCAATGCTGCGGAGGTCTTCCCTGAGATCGTCAGGCGCGGCGTCCATATGGACCTGGTGACCGATCAGACCTCGGCCCATGATGCGCTCAACGGCTACATTCCCGCCGGGATGACGCTTGAGCAGGCGACGGCGCTGCGCGAGAGTGATCCATTAGAGTATGAGCGGCGCTCACTCGCCTCGATGGCCGAGCACGTCCGCGCGATGCTCGACTTCGATGAGATGGGCGCGGTGGTCTTCGACTATGGCAACAACCTGCGCGGGCAGGCGTTGCGGGTCGGCGTGGAGGA
>DASQSS010000103.1:0-6825 GCA_035642255.1 Ktedonobacterales bacterium | reverse complement strand
TCAAACGTCACGTTGTGACAGTATTTGACCGGTTCGGACAATCTAAGACGTACGCGCGAAGTCGGAACAATTCATGGTTTAGGCAGAGAAGCGGTGAGGGTGGCCCCACTGGGAATCGAACCCAGATGCTCGGTTTAGAAGACCGATGCTTTGTCCATTAAGCTATAGGGCCATGAACGGGCGATGGTCGGACGGATGGACGGCGGCGCGCCACTTTCGCTCCATCGGCTCCATTGTAGGCATGTCGCCCCGGCTCACGCAACCACCACCCGCCGTCAACCGCCACCACCTACCGCCGACACTAGCGTGGCGCGTGCGCGACGAGGAGATGCGCGACAGGCGTGAACATCAGCGCGAACACCAGCGCTCCACCAATGGCTAATCCCACGTAAATGGCGCGCGTCAGCCGATAGTAGCGCTCGAAGTGGGCCTCGGCGTCGGCCGCTGGTCTGCGCAGCCGGTCGCGTTCCGTGCGCGTCAGTTCCGACATCGCCGCCAGGGTGTCGTCCAGTCCCTTACGCTCCAGATGGTAGCGCGCTTGCCTCGCATGCAGCAGGTAGAAGACGATGAAGAGCACATAGACGGTGTAGAGCGCTGCCGCGATCCGTACCAGCCCCAGTGAGGCGCTCGGCTGGATCAGCCATGCGATGACGACACCGACAATCAGCCCAACGGTGCGGAAGAGATTGTCGGTTATGTCGGTGGTCAGGCTAGCGACCGCGGCGCGTGTGGCGTCGGCGAAGCCGCTGACCGTTTGTTGCGCTGTGGCGCGGAGCTGGAAGTAGCGCTCGGTTGCGCCGCGCAGGTAGATGGCGAAGTTGGCGCGGGCCGTATCCAACGCGGGCTCAGCCGCGACACAAAGCTGCGCCAGCGTAAGCGATGCTCCGGCCGCGATCGTGTCAGCGAGCGCCTGACGCGCGATGGCCAACTTGTCGGGCGAGGCGTCACGATAGGCCCAGCGCGCCAGCTCGATCAGCGCATCGCGCGGCTGTGGCTCCAGGTCATCTGGCGCCGCCCCGCTGCTGAGGCGCGCCACAGCAGGACGCGCCCCGGCGAAGCGCAGCGTCAGGTCGCCTCCCTGGTCATCGGGGGGCGCGGCGCGCTCGACATGGCTCGCCAGCGCACAAGCCGCGACCTGCGACCGCAACCCCTGGAGTCGCGCAGCCACCCGCTCTAGTCCAGATCCCAGCGATCCAGGCGCGCGAGACGTCATGCGCAGATGCTCGGGCGTGAGCGCGAGCGTCAGCCCGCTCCACGCGCTCTCGGCCACACGAAGGCGCCGCATCTCCTCCATGCGTTCCACAAAGCGTCGCCACGCCGCCCGCGACACAGGCAACCACTCAGGCGTCGCCTCACCCGCCGCGCCGATCACATCCAGCGCCAGGCCCGCCAGGTAGCCCGCGCTGTCGCAGACAACGACGCAGAGCCGGGTCTCGTCGCCACCTAGCCCGCGACGTTCCCACTCCGCCGCTGCGCGCAGCGTCAGCATGCGCTCGCAAGCCGCCGCGCTATAGAATACCAGGGCCGCCTCTGGAGCAGTGGTGGCCACGGCAACCTCGACGACCTCGACGACCTCGGCGGCCTCGACGGACTGCGCCACACGCCGCTCACGTAGCGCCTGCTCCGCCAGACGCTGCGCTTGACGTTTGCCGATGCGCAGGCGCGCGTTGACGCTGACGGAGTCGCCTTGCGTCGCGGCGACCACCTGCGCGTCCCGCTGGAATGCCGCCAGCGCCCCTGCGGGATCATCCCCGGCGCGCAGCTCGACGCTGACCGGCTCGAATGCGGTGTCAAGACCCTCCAGATCAAGCGCGAGATCCAGATCGTCGCCTAGCGTCTCGAACCAGCGGCGCGCGTCGTCCTGAGGCAGCGCCTCGACCTGCTCCACCGTCAGCGTGATGAAGCGCTCGACGCGATCGAAGGCCTCAGAAGCCGCTAGCTCACCCAACGTCAGGCCAAGCGCCGCGCCAAGCGCGCACGTCATCTCGCCGAGGGCGCGCAGTCGCGCCAATGCGCCATGAGCTTGCGGCCCAGCGTGGACCGCAAACGACTGGGACGCCATGGACCACGAAGCTATCGCTACATCAGCCAAGGCATCGGAGCCGATGAGATTGTTAAGATTGTGTAGGTTGTTCAGATCATTCAGGTCGTGGGCGTCGGCGCCGCTCATCCCGCTACCTCGCGCATCACCAGCGATTCCAGCGTCAGCACGAGCTTGCCCTCGTCTGTGCGCTCGCGCGCGATCTTGACGAGCTCTTCGAAGCGTGCGGCGCTGACAGTCAGACGCATCCCGCCATCCAGATCGAGCGTCACTTTCTCCAGGTAGCTTCTGGCGGCGGCGTGATCAACTGGAAAGAAGGGATGGTCGCCGCGCACGTCAGGATCATCCAGCACAGAGCTGACTAGCCGTTGCGCCAGGTCGCCGGCGAGGTCGGCGCGCTCAGGTAGGGCCGCGTCCGCGAATGCGCGCAGTCGCACGACCTCGCCGCCGAGCGCCGAGCGCCGGGCCGCGTAGAAGATCAGGAGCTCGCGCGGCTCGAATCTAGCGCCATGCTGGGTGAGCCAGGAGTTCGTCTCCGCGAGGAAGAGGCGCGTCTGGCGACGCGAGGAGGCGACGAGCGTGGCGGCGAGAAAGTCGCGGTAGAAGAACGCGGCCACACCATCTGAGCGCGGACCAGCCTGTGTGTCGAGCAGGCGCACACTAAAGGCGCCGCTGTCTACGTGGCGCGAGATGAGCGCGCATTTTTGCAGGCTGCGAGCCTCGGGCAGCAGATTATCGGCGATACTGATCGCGACACGCCGGTGGCCGCTCTGTCGGATGAAGCTGCGAACAAGGCGCTGCTGGTCTGGGTCCATCTTCAGCAGCGCGACATGACGCATCGGCTCAGCGCCGATACGATAGGCGATGGCGGCAAAATCTCCCGGGGCGATGGCGCCAGATCGGCTGCGCATGTACGCATACAGCCGCTCAGCCAGCGCGCGCGAGGCGCGCACGAACTGCTCTTCCTCTCCCAGCAGGTCACGCAGTTGCCCGGGCACGGCGTCGTCATCCTCGCGGAAGCGCGCGTGCCAGTCGGCGCGCTCGGCGGCGGAGGCGACATGGCTGGCGAAAAACCGCAGTCCCGTTTCGTCCAGCGTCGCTACCTCATCCACCAGATCGCAGCGCCCCGCGCGATGATCGAGGTGATGGAGAATCAGCCGCTCGATCTGTACCTGCTGAATCTGCGAACTTCCGGGCGTGGCGCTCGCTGCCCGCTCCTGGCCGCGCCGCGCGCCGGAGAGCGTTCCTGACGCCACTCGCGTCGCGTCCATGCTTTCATCGCTTTCATCCGCCAATCCTGGCCGCGTCTCGGGTCGCGCCTCTGAACGCGTCTGGTCCGCTTGCGCTCCTCGCGCTTCCAGAGCTCCCTGCGTCCGCCGCTGCGCCATGACCCCCTCCTCCATCCGCGCCAGCCCGCGAGTGGTCCGACTCCCGTGCCGCGCCGCGCCGCTCTCATATCCTATTCTCGCTCAGTGTACAGCAAGCGGAAAGTGGCGCAAAGGGCGCTGGCTATTCGGATGTCGTGGATTGTCGTGGACATCTCCCCGACATCTCCCCGACATCTCCCCGACATCTTCCCAGCGCCTACAGGGCATCTCGACGTGGGCGCGGGGACGGGTAGTACCTCTGGCTGCTTTTGCCGACGTCTCGCATCCCAAAGGGAATTGGCGCGTAGATTGCTGAAGATTCACCTGATGTGAGGGCGCTCGGCGCCCTCACATCACGAGCGTTGAGAGGCGACGGCGCGCGGCGGGACTGTTGGCGCGCTCGTTACCCAGCCTGGCATGTCTCGTCTTTGCCTGTGAGTGTCTCGCCGCGCGCAAGGTCTTCTGGAGAGCACGGGCTGCGCATGCGATTGGGAGGGCAGGAGTTCGGTGGATTTTGGAGTGACAGAGTATGCGATCGTGTTCCGGCGAGCGCTCCGACAGCGCAACGGCCAGCGATCGGCGCGCCCCGTCTGGAGTGTCGTGCGGCCCTTCACCCGATCGGGCGCGGACGATCTGACGGACCTGACAAGCGAGAGCGCAACGTCAGTCGCACAGGTCTTTATCGTGCCGATCTGCTCGACGCTCGCGCTCGATACACGCGCCTATGAGAAGTTCCTGACACAGAGCGGCGCGCTCAATCGGGCGCTCCGCGCGCTCAATGGTCTGACCTTCGCCCAGCCACAAACGGCCGAGAATGCGCGCAAGCAGGTGCAGTCCATCGTGATGGCCGCCGAGGTCAACCACATCGTCCGCAAGATGTCGGCCTAGCGCTGCCCGCTTTGGCGTCCCTCCCGGACGCTTGTCCTCGCGCGCCTCCCGCTCCACGCGCATCCCGCGCCTCGCGCCTCCATGCGTCGCAGCCGATCAACTCGGCTTATATCCACCATAGATGGCGTGGCCGGCGCGCTCCCAGAAGACATTGACGCCCGTGAAGCCCGCCTCCGCCAGCCATGTAATGTGCTCTGGAATCGAGGAGGGCATATCCATCGGGTCGGGATATCTGTACCAGTTCCAGTGGTCATCGAGGAAGCGCTGATACGGCTCGCGCGACCCCGTATATGCAAGCGCCTGGCGCTCGACCGCTTCATCCCACTGGCGCGCCAGAGAGCGGCGCTCCCACTCACTGCGCGGCGCGACGAGATCGGCGATCAAAACGGCGCCGCCAGGCGTCAGCAGGGCATGCAGATCGCGATAGAGCGCGCGCTTGCCCTCGGCGTCAAGATGATGGACAACGAGTGAACTGACCACGCAGCGCACCCCGTCTCCTCCGGTAGCGTCGGTCCACTGCCCAATATCTCCCTGCCATGCGGGACTTTCTTCGAGCCGGAAGGGCCGCAGATCGAAGCGCCCAGTGAAGGGGCGCAGCCGCGCCTCCGACTCGCGCAGCATCTCCGGCGAGCCATCCAGCCCGAGGACGTGCGCCGCCGGGAATCGTTCCAACAGCGCCGCGCTCAACCATCCAGCGCCAACACCCAGCTCAACGGCGAGAAACCGCTCATCACTCGCCGCCGGTATGAGGTCGAGGATCGTCCGCTGCATCTCGTCGCGCGTTGGCGTATAGATGCGGCCCAGCTCGATGAACTGCGCGGAGTCCTGCTCGCTCCATGCCTGGCTCTCGCCATCCGAGGATGCCATCTCCCTTGCCTCCTGATCTATCCTCCATCTCCCAATCGGCCCGCAGCCATCTATCTGTCGGCATCTGAGCGCGGCAGCGGCGTCTCCGCGCGGCGCAGCGCAATCACGCCACCCTGGCCGCCATAGAGGCCCGCGCAATACGCGACGAGACGGCGCAAGAGGGGCGCCTGCTCCAGCTCGCGGCGATGTCCCAGAATCAGCAGCTTGCGCTGGGCGCGGGTCAGCGCGACGTTCAGGCGGCGGGGATCGGCCAGAAACTCCAGGCCGCGCCCACCCCAGCCAGTCGCCGCGCTGACACCGCCAAACGAGAAGAGGATCACCTCACGCTCGGCTCCCTGGAAGCGGTCGACCGTATCCACGACGATATCCACGACGCCAGATGACGCCAGCCGACGGCGCAGCGCCGCGACCTGCGCGCGGTATGGCGCAATGACCCCGATGCGCTCAGCCTCGACGCCACCGCGCAGCAGCGCCAGAATCAGCTTGCGCGCGACCTCGCCCTGCGCCTCGCTGACCTTGCGCCCTTGCTCACTGACGAAGGGAGCCACGTCGAGCAGCGCCAGCGGCCGCGCGGGATCCAGCGCGGGAGCGAGCGGCTCAGCTCGGTCCAGCCGCAGCGCCAGCGTCGCCGTGCGCGCCTGCCCATCCGCCATCAGCGCGCCTTCATAGAAGGTCTCGCTGGCGAAGCCGCAGATGGCGGGATGCATGCGATACTGCCGCCGCAGCGCCACACTGGCGCGCTCACCCCACGTCGCCAGCAGGTCGGTGAAGAGTGAGCGCCCCAGGCCAGCCTTGCCCGCCTCCGCGCTCATCACCAGTGGCGGCAGCTGCTTCTCATCACCAACGAGGATAAACGAGCGCGCGAACCGTAGCGCCCCCAGCAACGAGGGCGTGGTGAGCTGGGTCGCTTCATCTACGATCGCCAGATCAAAGTCGAGCGGATCGCCCACCCCATCATAGCGCTCCGCCGACCAGGTGGCTGTGGTCGCCACCACCACCTGCGCCCGCAGCAGCGCCGCGCGAAGCTCAGTCGGGCTGGGTCGCCAGTCAGCCTCTCGCGCTTCGACGCGCCCTTCAGCCAGCGCCGCGCGCCGCGCCAGCTCCGCCAGCCGCCACGGTTGCGTCTCCGCCGCCACGCTCAGCTCATGCCCCAGGCGAGCCGCCGCGACATCACCCTGCGCGACGACACGCGCCAGCGCATTGTCCACCGCCTGGTTGGTGAAGGCAGCCACCAGCACGCGCTGGCCACGCGCGACCGCCCGCCGCACGATCTCGGCGACCACCGCCGTCTTGCCTGTCCCCGGCGGCCCCTGAATCAGCAGGAAATCGCGCGCCGCCAACGCACGAGAGACGGCCCAGCGCTGCTCGGCGTTGAATGCGAGCGGTCGATGAGCCACCTCCGCAGCCTCACCAGCGAACTCCGGCGCGCGCTGACCCGCGACCAGCGCGCGCAGCCGTGGCTCGACCTCAAGCCAGCGCCAGAGGTTGCGCACAGTGCGGTCATGGGTGACATCGCTGCCGTAGCGGTCGATCAGCGCGGGACGCTGGATGCGCTCGGGCGCCCAGACGGTGACGCTATGATCATCGAGGCGCAGAATCGAGCCGGTGACGATAGCCCCGCGAATCGGGTCGCCGTCGCTCAGCAGAATCGCGTCACCCTCG
>DASQSS010000102.1:0-32898 GCA_035642255.1 Ktedonobacterales bacterium | reverse complement strand
CTAAAGAGCCGGTGAGGTTTGATCGCGCTGTCTGGTCGCGCCAGCCAAACGCCCCAAGGGCGCTCACGCCGGCGCATCGAGGCGATGGCTTCCACCGTGAAGGCGACGAAGGGCGCGAGAGGCGGTTCTCTGCCTGCCCATCCGGTGTCACTCAATTGTGCCTGGCTCATGTCTCCATGTTAGCGCACCATGGCAGCGTTTTGAAACCGCCTGTAGTATGTAGACGCATGACGACCGGAACTTCAACATGAGCGTACGTGCGAAGCAAAACGGCGCACGACAGGTCTCGTGGCGCCAGACACACGAACGCCCCTCGCCCGCATATGGGCGAGGGACTACGAAAGAGAGTGGCGCGCTGAATCGTTAGAGTTCGACGCTGCGCACGTCCATGATGCCGTCGGTGTGGCGAATCTGGTCGAGCGCATCCTCTGGCGCCGCCTCGTCGAGTGAGAGCGCCATCAACGCCTCGCCGCCCGGCTGGCGCGTGCGGCCCGCCGAGTCGCTGACCGCGACGGGGCCGACATCCATATGCGCGATGTTCACTCCCGCGTCGCCAAGGATCACGCCTACCTTGCCGATCATGCCAGGACGGTCGAGGTTGCGCGCCAGCAGAATATGCCCGCGCGGCGCGAAGTCGGTCAGATAGCGGTCGACCCGCACCACGCGCTCCTCACCCCAGGCGACGGTTCCCGCGAGGATGTTGTCTTCCGTCTCAGCGCCGTTTGGGCTGACGCGCACCGTCACGAGATTAGCGTACTGCTCGTGGGTGGTCGAGCGGCTCTCTGTGACCTCCAGCCCCCACTCGCGCGCCACCACCTGCGCATTCACCAGATTGACGTGCGCCTCCGACACAGCCTCCAACAGCCCCTTGATGAGCGCCGTTGTGAGTGGGCGCGTATCGAACTGCGCGATCTCGCCCGCCACGCTGAACTCCACTCGCTTGAGCGCTCCCGGATGCAGCTGTGTGTAGAGGCGACCCAGCTTCTCCACCAGCGCCATCCACGGCTCAAGTTGGCGCAGCGTCTCAGGCAGGATCAACGGCGCGTTGACAGCCGCGCGTGGCGCGCCTCCCCGGAAAACGTCGCGCATCTGCTCGGCGACATCCACCGCCACGCTGACCTGCGCCTCCTCGGTCGAAGCGCCCAGGTGCGGCGTCACGACGACATCGGGCCGTGCGATCAACTCGGCCAGCGCTGGCACAGTGAAGGGCGGCTCTTTTGTGAAGACATCGAGGGCGGCGCCCGCCAGCCTGCCCGCCTTCAGCGCGTCGAGCAGCGCCTCCTCATCCACCACGCCGCCACGGGCGCAGTTGATGATGCGCGCCGTCGGCTTCATCTTCGCCAGTTCTTCGACGCTGATCAGGCCACGCGTGCCGGCGTTCAGCACGGTATGTACCGTCACGAAATCCGACTGCGCCAGCAGCTCGTCGAGGCTGACCAGTTCGGCGTTGAGCTTGCGCGCGTTGTCAGGGTTGGCGTACGGATCGTGCGCCAGCAGCCGCATGCCGAGGCCACTCTCGCCTGCGCGCCGCGCCACCTCCGACCCGACCTTGCCCAGGCCGATCACGCCCAGAGTCTTGCCGCGCACCTCAGCGCCTACGAACTTCGAGCGCTCCCAGCGTCCCTGGCGCAGCGCCTCATTGGCGATAGGGATGCGGCGCGCCATCGCCAGCAGCAGAGCGACGGTATGCTCAGCCGCGGCGACGATGTTGCCGGTGGGCGAGTTGACCACCACCACACCACGTCGCGTGGCCGCGTCGACGTCGATGTTATCCACGCCCACGCCCGCCCGTGCGATGATGCGCAGCTTCGCGCCCGCGGTGATGGCGTCGGCTGTCACCTTTGTCTCGCTGCGCACGACCAGCGCGTCATAATCGGGGATGGCGGCGATCAGGCCGTCGACGCGCAGGCCAGTGCGCTCATCCACTTCGGCGAAACTGCGCAAGATCGCCACGCCCTCCGCGGCGATGGGGTCGGCTACTAGCACTCGGGGACGCGCGCTCTGCTGATCGCTCATATTCACGTTCGCCTTTTCGCCTTTGCTCGCTCGCATCTCGAAACGTCAAGAGTCGCTGAAGAAACGCTGAAGAAACGCGATGGAGCGCATGCGACGCGCGCACACGCTCCATCAGTGTCGCGGCCTTCGGTCGTCCGCATCTCACCGACGCCTGCTTCGTATTGCAGGCGTCGGTGAGGTTCAGACGTTGGCTGCCGCTGGAATCGGATAACCCAGCGCCTTGAGTTGGCGCTCCAGGGCATCCATGCACGCGACCATGTCAGGCTCATGCACGTAGCCCAGATGGCCGATGCGGATGATCTGCCCATCGAGGCGCTCCTGGCCACCCGCGATGACGGTCGCTTCGTTCTCGCGCAGCGCCTTCGTGATCGCCTTCGCGCCGATGCTCTCAGGCGCCTTGATCGCCGTGACGGTGTTGGAAGCGACGGCAGGGTTGGCGAATAGCTCCAGGCCAAGGGCGCGGGCGCGATCGCGTGTGAAGTCGGCGCAGCGCTGGTGACGGGCGAAGATCGCCTCGCGTCCCTCCTCGCGCATCATTTGCAGCGAGACGTCCAGCCCAAAGAAGATATTGACGGGCGGCGTGTAGGGCGTCTGCCCCTTCTCAGCCGTCTTCGCTACCCGCGTGAAGTCCCAGTAGAAGCGCGGCAGCGTGGCGCTCTTGTGGGCGGCCCATGCGCGCTCACTGACGCCGATCATCGCCAGCCCCGGCGGGACCATCCAGCCCTTCTGCGAGCCGGTCAGTACGATGTCCAGATCCCAGGCGTCCATTTGCAGGTCTACGCACGAGAGCGAGCTGACGGCGTCCACGCAGATCAGGATGTCGGGGCGCACGGCGCGAATCGCCTTCGCCAGCGACTCAATGTCGTTCATCACGCCCGTCGAGGTCTCGTTCTGCGTCAGGAAGACACCCTTCGCGGTGGGTAGCGCTCTAAGCGCCTCCGCCACCTGCGCCGGATCGGCGGCCTGGCCCCACTCGGTCGGCACGCGGGTCACGTTCAGGCCAAACGTCTCGCCGACCTTCGCGAAGCGCTCGCCAAAGACGCCGATTGGCGCGGAGAGCACAACGTCGCCCGGGCTGAAGAGGTTGACAACCGTCGCTTCCCAGCCGCCACTGCCCGACGACGGGAACGTGAGGATGCTCTGCGAGGTTTGGAAGAAGTACTTGAGCTGCTCGGTGACACGGCCCAACAGGTCAGCGAACTCTGGCCCGCGATGGTTGATCATCGGAAGGCCAAGCGCCTCAGCGACCTGTGGCGGAATCGGTGTAGGACCGGGAATGCGGAGGTTCTGTTGCACGTCGGCTCTGCCTCTCAACTGGCGCAATCTGACGCAAGTCGCGTAAATAGATCGTCACATGTGCGCCAGCGCGCAAGGCCAGCGCATCCAGCAGAGACATCCACGTCCTGCGCTCCCCCGGGTGACGCGACGCTGCGCCCCGATACCACCAGAAGTATATGAACTGGCGCTCGCCTATGTCAACGAAATCGCCAGAATGCGAGAGTTATCTCATGTTTTCACCCGACCCGAGCCGATGGCGCGGACTCGGGCGCGGACTCAAAAATATCGAGCGTGACGGACTCATGCCTCTGCTCATTCGGCGGACAGATATCGATTTCGACCACGCGCTGACACTGGATTCCGGTCAGATGGTGGTGGCGCGCGCTATCTCATCGTGAGTCCTGGATTGGCGCATCGGATCGTGTCGTGAGGGGGAGCTGGCGACTGAAGTCGCGCCTGGATGGCGGTCTGCGGACCACCGCCTGCGCGGGTTGAGGACTAGATCTTCCGTCCGCGCAGGCAGGTATGGCGGCCCAGCATGGGCCACCCAGGCGCGGTTGCAACCGCCAGCCGAGCAGCGATTCATCAGCGCCTAATGCGCGTAGTTAGACACGCTCGAAGGCGTGGCCATGATTGGCTCGCGCCTTCACCTGCTCCTCGATCAGCGTAATGACGCGCTCGCGGGTTGTCCAGCGGGCGGAAATACGCGCAGGGTCGAGCCGTCGCTCACGCACGATGGCGCGCAGCGACGCGAGGTCAAGCGCATCGAGGGCCGCGCGCAATCCTCCCACCCCCTGTGAGCGGTAGAGCGCAAACGGGTCGGGCAGCGCCTGCGCCTCGCTCGTTGGAGCGGCAGGGCGTGCGGCGCCACGGGGCGTGCGGGCGCCTCGCGGGCGCGGCGCGCTCGCGGCGGGCGTTTCACTCGTGAGCGCGCCCGCCAGTCCACTCTCGCGCAGCGCCGCGAGCATCTGCGTTGCGAAGGACGGATCGGCCTCGGCGCGGGCCGCCAACGCACGCAGCCACGCGCTCACGGCCGCGACATCTCCCCGCTTATCGTGAGATATGTGAGACATGCGCAAGATACTCCTGTGTCAGCGCGCTCAACTCCTCATAGGGACCACCCGCGCCATATTTCTGGACGAGCGTGTGGATCGGCGCCATCACGTTCGCCGCCTCAGCGATGCGGGTAGACTCGGGAATGACCGTCTCGAAGACGATCGGGAAGCGCCGCTCGATGAAGTCCTCGCGCAGACGGCGCGTCATCTCGTTGTGCAGCAGCGTATTCGAGCGCATCTTCGAGATGACGATGCCCAGCGCCCGCACGTTGCGCCGCACGCATTGCGCGAAGTGCGCGACGCGATCCAGAATCGGCGGGATGCCGAGCACCGAGAGGATGTCTGGCACGACAGGAATCAGGTACGAGTCGGAGATGGCCAGACCATTGAGCGTGACGACACCCAGCGAGGGAGGGCAGTCGATCAACACGTGGTCGTAGTACGGCAGGTAGTCGGCCAGCGCGTCGCGCAGCGCGAAGATCGGCCCACGCTGATAGCTGTCGAAGTCGGTCACCTGGGTCAGACGATCCTGAATCTTGATGAGCTGCAAGCTGGAGGGCAGCAGATCCAGCCCCGAGACGCCGCCGCTGATGTTCGAGACGTTGCGCACGATCGCTTCATCAGCATTGAAGCGCTTGACGCCTTTGATCTGGTCGAGGAAGAGCTGGTAGAGCGTGCGCCCGGACTCGTCGCGCTCCTTCCAGTCGTTCTCAGGAATCAGGCAGACAGTCGCGTTGGTCTGCGGGTCGAGGTCGATCACCAGCACGCGCTTGTGGTGTTCGAGCGCGAGGAAGTGCGCCAGCGAGAGGGTCAGCGTGGTCTTGCCGACACCGCCCTTGAGATTGATAAGGCTCGTGACCGTAGGCATGCCTGGTGTGTCCCTTCTCGCCAGCCGAAGCCGAGCGAAGCCAGCAGAACGCGCGGCGCCATTGAGACGCCTGCCGCCAGCGTATGATACGCAAGGGACCAGTAACGGGCAAGGGGCCTATTCTGGCTATGAATGGCCGCCGGAGGGTGGCCCAAGCAGCCGCGAGCGCACGCGCAGGCGATGATCGAACCAACGCAGGCGGCTGGCGAGGTCGAGGCCGCTGAGAGGCAGTTCCAGTGGCAGATCGGGCGCGGCGCGCATCAGCAGGTCGGCATAGCGCTGGCTGGCGAGCAGCGTGAAGATCAGCGGCTCGCCTGACTGCTCGCGCATGCGCTGAAGCCGGTGGGCTACCTCGGCGGCCCACGCGGCGCGCAGCTCGGCGCTCAGCGCGTGGACAAAGGCGTCGTCCGGTCCGATCACCTGTTGCGGCGCCAGCAGGTAATAGGACCCGCTGAGGATGTACCACTCTACCCCGCCGCGCTCGCAATAGTCGCGGGCGCGACGAAACACTGGCGAGACATCGAACTGGTCACGCGCGCGCAGAATCCCGCCACGTCGCGCCTTGGCCGCCGCGACCAGCCCGATCCGCCGCGCCATCGCCGTCGCCCCTTTGTCCCGCCATCCATCCGCTCCGCGCCTCACGCCAGCGGCGGATGGTGAGCGTTCGCGTCACTTGCCAGGCGCCGCAGCGAGCGCCTCATATTTCCTAACGTACCAGCGCACGGTCGCTACATATTCGGCATGACTCCAGGTCAACGGTGACACGGAGAGTGGCGCGCCGCTAAGTGGGTCAATCTGCTCGGCCAGCACGCCGCTCGGCAGCGCATGGGTTTGGGTCCACGCGAGCCACCGCTTCGCCTGGGCCAGCTCGTCGAGAGTGGTGGCGCAGGTGATGTGGTACTGCGCGAGCCACAGCGCGCAGATGAACCACGGATTGCCAGGCGCCTGGCTCAGGTCATGTGTCACCTGATGGTAGTAGTCGTTCTCGTAGCGCGCCACCCCGCCAACGCTCGTATTGACACTCAGACGCCGCTGATACGCTTCCATTGTCGAGGTCATCTCGTCGCTGGTCGCCTCGAACATACTCATTTTGAAGATGCCCGCGACGCTGGAATCCATCGTCATGTCTGGCTCGATCGCGCCTGTCGGCGAGATACGAATCATCCGCAGGAAGCGCCGCTCGCCATCGTGCCAGAGGTACTGCCGCGCCGCCGTCTTGATCTCCTGCGCGGCAGTTCGGTAGCGCTCGGCATGGTGGACCTCGCCAAAAAGCGTGGCGAAGTTGGCGGCGGACATCAAACCATCGTAGACAGCGGCGACCGTGTAGGCATGGATGCCGCGCCGCTCTTCCCAGAGATCCCACGAGGGCGCTGGCAGCTTCGTATATGGCTCACGGAACGAGACCATGAAATCGGCGGCGGCGATCACCAGTGGACGGTAGAGCGGGCGCACGAACTCGACCTCGCGGAACAGGTGATAGTGCTGCCAGAGCGCGGAGACGACCAGGGCCGTCTCATCCTCCTGAATCGGCAGGTCGAGCGCGCCATCTGGCGTCATCCACGGCTGCCAGCTACTGCCGAGCGCGCCCGATGGTGTGTATTTGTGCAGCAGGAAACCATCGTCGGTGATGACCTTGCGGCAGAAGTGAAAGAAGGCGCTGGTGATGTCACCGTAGCCCGCGTGCGAGAGCGCATTGGCGACGATCGCCCCGTCGCGCGGCCACATGTAGGCATAGGAATCGGCGGAGAAGGTGTAGACATCGGCGTCGGTGGCGGCGATAACCGCGCCGTGAACGTCCGTTTCCGCCCGCACGATCAGCAGACTGCGCTTATAGAGGTCCACCAGAGATTGATCGAGGTCATGCCCGCCGAGCGGCTTCGTGTTGACCCAGGCCTGCCAGAAGTCGCTGGTGCGCCGTAGGAAGAGCTCTGGCCCGCGCTTGCGTACGAGATCGTCGAGCCGATGAACTATCTCGTACGTGCGCCCAATGGCGAGCCAGTGATAGCACATCCGCGTCACGCCAGCGCCTACCTCGCCCAGGTAGAAGCCGGCGCAGCTATCAACCGACCCTTGCGCGATGGGGTTGCCGCCCAGCTCGCCATCCACCGCGTCGAGCCAGGTTCCCTGTTGCCCGTTGAACTCCTTCTGGCCAATCGCCCAATGATAGACCCCCACCTCACCCTGCCGCGTATCCGCTGGCGCGCCCGCTAGCTCCGCGCCAACCACGCCATCCACCAGGACGTAGCAGTGACGCTTGTAAGCGACCAGAAATTTGTGGTCGGGACGGTATAAGACGGTGTTAGCGCCGGGATTCTCCCACAGATGCCAGTCGTGGTGGAAGAAAAGGCGTATCTCGCGCGCATGGTCGGCGAGGTTCGTGACACGCATGCGCCGCATCAGGATGTCGCGGTCGAAGTCTACGGCGTCGGCGCACTCGATGCGCAGCGCGAGCTTGTCGCTGGTCAGTGTCACCGCCGTCATTAGCGTATCTGGCTCATAGCGCAGATCGCGGCCCCAGTCATCGCTGTCGAACCACGAGAACGCGCCATCCACCCACACGCCCGAGTGACTGACATGCCCCATGGTCTGATTCTGCTGCCCAATATGTGGCCAGTAGATGTCGCGCAGATTGTAGGTTGCGTCGAAGTTGACGAGCGTTCGCCCGTTGGCGATAGGCAGGTCTCGTGGCATAGTCGATCGCTCCTTTTCAGCCTGGCGGCTGGGCCGGGGACGTGTGGCGTGGACGGCGTGGTCGCGAGGGGCGCCGCTCCATCCGTAAGTATAGCGCGCCTGGTTACGATGCAGCGCCTGTCAGGTGATTCTGTTGAATGAGTTGCGCGGATCATCGTCACGAGCGTGACCGCGCTCTCTCTGCCGTGAAGGCAGGGGAAGGGGAACTCAAGCGCAGCGAGTCGCGATGGGCGCAGACACGCGCTGCCCACCGCGGCTCTGGCTCCCCTCGCCCTCTGGGAAAGGGGCTGGAGTTGAGGGCGATCATACCAGGGCCGCCACACGACGACACGCCCCAGCGAACTGTTCGCTGGGGCGTGTCGCAGCATATGCGAACGTCACCACATCTGGGATGTGAAACGCCTAACGGCCGCTGGTCGCCGTCTGGAAACGCTTGGCGACTTCATCCCAATTGACGACATTCCACCACGCGCTCAGATAGTCTGGACGGCGATTCTGATATTTCAGGTAATAGGCATGCTCCCAGACGTCATTGCCCATCACCGGATAGAGGCCGTCCATGAGAGGGCTATCCTGGTTGGCGCTCGATATCGCCTGAAGCTTGCCGCTCTGATCCACGACGAGCCACGTCCAGCCTGAGCCAAACCGCTTGGCGCCGTTATCGTTGAACGTGGTCTTGAACTGGTCGAATGACCCAAACGTGGAGTTGATCGCGTCAGCCAGCGCTCCTGTCGGCTCGCCGCCACCGTTCGGCTTCATGATCGCCCAGAACATGCTGTGATTGGCGTGGCCGCCGCCATTGTTGCGCACCGCCGTACGCACATTCTCCGGTACTTCGTTGATGTGGCGCATCAGGTCATCGACTGACATGTTGTCGAATTGGCTCAGCCCCTGAAGCGCTGTGTTGAGATTGTTCACGTACGCCTGATGATGCTTGTCGTGATGCAGCTGCATCGTCTGCGCATCGATGTGCGGCTCTAGCGCGCTGTAGTCATACGGCAGCGGGGGTAGCTCAAACGCCATGGTCACTTTCTCCTTACACGTTGGTAGGAAAACACTTCTCGTTCCAGTGTACGCCTGCGGCCCTGCTGGCGACTCGATCATCGACCGGCTCCAGGCCCACCGCAGGCGGGGACATGCGGCCCTCCACGCGACTAGCGCGCCCGCTGCGCCGAGCTCCACCTGAACTGGACGCGGTGGGAGTGAAGTGTCGTCTGGTACACAATACGCTGGCAAAGTCGTGTCTTGTCAAGGCTGCGGCGTTACGCATGAGCGTTATGCCTGGCGCCGCGCTATGCGCTCTCGACGCAGATGGCATGCCGTTTGCCTATCCTATCGTTCAACGATATACTGAAAGATAGGGGAGTCTGCGGGCGCTGCAGGCAAGGCGCATGTTGCGCGCTGACTCCTCATGCGTTCACGTTGCGGTGTCCGCGAACAGCGCCCAGCTGAGCTATTTTACAGACTTCACATTCATGATGGGATCGCACGCTCATGCTCACCCCAGGCGACGCACCAGGAGGAACCAATCAGTCAACCGATCCAGATGGCGCAGGGCGTGTCAGACTATCGCGCCCGATCTTGTCAGTGTTTTCTCGGGCGCGCGGCGCCATCACACATCCGCTCCAACGGCTGAATAGCCAGCTCCGCCCCGTCACGCTGACGCGACCATCTGGCTGGCGGCGACAGCGCCAGAAGCGCGATGCGCTGCAAGAGCAGTTCAGCCGCTACACCCGCGCGTATTTTCAGCGATGGCTCTTCATCGGCGCCGTCATCGGCGTCGCCTCCGGACTCATCATGGCGCTGTTCTATGGCGCCATTGATCTCGCGACGCACCTACTCCTCGGGCTCATCGCCGGGTCCGTCCCGCCGCGCGCCGCTGGCGAGGGCGCAACCGTGCTCACACCCATCGCGCGCCCGTGGCTGCTGCCGCTCGTCACGGGTCTGGGCGGCCTCATCGTTGGCCTGATCGTCTACAACTTCGCGCCAGAAACCGCGCGCGGCGGCACGGACAACGTGCTCAAGTCGTTTCACCAGGAGAATGGGCTGATCCGCAAGCGCGTCGCGCCGATCAAGCTGATCGCCTCGGCCATTACGATTGGCTCAGGTGGCAGCGCCGGACGCGAGGGCGCGGCGGCTCAGATCATGGCGGGCATCGGCTCGTGGCTCGGGCAGACCCTGCGACTCGATGACCACGACCGTCGCATCGCCGCCGTCGCGGGCATGGGCGCGGGCATCGGCACGATCTTCCGTGCGCCCTTCGCCGGAGCCATCTTCGGCGCCGAGGTGCTCTACAAGCGCGACTTTGAGGCCGACGCTATCTTCCCAACGTTCATCGCCTCCGTCGTGGGCTATACCGTCTACGGCGCAATCGTCGGCTGGCAGCCGATCTTTGGCCCGCGCACCGACTTTGGCTTTCATGATCCGCGCAGCCTGGTCGGCTTTCTGGCGCTCGGTGTGCTCGCGGGCGTCATTGGACTGGTCTTCGAGGCCACGATTTCAACGGTCACGCGCGTCTTCGATGGACTGCGCATGCCCATCGCGCTCAAGCCCGCGCTCGGCGGTGTGCTCGTTGGCCTGATCGGCATCTATCTTCCGGCTTCGCTGGGCATGGGCTATGGCTTCGTGCAGTTCAGCGTCAACAATGACTACACGACCTTGAGCGGACTGCTGCTCGCGCTGCTCGTCTTCGCGAAGATCGTCACGACCTCGCTCACCCTGGGCTCCGGTGGCAGCGGAGGCGACGTTGCGCCGGCGATGGTGGCGGGCGGCTTCATGGGCGGCGCGCTCTGGGCGGCCCTGCACTATGTCGCCCCAGCGCTGGTTTCCGGTGTGCAGCCGGGGGCTTATGTGCTGGTCGGCATGGCCGCGTTCTTTGGCGGCATCTCGAAGACGCCGCTCGCGATGATCCTGCTCGTCACGGAGATGTCCGGCGAGCTATCCCTGATCGCGCCTGCGATGCTAGCGACGATGATGGCCTATGTCATCACGGGTGACGCCAGTGTCTACCATGCGCAGCGGCCCACGCGCCTCGACTCGCCCGCCCACCGCGATGACTACGCCTTGCCACTGATGCAGCGCGTGACCGTGCGCGAGACACTGGAAGCCGTCGGTGGGGCCGCGCCACCCATAGTCGCTAGTGACGCGCCGTTGACAGCCGCCAGCGAGGCGCTGCGCCACAGTGGCGCGACTGCCGCGCTGGCGCGCGAAGATGGTCGCATCGTCGGCATCATCACGCTATCCGATATCGCGCGTACACCTCCTGGCGACCTGGACGCCGTACGGGTGGGACAGGTCATGAGCCGCGAGATCGTCTCAGCCTACCCTGACGAGACGCTCTACGCCGCCTGGCTACGCATGACCCGGCGCGGCTTGCGACAGATGGTCGTCGTGGAGCGCAGCAGGCCAAGCCGGCGTGTCGGCCTGCTCTCACTCGACGAAGTGCGCCAGGTGCTGCGTCTGCAACGGCTCAGTGTGCGGCCAACCGCGTCGGCGGCAGCCGCGGATGGAGTGGCGCCAACAGTTCGTCCAGGTGATGAGTCGCCAGCCGCCAGTCTGGCTCGCGTGGCGATTCCTCCAGGAGTCCCGCCCACGCCAGCCAACGACGCGTTCGGTTCCCTGCGTGTCGAGGATGTCATGCAGGGCTCGCCAGCCATCTTCGACGAATCAACGCCCGTGGAAGACCTGCGCCCCGCAGTCTTTCGCGACGGATGTGTGCTGGTGGTCGATGCGACCGGCAAGCTTACAGGTATCATCGCCGCGCGTGACCTGCGCGAGCGCGGCGGCAGCGCTGGAGTCAAGCCATTGCTGGCGCGCGACATCGCTACACGCAACCTCGTGACTGCACGACGCCGCGAGCGTCTGCGCACTGCCATCCGGCGCATGGTGCGCGCGGGCCTGCGACAGCTCCCTGTGATGGATAGCGACCAGCCTGGACCTCCCGTGGGTCTGCTGCGCCGCACCGACGCGCTCTCCGCTTTCGATAAGCTGGGGCCGCAAGACGACGCCGCGTCGCCTACTGTGGGAGCGCCGCCCACGGCTCCCGCGCCAACGAGCCAGCCTACCACACGCCGGTAGCGACAGGCGCGACAGGCGCGACAGGCGCGACAATACCCCTTGCCCAGCGGGCGAGAGGCTGGGGCTGAGAGTTCGCCCGCTCACGCCAGCAGAGTAGCGCGATTAACAGAGCCAGTCGCGTGTATTCTGCTTCTTGCGGTTACGCTTTGGGGCTGCGGCTGGCTGCGTGAGAAACTCAGAAGCTTTCGGCGCGCGACTCGCAGCGCCCGGCTGAGAGCCATCAGCGAGCGCGGACTCCCACGCAAGCAGCGCGGCGCGCTCATCATCAGTAATCGCGTGGTCCGCTGAACGCGCATTCGAGGGACGCCGTGGCTTCGGCAGCTTGGCTTTCGCTGCGGCTGGCGGCTGAATAGCGGTCAGCTTTCCGTCGGCGTCGTCCCACGATTCAAATGCCAGCGGGGTCGCCTCGGCGTCCGCCCGCGGCTCTGGAACGGCCGTCCGGCGAATAGCGCCGGGGAGAGCGCCAGCGGGGTCGGTTCGCCCATAGAGCTTCACCGAAGGCGACGTGGGACGGCCGCCACTGGGCGTCGCCTGTGCGCCTATCTCGCCACGCTGCTGCGACTGCGCCGCAAGCCGCGCCTGCGAGATGAGCTGCAGCGAGCGCTTATCTTTGCCCCAACCAAAGACCTGCGCCGTGAGCGCCGCCATCGCCACGCCGAGCAACGTGGCGATGACCGTTGTGGCGATGTCTGTCCCGGCGGCTCCCAGCGGGCTGAGCGCGAGAGCGACAGGCGCCAGCGAGACGCCCAGCAGGTGCGAGCGCGCGGCCAGTTCTGCCGTCGTGTGAGGGCCTTGCCCAAGCAGGTAGATCATCGCGCTCAGACCGGCCACCCCACAGGCGATGGCGCCCGCGCGCGCGCCCGCGTCGAGTTGACGGCCATACCAGTCGCGCTCCAGCCATTTCGCCACGCTCAACCCGGCGATCACCCCAAACGCGATGATCCCCAGCGACACCACCAGCCCCGCGATTAATTGCAGCCCATAGAGCGCTAGCGCCGCCACGACACTCAAGATCACGCCAGTTCGCGTTATCGTACGCATGCGTCGCTCCACCCCAAGCCCTGACCTCGCTCGCTTCCGCGCTCGCCAGACAGCGCCAGACACGCCGCGCATCACCGAAGTGAGCGCGGCTCATCGGCGAGCCAGCGGGCGCATCGTCAGTCGACCATTGGCGAGAAGGCGAGAAGAAAAGAGAGGATGAGCGCTTAGAGATGCTTGGCAATGATCTGCCGCTGCACCTCGCTCGTGCCTTCGCCGATCTCATGAACCTTGACGTTGCGCCAGAAGCGCGAGACAGGATACTCGTCCATAAATCCGTAGCCGCCGTGAATCTGCACGGCCTGGTCAGCGCAGCGCTTCGCTGTCTCCGAAGAAAACAGCTTTGCCATCGAGGCCTCTTTCGTGTAAGGAAGCCCCTGCATATGCAGCCACGCTGCCTTGTAATACATTAAACGCGCTAGCTCGATCTCCATAGCCATATCGGCTAGCTTGAACTGAATCGCCTGGAACGCGGCGATTGGACGCCCGAACTGCCGCCGCTCCGCGGCATAGCGCTGCGACTCATCCAGGCACGCCTGCGCCAGCCCGACATTCAGCGCGCTGATCGCGACCCGACCAGAGTCGAGGATGAGCATAAACTGCCGGAACCCGTCGCCCTGATCGCCCATGCGCTGATCGTCGGGTACGTGGCAGTCCTCGAAGGAGAGTGGCCGTGTGTCAGACGCTTTCCAGCCCATCTTGTGATAGGCGGCGCCAATGTCATACCCGGGCGTCCCTTTTGGGACGATGAAGTTGGTAATCTCTTTGTGTCCGTCCGCCGTTCGGCCCGTCACTGCTGTAATGGTGACCCCACCGCTCATGTCTGTGCCAGCGTTCGTGATGAAGGCTTTCGCGCCGTTGATGCGCCAGCCATCGCCATCGCGCTCGGCGTGGGTCTCTGTGCCGCCGGAGTCAGAGCCAGCGTTCGGCTCCGTTAGTCCAAACGACCACAACTGTTCGCCGCGCGCCAGCGGAACGAGGTAGCGTCGCTTCTGTTCTTCGCTGCCAAAAAGATAGAATGGCGTCGCGCCGAGGGATGTGTGCGCCTCCATCGTGATGCCTACAGAGGCGTCACCGCGACCGATCTCTTCAAGGGCAAGGCAATAGCTGAGGAAGTCTGCGCCCGCGCCGCCATATTCCTCAGGGAACGGGAGCCCCATCAAGCCCAGACCCGCCATTTTGCGCACGATCTCGTAAGGGAATTGCCCCGAACGGTCGAGCTCCTCCGCCTGAGGCTTGATCTCTTCGTTCGCGAACTCGCGACACATGGCGCGAATCATTTGCTGCTCGTCGTTGAGCGTGAAGTCCATGGGATGTGCGCTCCTCATCGGCGAATCCAGAATCCAGCGCGCCTGTATGTCATCTGTGTATCAGCAGATGCTTCGCGGGAGCGCCGTTGGCGCGCGCAACGGCCTCGCTGCCGTTGTCGTCTCTTTATCAGTATGCGTTGACCGCGCCACTGGCGGATTATAACACGACTCTTGCGCTACCTGGGGTGTGGCCCGGTGGTACTATCGCCATGCTCCAAACAGGCCAGATGTGCGACAACGAATACGACAGCGAAGGATGCGCTGCGCACACGGGCGAATTGCGCGAGTTACCGTAATCGCGTCCGCGAATAGGACCAAAGAGGCATCCAATGGCAGAGAGCGTCTCGCACGACATGACACGCCACCCAACCTTGGTGAGCGCCGTGGCCACTGACCCACACGTCGAGCCGGTCCATGGCGCCACTTCCGAACGGCTGCTGCTGGCCGACACCGACATCGCGACCCTCAAGGCGGTCGCCGTGGCGCTGCGCCACGAAGGGCGCCTCATTGTGACTGCGTCGGACGGTGCGACCGCGTTAGGTCTGTTGGCGCAGGGAGCATTCGATCTCGTGCTGACGGATGTGCGGGTCGAGACGAATGGCGAAAGCCTGCTGGCAGCGGCCAGCCGACTTGCCCCTGGAGCCATACGGATCGCCATGACGGGATACGCGACACTCGACTCCGCCCTCCGGGCGCTGCGTGCGGGAGCGTATAACTACCTCATCAAGCCGCTCGACGTTGAAGAGCTACGCCTTGCGGTCGCACAAGCGCTGGAACGGCTCCGCCTGGAGCGTGAGCTGGCCGCGCGTGTGGCGGAGCTCGAGCTGGCCCACGGCGACCTCATGCATACGAATGAGCGTCTGCGAGAGCAGGTTGACGCAGCTACCGCTGAGCTGCGGGTGAAGCTGGATGAGCTAGAGGACAAGAACCACCTGCTTCGCGAGGCGCAGTCCCAGAACGAGCGCTTCATCCAGATGGTCGCCCACGAGATGCGTGGACCGCTCAACCCCATCATCAACTACGCCCAGCTCGCGAAGCGACCAGCGGTCAGCGGAGAGGCGCGCGACCGCTACATGGATACGATTGTCGAGCATGCGATGCGCCTGAATCGCCTCATCGGAGACCTGCAGACGGCTACGCGCCTGAGCGCCGGGCAATTCACGCTGCGCCGCGAACCATGCGATGTGGCCGCGGTCGTCGCTGAGTTGGTCGCCGAGTCCACCGCCGCCGAGCGTGACCGAGCCTTCATGCTTGACCAGCCAGGCGGCCCCATCATAGCCGAGGTAGACCGCGATCGCGTCGGCCAGGCGGTGCGCAATCTGCTCGACAACGCCGTCAAATACTCTGCTCCGCAGGGCGCCATTGAGACGCGCATCTGGCGCGACGAGGACACGGTCTCGATCAGTGTCGGCGACTATGGCGCGGGCATTCCTGAGGCGGAGATGAAGCGCATTTTCGAACCGTTCATCCGCCTTGAAGAAAAGGCTAGTGAGGTCTCAGGCAGCGGACTGGGCCTCTTCATCACGCGGGGTGTCATCGGGGCGCATGGTGGCGCTCTGACGGTGCGCAACCGCGGCGAGGGACGCGCGGGAGGCGCCATCTTCACGATTACACTGCCGCTTCAGGCTGTCGAGGCGAAGTAGTCCGCACAGCGGCGTGCGCGTACATCAGCGCCGCGTTGTTTTTACTCTGTGCGCCTCTGCGGTGTACAATCGAGACAGCGCCCTACTACGCCGAAGAGCGCCACGCAGTACGCTCGGCAACGAAATTGCGAGGTCTCACGAGGTGGTTTCTGGCCGCGGCGGTGACCCATAGGCGTCGGCGCGACGACTGCGCTGACGACATCGCCACGTGAACGCTATCCGATGTGCCATTCAAGTGCGTCATTCAAGATCTGCGCGACCATCGGCGTAGCATGGAATGCCAGGCGCCGCCGGGCGCGCTGACTCTGACGTAAAATGATGTGAAATGACATGAAATGATCCGCACGCAGAGGCGCGGACATATGAGGACGTAATCGGTCAGATATGGAGCGTGGCGAGCGAATCCACGCGAATCCATCGGCGTGTCGAGAGCGCTTGATGTGGCCGCAGATGAGGCCCTCTGTGCTCTAACCCGGTTTCTGTCCGAGCGACGCGGGACGATTTGATGAGCAGATCGGCGCTGCAACGCTAGCGCGGCGGGCGCGGCGGGCGCTGGGAGGATAACGTCTGCATGGGAAGTGCGCGCAGTAATTCGACGATGGGGAGTGGTGATATGGCGCCTCTACAAGCGCTGGTCTGTGACGACGATGATGCGGTACGTGAGTTTCTCCGCGAAGTGCTCGAGGGTGAGGGGTATACCGTCGAGGAGGCTGCGACAAGCGCCGAGACGCTGGCCAAGGCGCAGGCGAGCGCTGGTCAGCTAGACGTCATTCTGCTCGATGTCAAAATGGACCTCTACGGCGTGGACGTGCTGAAGCAGATGCGTGACCGTGGCATCGAAGCGCCGATCATCATGATGACTGCTGTGGCTCCTGGCGCGACTGCCGCGGAGGCCATTCAGAATGGCGCGGTCGACTATCTGGCGAAGCCATTCGATGGTCCTGAAGAGGTCGCGCAGGCTGTGTCGCGCGCAGTGGCGTATGAGCGCCTCAAGCACGGTGGCCCAGAGGCCCAGTTCCTGAGTGTGGATGTTGACCCCCGCGAGCGAATCATTGGCGTCAGCCCGCAGATGATCGAGATATTCAAGCTCGTCGGCCTGGTGGCGCGCACAAACACGACTGTACTGATCACCGGCGAGACGGGTACCGGCAAGGAGCTGATCTCGGAAGCGATTCACGCGTCGTCCGATCGCCGCAACGGCCCGATGATCAAGATCAACTGCGCGGCGCTGCCAGAATCCCTCCTGGAGAGCATGCTCTTTGGCCATGAAAAAGGCGCCTTCACGGGCGCGCTCAACCAGCACAAGGGTCTGTTTGAGGTCGCCAACCGCGGCACGATTCTGCTCGATGAGATCGGCGAAATGAGCCTGCCACTCCAGGCTAAGCTGCTGCGCGTGCTGCAAGATCATCAATTTGAGCGCGTTGGCGGCACCGAGCCTGTCAAGGTGGACGTGCGCGTGCTGGCGGCGACCAACCGAGATCTGAAAACTGAGGTGCGCGACCGTCGCTTCCGAGAAGATCTGTTCTATCGCCTCGATGTGATCGAAGCGCACATGCCGCCACTGCGCGAGCGCAAAGAAGACATTCCGCTGCTCGTCAGCCACTTCCTGGAGAAGCACCGCTATTCGCCACGATCACCTGCCGCCCGCATCAACCAGGAGGCTGTCGAAAAGCTGCGCGGCTACGAATGGCCCGGCAACGTGCGTGAGCTTGAGAACGTGGTCCAGCGCGCGGTTGTGCTCTCGCAGGGGCAGGTCATCACGGAGGAGCACATCATCTTTAGCGGCGCCTTCAGCCGCCCACTGATCGACGTGGAGGCTCGCATCCGCAATGGCATGTCGCTCGATGACCTGATTGACGATGTGCGCCGCCAGGCCGCCAGTGTGGCGCTCCGCCTGAACGCTAACGACCCGGCTAAGGCGGCCCGCGCGCTCTCCATTCCAGTCGAAGAGGTGGAACGCCTCGCCTCGACCAAGAGTTCAGTCGAGGTCATGTCTTGAGCGACAAGACAGCCCGCTCCACACATGGAGGAGAACAGGGCTGTCTTGCGCGTTCGCCCCACCACCTACTTCTGGCGTTTCCAGGTCACAGTTGGCAGGATGCGCGAGAGGTCAATCCGGTCACGATGGCGCACCGCTAGCTCCAGCAGGCCAGCGATGGTCTCGTCGTTGAGCAGATGCGGCTGTAGTCCCAGATCGAGCAGCTTCGTGTGCTTGGCCTCGTAGAAGTGCTGCTCTTTCTCCACTCGCGGATTCGCCACATGCGCGATCGTCGTCTCCAGCCCCAGGTGGCCCGCGACCCGATGCACCCGCTCGGCGAGATCGAGCACGCTGAATTGCTCGGTGAACTGGTTGAGCACCCGCATCTCGCCCGGCTCGGCGGGATGCAGCGCGGCAAGCTCGATGCAGCGCACCGTGTCGCGAATGTCAATGAAGCCGCGTGTTTGCCCGCCCGCGCCATAAACGGTCAGATCATGGCCCACCGCCGCCTCAGCGCAGAAGCGGTTGAGCGCCGTGCCAAACACTTCGTCATAGTCGAAACGGTTGGCCAGCGTTGGTTCGCGCTCGGTCTGCTCTACGCCGACATTGTAGACGACCCCCTGATTCAGGTCAGTCGCCCGCAGCCCCCAGATGCGACAGGCAAAGAGGATGTTGTGGCTGTCGTGGACTTTGGACAGATGATAGAAGCTGCCGGGCTGCTTCGGGTAGGGCAGCGTATCCGTCCGCCCCTCATGCTCGATGGTGATGTAGCCCTCTTCGATGGCGATGTTCGGCGTGCCGTATTCGCCCATCGTGCCGAGCTTGATGAGGTGGGCGTGCGGGGTGAGGTCGCGCATGGCGTAGAGCACATTCAGCGTGCCGACGACATTGTTGACCTGGGTAAAGACGCTATGTTGGCGATCAATCATCGAATACGGCGCTGAGCGCTGCTCACCATAGTGGACTACGGCATCAGGCGTGAACTGCTCGAACACGCCGCTCACGGTATCATAATCGGTCAGATCGCCGAGGAATAGCGGGATTGTCTTGCCTGTAAGACGCCGCCACGTGTCCACGCGCTCCTGCGGCGCCGCGATTGGGGTCAGTGAGCTGGCGCCCAGCTCTTCGTCCCACGCGCGACGGCTGAGATTGTCGAGGATGGCCACCTCGTGGCCCTGGTGTGAGAGGTAGAGCGCTGTGGGCCAGCCACAGAATCCGTCACCTCCGAGAATCAGGATACGCATGCTGTGGTGGTACTCTCTTTCCAATCAACGTCACCGCCGGGCTGGCGCGCCGCTCCCATTGAGCCGTCGCTCAACATATGCCCGTGTCTTCATGGCCATCTCACGCGGACTATAGCGCACGCTGAGTAGCGCGTAGTAGCCAGCGCGGCCCCTCTGTCCGCGCCACGAGGCAAGCGAAGCCAATTGTAAGTATATCGCGCCGCGCAGACGTGGGTAACGCCGTATCAGGCCCGCCATGTTGCGCAACAGAGCCTTCTCAGCGGCTTCAAAGGTTCGGCCACGATATTCATCGGTCAGCGAGCGCGCGTGACGCCGATACTCGTAGAGTGTCTCATGCAGCGGCTCCAGCGCGAAGCCAGCGGCGATGACACGCAGCCAGTAGTCGTAGTCCTCGGCGAGGAAGAGGTCAGCCGCATAGTCGCCCACGCGCTCGTAGACGCGGCGACGATACAGGAAACTGGGCAGCCCCTCTTTGCCAGTGATCAACCCCTGGGGCGCTGGCGCCACGCTGACGCCTGTGATCGCGCCATCCTCATCCATCAGCGCGTAGTCGCTATAGACGAAGTCCAGCGCTGGCGTGGATCGCAGCCGTTGCGCCAGCGTCTCCAACGCATGCGGGCGATAGTGGTTATCGTCGGAGGTCCAGGTGAGCAGGTCGCCACGCGCGGCGGCGAAGCCCGTGTTGAGCGCGCCGGGCAGCCGCTTGTTCACCTCGTGGCGAATCACACGGATGCGCGGCTCACGCGCGGCCCACTCGGCGAGGACAGCAGGCGTGGCATCGGTCGAGGTGTCATCAACGCAGATCAGTTCCCAGTTGGGGTAGGTCTGTGCCACGACGCTCGCCAGCGACTCCGGCAGAAAGCGCGCGCCATTGTAGACAGGCAGCACAATCGAGATCAGCGGCGGTTGTAGTTGGCCCACCTGCTCCGCCCGGCTCACCGGCTCCTCGGCTACTTCGCTCATTCTGCTTCTCTCGCTCATCGCGCTCATCTCGCTCATCCGAGGCGTTCCTTGAGAACAGCGACGATGCGCTCGGCCGCGTGGCCGTCACCATAGGGATTGGCGCGCGTCGCCATCCGGGCATGCGCCGCGGGGTCGGTGAGCAGGCGCCGCGCCTCGGTGACGATGCGCTCACGGTCAGCGCCGACCAGCTTCACCACACCCGCCTCGACGCCCTCTGGCCGCTCGGTCGTCTCACGCATCACCAGCGCTGGAACTCCCAGGCTCGGCGCCTCCTCCTGAATGCCGCCTGAGTCCGTGAGAATCAACCGGCTGCGCTTCATCACCTGCACCAGCGAGAAGTAGTCGAGCGGTTCCAGCAGCGTGATATTGTGCGCTGGGCCGAGAATCTCGCCGACAGGCTGGCGCACATTCGGGTTGAGGTGGACGGGATAGACAAAGCGCAGCCCCTGCGGCGCGAACTCATCGGCCAGCTCACGAATGGCGAGGCACAGCTGGCGGAACGCCTCGCCAAAGCTTTCGCGCCGATGCGCCGTGATCAGCACGTACTGGCCATCCTCGGGCAGCTCCGCCAGAGGGCTGCCGCGCCACGCATACGGTCGGCTGGCGATGTCGAGCAGCGCATCGATCACGGTGTTGCCCGTGACAGTGATGGCGTCATCCGGGCAGCCCTCGCGCAGCAACGCCTGCCGTGCGCGCTCGGTCGGCGCGAAGAAGAGGTCGCTCACGGCGTCGGCGAGGCGGCGATTGATCTCCTCTGGGAAGGGGCGGCGCTTATCACCTGTGCGCAAGCCCGCCTCGACATGGCCAAAGGGGATGCCACGATAGAACGCGGTGAGTGACGCGACCAGCACGGTGGTAGTATCGCCCTGCGCCAGCACGGCGTCAGGCCGGACCTGCGCCAGCGTGTCGTCGAGCGCGGTGAAGAGTCGCGCGGTCAACTGCGCCAGTCCCTGATTATGCGTCATCAGGTTCAGGTCTATGTCAGGCGTGATGTTGAAGAGCTGGAGCGCCTGATCGAGCATCTCACGGTGTTGACCCGTGGAACAGACGACTGATGCGAAGTCCGCCGGACGCCGCTGGAGTTCCTTGACGACTGGAGCCATTTTGATCGCTTCGGGGCGCGTGCCTATCACGCTCAGAATGGTCCGCATCTGTCGTCTGTACTCCTGTGGCGCGCTGGTCAGCTCTACGTCGGGCAGGCTCAATACATGCGCGTGGCGTGATGGCGCGCCCACCTCATTCTATCCGACATCGGCCGCTCCTGTCGTCTCAGCGCGCTATCGTGCTATCGCCGCGCTGCTCTGGGTCGCGAGATCGAGCCGCTCGCGCGCTTCCAGCGCCGCTGTCAGGCGCCGAGCCCGCGCGTGCCAGGTGTTCTCGCGCGCCGTCACGTCGAGCCGCTCCAGATAGGCGCTGTCGTGGCTAAGGGCCACCGCTTCGCGCAGCCGTGTGACCCACTCGTCGGGCGTCGCGGCGGTTAGCACGACGGGATACTTGCGGCACTCCACCAAGTCACTCGTCACGATCGGCTTGCCGCCAGCCATGTACTCGAAGAGCTTGAGCGGTGAGACGGCGTTGATGGCGTCATTGACCACAAACGGGATGGTAGCGACGGTGAAGCAGCGGAGATAGGCTGGCAGCGCGGCGTAGGGCTTGGCGTCGAGCCAGTGGATGTTCTCGACGCCGTGGATCGCCGTGTCGGAGAGCTTGAGGTCATATTCTGGCCCCACCAACACGAACTCGTAGTCGGGCAGCGCCCGCGCCGTCCGCGCCAGCAGATCATAGTCGAACCACTCGGCGAGCGCGCCATAGTAGCCGATGACGGGCTTGCTTCGCGCCAGGATCGCGCGCATGTCATCGGGAGCCTGCGCTAGCGGAGCCGCGCTCGCCACAGCGGCGGGCGCGAAATGCGCGTAGTCCACCGCATTCGGGCAGAGGATCGCGTCAGGCCGGCTCGGTGTCAGCTCGGCCATCAGGTCGGTCGCGGTGCCAGCGACGACCGTGGCGCGCTCGAGTAGCTGCCGGTGATACGAGCGCATCAGCTGGCTGGGGAAGTCGGACCAGATCTCGAACTTGTCGATCAACTCATAGATGATGCGCTTGGCCTGCGCCCGCTTGACCCACGGGTAATTGTGGGTGTATGAGACAGTCACGGCCTCGTCGAATCCACGAAACGCCTGCGGAGGCACGCGGCAGAGCACGACATTCGGCCGAATCTCACGGTATGTCTCCACGTCATCAGGCGAGTCAATGAAGACACAGTAGAGAACCAGATAGCCCAGGTCCGCCAATGCGATGGCCATCTGGTGCGGGCGCTGAAAGAGCGGGGTCGTCCAGTTGGCCGAGGGCGCGAAGAGGATGACGCCCTTGCGATCAGGGTGATCAGCGAGCGTCGCATCGAGGTCACGCCGATAGCGCGCCATCTGAGCCGGATCGGCGGCGATGCGATCTTCGATCTGCTCTTTGGCGCGGCGCTGACGCCATGACCAGAGCATGATGCGATAGCGGTAGGGCACGGCGCGCTTGTATACGCGGAGCGCCGCGCCCGCTGGGCCGTTGATCTGAGAGAAGTCCTTTGCCATGGTGTCTTGCGCAGCCCCTCCCGCTATTCTGGCCTGGCGTACGCGCCGCTCGCGCTCACTGGCGTGCCGCGCAGCTGCTCGATCAGTGCCGCTAGCCCCTCGCGCAGCGAGACTTGCGGCTCAAAGCCCAGCAGATCGCGCGCCAGCGTGATATCCGCCACGCTCTCGCGAATGTCGCCAGCCTGTGCTGGCTCAAGGCGTGGCTCGACCGTCGCGCCTGTCAGATCGGTCAGCGTGCGTACGACCTCGTTGACCGAGGCCCCCTGGCCGCTGGCGATATTCATCACCTGCCCTACAGCCGCCTCTGACTGCGCCGCCAGTAGATTTGCGCGCACGACGTCTGAGATGTGAATGAAGTCGCGTGTCTGCTCACCGTCGCCGAAGATCACAGGCGCCTGGTTGCGACGCAGCCGCTCGACGAATCGCGGGATGGCCGCCGCGTACTCAGCGTCGGGACGCTGCCGCGCGCCATAGACGTTGAAGTAGCGCAGCGCGACCGTCTCCAGCCCATACATGCGCGAGAAGACTTTGCACAGATGCTCGCAGGCCAGCTTGTGAACGGCATAAGGCGAGAGCGGATTCGGCGCCGCGCTCTCTTTGAGCGGCAGCGCCTCGGAGTCGCCGTAGACCGCCGCCGATGATGCGATGACTACCCGGCGGACGCCACTCTCTTGAGCCACCTGCAACACCTGCATCGCTCCGCGCACATTCACGTCAATCGCCTCAACGGGATCAACAATCGATCGCTGCACGGAGGAAATCGCGGCCAGATGAAAGACGACCTCCACCCCGCTCATCGCGGCGCGCACGGCGTCACTGTCGCGCAGGTCACCGCGCAGAATCTTCAGTGTGCCGCGCAGGTGGGCCAGATTCGCCTCGTCGCCGGTCGAAAGATCATCGAGCACGCGAACCGGATAGCCCGCGGCAAGCAGACCATCCACCAGGTGCGAACCAATGAAACCCGCGCCACCCGTGACAAGACATAATCCTTTGGCCACACATCCCTCCAGTGAACGGGCGATCCGCCCTCACCACATCATCTCAGCAGCTTCCACGCGCTCAACCAGCGCAGAGCGCCCGCACGGCTAGAAATCTAGCCCCCAGTCAAGCGCGCCAAGGCACTCGACGGCGCCCAGGAACTGCGGCGCGCCACGCGCCTGATCTGCTGTCAGCCGCTCGCAGCGCAATCCGCTCCGCAGCGGACGCCGTGCCTTCGCCTTCAACTCGTCGCTCGTCACCCAGTCAATCAGGTCGCGCGAGAGGCGAAAGTGATCGGCGATCGCAAGCGCCCACTCGTGCCGCCCTAGCAACGTCGGCCCGGCAGTGTGGTATATGCCGGTCGTTCCGGCGCTGGCGCTCCACAGAAGTGAGCGGGCCAGATCTTCGGCGAGCGTCGGCGTGTTGAATTGATCCGTTACGATTCGAACGCGATGTCCGGCATGCAGTTCGCGCGCCAGCCATGTGACGAAGTTTGGCCGCTGGTTCGGACCTGTGCCGATGACGATGGCCGTGCGCGCGATCAGCCACGGGGCGTCGCTCCCCAGCTCCTCCATGATCGCCTGCTCGCCGCCGAGCTTCGAGCTGCCATAGACGCTGATCGGGCGCGTTGGGTCGTCTTCGCGGTATGGACCTGGGTTTGCCTCGTCACCCGGGAACACGTAGTCCGTCGAGACATGCAGCAGCGCGGCGCCCGCGTCACGCGCGACACGCGCCAGCGCACGCGGCCCCTCGGCATTGATCTGCCAGGCCAGGTCGGGCGTGTCCTCGCAGCCATCCACGTTGGTCATCGCGCCGCAGTTGATGATGACGCCGGGTCGCCGCGAACGCCCAAGCTCCGCGATGGCGCTGTGGTCGCGCAGGTCCAGCGGCAGCCACTCCGTCGCGGAGTCAGTGGCGCTATGTGCGACCGCAGAGTGACCGAGCGCGGTGATGCGGTCATACGTTCCCGCCGCTTCGGCCTGGCGAACAACCGCTGAGCCAAGCACACCATTCGCGCCAGTCACCCATAGTGTCGTCATAGTCCCTGATCCGCTCCTATATGTTTAATACGTCGTGCAGCGAGGCCAGCAGCGGGTTAGCGACCCTCGGTGGCCAGCGAGCGCTATCGTAGCCGTCGATAGTCAGCCGTCAGCAAGGCCCAGCGCAGTGGCGCCGTCGCATCCATACCCTACCGTACCTTGCTGCGTGGCGAACGTTGATGCGTCAACCACAAGTGTGTCTCTCGCCGCTATCGGCTCGTATCGGCTCGCATCGGCTCGTATCGCATCGTTGAAACTTATTGGCCTTGGCGGGCGTACGCGGCCTCAACGGTCAATTTGGTGGGTTCCCACCAGTCCCGGTGCGCTTCATACCAGGCGATGGTGTCGCGCAACCCCTCGCGCATACCGGCGTTGTCGGTATAGTGGGGCCGCCACCCCAATTCGCGTCGCAGCTTGGTCGAGTCCATTGCGTAGCGTAGGTCATGGCCAGGCCGATCGTTGACATGCTCGTACCAATCGATGGGTTTGCCCATCAGGTCGAGGATCAGCTCGATCACCTGTTTATTGGTCGTGTGGTCGTTGTCCGCCCCGATAATGTAGGTCTCGCCCAGGGTACCACCCGCCAGGATGGCGTGGACGGCGCTGTTGTGGTCATCGACGTGGATCCAGTCGCGCACATGTTCCCCGGTTCCATACAGTTTGGGCTTGAGTCCGCTCAGGACGTTGGTGATCTGCCGGGGGATGAACTTCTCGATATGCTGGTAGGGGCCGTAGTTGTTCGAGCAGTTCGAGATGGTCGCCGGCACACCAAAGCTACGCACCCATGCCCGTACGAGGTAGTCGGACCCCGCCTTGGTCGCCGAATAGGGGCTTGAGGGGTTGTATGGCGTGGCCTCGGTAAAGCGGCTAGGGTCGCCAATGGCCAGGTCGCCAAACACCTCGTCCGTGCTGACGTGATGCAGCCGCGTACCATGCTTGCGTACCGCTTCGAGGAGGGTGTAGGTCCCCACGATGTTTGTCTCGACGAAGGGCCATGGATTCTTGAGCGAGTTGTCGTTGTGGCTCTCGGCTGCGAAGTGTACTACCAGGTCGTGTTCGCCCACGAGGCGATCCATCAGCGCGGCATCACAGATGTTGCCGTGTACGAAGCGGATCTGGTCGCGAACGGGCGCTAGATTGGCGAGGTTGCCTGCGTAGGTCAGCGCATCGACCACCGTCACCTCGTACTCTGGATGGCGCGCCAACGTATAGTGCACGAAGTTAGCGCCGATGAACCCAGCGGCGCCTGTCACCAGGACTTTGCGTGCGGTCATAAACAGTTGCTCTCCTGTAACTGATGGTGTTCGCTTCGTGCCGCGCCGCCTAGAGCGGCATCAGTCCAGCGGTGCTGTGGTCGCCGAGCATCAGCCGGTGCGACTTGGGCCGTGGCGGTGAGGTATACACTTCGGCGTAGCGTCCGATGAGACTCTGGTCAATGCGCGCCTGCACGTTGCGGATGCTGGCGTTCTCCAGCACAATGCTGTACTCGACTTCGCTGCCTTCGATCGTGACGTCATGATAGACCGAGGTGAACGGTCCGATGTAGGCGTTGCGAATGACCGCGCGCTCGCCGATGATGGCAGGCCCACGCACAACGCTATTCTCGATGCGCGCGCCCGCCTGCACGACCACACATCCACTGAGCGCGACATCGGGGCCAATCTGCGCCGAGGGATCAATCGAGGGCGAGAGCCGCTGAAGGGTCTGGCGATTGGCGTCGAGGATATCTTCCATCTTGCCCGTATCAATCCAGTAGCTATCCAGCACTGTCGCCTTGACAGCTTGGCGCTGGTCAATCAGCCACTGAATCGCGTCCGTGATCTCAAGCTCGCCGCGCGCCGATGGCTTGATGGCGTGCGTCGCCGCGTGGATGCGCTCATCGAAGAAATAGACGCCGACCAGCGCCAGATCGGAGGGTGGGTCCTTCGGCTTCTCGATCAGGCGACGTACCCGCACGGGCGCGCCGGGCGTGCCGCTTTCGCCGTCTGGCTCCAGCTCAGCGACGCCGAACTGTGACGGATTGGCGACCTGCTTCAGCAGAATCTGCGAGGCATAGCGGTTCTCGGCGCTCAGAAACTCGCGCGCCATCGGAGCCAGAGAGTCGCCGATGAGGTTGTCGCCGAGGAACATCACAAACGGCTCAGAGCCAAGGAATGGCTCCGCGGTAATGACCGCATGCGCCAGCCCCAACGGCTCCAACTGATGGATGAACTCGATGGAGACGCCCTCGCCCCAGTCACCAGCGCGTGCCACCGTGTCTTTAATCTCAGCGAACGTATCGCCAACGATGATGCCAATCTCGGTGATGCCGGCTTCGACCAGCGCGTCGATGGCATAGAACAGCACCGGGCGATTCGCCAGCGGCAACAGTTGCTTGGCGCGCGTGTATGTCAGTGGGCGCAGCCGGGTTCCCTTCCCCCCACTCAGGATCAACCCCTTCATACGATTGCGTTTCCCTCATCTTTACTGTCGGCGCCACTGGCCTGTCGTGTTCTTCATCCTCGAAGAACTGAGTCGCCCTATTCATGTACCGGCAGGGCTAGCCTTGTTAACCCTCGCGGTACTTATGGGGGCTCCATGTCATGCCCCACTTCGCCTCGAACAGCGCACGGTTGGCAGCGAAGATCTTGTCGTGCGCCTCTTCGCTCATCTTACCAAATGAAGAGCGTCCGAAGTGGTGAACGTACACATCCTCAGCGCACACGACGCGATAGCCCGCGTTTCGCGCCCGTACCGCGTAGTCATCATCCTCGAACATGCCCATGCGGAAGCGCTCGTCCAACTCTCCCAGCGCAGCCACCGTCTCCCGGCGCGCAGCCAGGCAATACATCGCCAGCACTGGGATGTCGAAGCTGGCGCCATCATGGGCGAAGGTATAGCGCCGCGCGAAGGCATCCACGTCATCGACGTCGCTATAGTCTACGGCAATGCGCGCCTCATTACCGCACGCATTCGTGACGGGGCCGACCAGCCCAATCTGTGGGTCGTCAAGATAGCGGAGCAGGCCGCCAAGCCAGCCTGGCGTGACAATCACATCGTCGTTGAGCAAGACGATGTACTCGCTGCTGTGTGTCGCACGCAGGCCGACGTTGTTGCCGCCCGCGAATCCGAGATTTTCCGCATTGAAGATGCAGCGCACAACGTCGGGAAATCGCTCGGTCATCGCCTGCGCATACTGCTGAATGGCCGGCTCACCACCATTATCCACCAACACAATCTCGTAGTTGGGGTAGCGCGTCTTCTCCAGCACGCTCCGCAAGGTCAACCGAGTCTTGTCCAGGTTGCGATAGGTCACGACGATGATGGCCGCTCGACCATAGACGCCAGCTACCGCGTTGGCGAGCGCGGTCGCATCGGCGCCATCGGGAATGAGCGCCACCCGCGCCTCGCTGATGCCCCAGGCGCGCAGAATCTCGCGCTGGGCTGGCGCATGAGCGATGACGAGGTCGGCTCCGGAAACCTGCCGCTGAAGCTGCGTATCTGGCGCGGTGGCCGTTGGCTCTGTATCGGCAAGGTCGTAGACGACCTTCCAGCCATAGGCGCGCCGCAGCGCCTCGACCAACGGCGCCCAGCCTGGATGCTGCGCGACACAGACCACCTCGCGCAGATCGCGCTCGAAGCAGTAGCGCCTGAGCGCGCCGAGCGCATGCCGCAGAGCGGAGCGACGGAAGATTGGCTTCATGGCAATGTCGCCGCCATCGCCCGGAAGTGTCAGCGCGGTCATCGCCTCAGCCACTCCGTCCGAGGATATCTCGCGTTCCGAGACCTCGCCCACCACACCTGGTGGCGCGACCGAGAGTCGCGGGTTCACCCAGCGGCAGCGCTGGCCCAACGCGGCGAACTGCTGCGCCAGCCGCCGCTGCGTGGAGGAACTCGCTTCCCAATTCCGCGCCGCGAAGACAAGGACATCAGGCCCGGCCACTTTGCGCACATGAGCTGGAGCGGCGCGCTCATCCAACGGCGCGCTCGCCTCCATCGCGCCGAGCATGCGGTAGTAGCTGCTGTAGCTCCTCCCCGTATGGCGGCGATACCAGACGTCACGGCGCACGGGATAGGGGACGCCAAGATGATAGCCGACGCGCAGCAGGTACGCTCCCAGCTGGCGGCCCAGCCCCAGCGCGCCTCCCAGCCCACGCTCGCGCGCCCGCCAGTACGCCACAGAGGCGCGCCAGGCTTTCGTGTCAGTCGCGAACTGGAGCTGCGCCTGATAAGCGTCGCGCTCAGCCGCCAGGGCGCGCTCACGCTCAGCCGCTTCGCCCTCGATGCGCGCGATCTCGGCAAGCAGGTCGTCCTCGATGGCGGCGATTTCGGCCTCATAGCGCGCGTCGAGCCGTGGGGCGCCCTCCGCATCCCGTCGAGTGTCAGGGTGATCTTGCTGAGGCGCGACAGCGTCATCAGGCGTCTCAATGTTCGGAGGCATTTGTGTTGAGTTCGTGGGCTGGCTCGCCTTGGGTATCACAGGTCACGCCTTACCCATCGGATGATGGCTGACGGGCGAGCCAATCCGTGAGCTATGTCTGCATTCAGCTAGCCAGCCATGCCACATTAGCGCTTCACCTTGACGACCTGGCGCTTCTGGGTAGCGGAGAGCGACGTCTCGAACTCCATGCTCTCGCGGAAGAGGTTGACGACCTTCTGCGTCGGGCCGCTATAGATCGCGCGCCCTTCCTCGATCCAGACCGCCCGCTCGCAGATCTTGTGGGCCGAGTCCAGCCCGTGCGTCACGAACAGGATCGTGACCCCGCGCTCGCGGAAGTTCACCATGCGCTGCTCGCACTTCTTCTGGAACGCCTCGTCCCCGACCGAGAGCACTTCGTCAATGATCAGCAGGTCGGGGTCGGCTTCGGCGGCCACCGAGAATGCCAGTCGCGCTGTCATGCCCGAGGAGTAGGTGCGCAGCGGCGAATCAATGAACGCCTCCAGCTCGGAGAAGTCGACGATGCTGTCGAACTTGCGCTTCATCGCCGCCTCGGAGAAGCCGAGCATCGCGCCGTTGAGGAAGATGTTCTCGCGCCCGGTCAGCTCTGGATGGAAGCCCGCGACCAGCTCGATGATCGGCGCGACATTGCCGCGCACCACCACCCGTCCGCTCGTAGGGACGATCACGCGCGCGATGACTTTGAGCAGCGAGCTTTTGCCCGCGCCGTTGCGTCCAACCAGCGCGACCGAATCACCGAACTTGATGCGCAGGTTGATGTTG
Organism: Ktedonobacterales bacterium; assembly: GCA_035642255.1. Classification (GTDB taxonomy): domain Bacteria; phylum Chloroflexota; class Ktedonobacteria; order Ktedonobacterales; family JADMIN01; genus JAKAIY01. The sequence continues at coordinate 2,937 of DASQSS010000102.1, read as the reverse complement.
CGCAGCGCCCAGAACTCGTTGTAGCCGACCGTGCGGCGGGTGATCGTGCGAATCACCTGCTCTTTGAGCGTGCTGATCTTCTCGGTCGGCATGCGATAGCGCAGCGAGACGCCCGAGACCAGGATCGCGTCATCGGACGAGGGCTCCAAGGCGGGCGCGCCGGGGCCAGCCGTCGTGGCGAAGCGGCCACGGTGATCGCCACGCGGATCATGCGAGCCGTTCGCGCTCGTTGAGTTAGAAGTGGTAAGCAAACTTCGCCTCTGTCCGCGTGAACAGCAACAGCCTCACCCGCGCCCACGGAGAACACGCTCGCATCCTTGACTCCTGCATCCTCGGCATCCTCATGATCTCCCGCTGTCGTGTAGAACACTCTCCCGCCAGCATCGCCAGCACGCGCCTTCCCTCGACCACGCCCGGCTACGCCAGAAGCGGACCTACGGCTCGTGAGCAAGCGCGTACCCTAGCAGGACAGCATCAGTCATACCTTTACAGGTAGCCTGCGCTGAGACAACATCGCTGCTTGGACTCGCGCACTCATACAGAGCAATATCCGCACCGGACGCGTCAGCCTGGTTCAACAGCCACCCCTCAGTACGCACCGTGGAGCCGCCAGCGCAACCGGCGTGAAGTGAGACAAAGTGACGTCCTGCAGAGGTGATGCACTCGTACAGCGCATGGGTTCCCGGCTGCTGCTGGTCATACACATAGCCAAGCACACCAGTGGCGGCATAGGGCCAATAGAGGTTGATGTCATACCGCGAGGTCACCCACACATCCCCGTCCACGGCATCGTCATAGCGCACGAGCGCATGCGCTGATGGCGTTGGAGCTGGCTGCACGAGACGCTGGTAGTTCCCCGCAAAAATCCCATCATGCTGCGCGCGCAGATACGCGACCCGGTCCGGCAACAGGTTGGGCGCAGGATAGAAGTTCCACAGACAGGGAACCGTCGCATACTCGACGTTCACCACGCACCCCTCGGTCTGGAGCTGTGCGTACTGAAACGCCTCCAGCGTGGGAACGCTCCTCAAGCTGGTCAACACCATCCCCAGCGTCGCCACGATGAGCATGAGCGCGTTCAAGCCAACAATCCATGATGAGGTCCGCACAAGCTGCTTGGGCGCGGCATAGAGTCTGTCACCACTACCACCACGCTGCAGCAGCGTCGCGGCGGACTTGCCGTTGAGCAGGAGCAGGTAGACGACAGCGACCCACCAGAGCGCTGAATAGACCTGATAGCGCGAGGTCAGCACTGTTGCCGTCCAGGGCCCCATGTACATGCGGCCAAAGGACGTGATCAGCGCCAGCCCGATTGCATAACCGCCGAGCCCAATCCAGGGCAGCAGCGGTGTGAGGCGTCGCTCGCGCCACCAGTAGTACCCGACGTTGGCGACCGCAAGCAGGATGCTGCCTATACCCATGCCAAACGCGAACAGCACCGAGGGCGTCCCGGCCGGCGCGCCCAGATAGGTGATGCAGAACTTGATGGTGGTCAGCGAAAGCTGGATGGGCACCGAGTGCGGAAAGCCCCGCATGTAGGGCACGATGATACCGGCCGCCAGCGCCAGCCAGACGAGCGTCTTCTTGTACCCCTGCGCCAGCACCGTCGGCAGGAACGCGACGAAGACCACCAGCCCACCCAGGCTGGAGAGCGCGGCGATCGTGGCGCCAACCATCGCGACGAGGAAGCCTGGCCACCGGACCCATGTCGCGTTCGACTGCTCACGCACTGGCGCGCCTGACGGCGTAGTTGACGACGCGGCTGACTGGGGCTGGGGACGTGGGCTGAGGCCCCAAAGGGTGAGGGCGACGCCAAAGACGGTACAGATGAAGGTGATCTGGTAGGACCACACCCAGTTCTCGTACTGCGCCAGCGAGAAGACCGCCAGCCCGGTGGGCAGGATCGCGAGCGCGCTCAGCAGCCTGGAGCGTAGCCCGCGTGCGACGCTCACAAGCAGCAGCGCCCATTCGCCGACCGCCAGCAGCAGGTCGAAGGTCATCTCGATCTGGCGGTTCCAGTGGGTCGCGAGAATCAGCCCGAGATCGAGCAGCTGCGGGATCACGATGCGGTGCTCGTTGTGGAAAGCCCAGAAGTCGTTCCATGTCAGCGTTCCCTGGGTCGCATGCTGAACCAGCGTGACCGTCTCCCACTCGTCCCAGAACGGGACGTGCGGCGTCCGGGTCCAGATCATCAGCAGGATGAAGCCAACTAGCGCCACCGGGATTACACACAGGATGCCCGCCAAGACTGGCAGCCACGCGCCGAGCCCGCGACCTGCGGCTTCGCGGTCGGTCGACGCGGCTGCGGCCTGCTCAACAGGTGAAGGCACGCGTGGAGCCAGCGGAAAGGGCGCTCGAGGCGGCGTGGAGACGCTTGGTGAGACGTTTGGCGAGGCTCCAGACGATGTGACACCACCACTACCACCACTACCAGCCAGCGCCACGTGGCGCGGCAATGTTTCCACCGCAAGCGCATTTGTCGACTGATCGACGCCGCCCGCATCATCGGCATCGCCATCGGCGCGCCTATCGAACTGATCACTCTTGCGGCGATAGTCGCCGCGCGAGAGGAGCTGCTCCAACCAGACATAGAGCACGATGAACAGATAGCGGCTGCCCATCTCTTTGATGCGCAATTTGGAGACGCCGGTGGCGCGGTTGTACCAGCTGATCGGCACGGTCGTGTAGGTGTAGCCACGCGTGATCGCCTTGAGCGGCAGCTCGACGGTGATGTTGAAGTGCGAGGAGAGGAACGGCTTGACCCCCTCGATCACCTCGCGCCGGTAGGCCTTGAACGCGTTGGTCGTGTCGTTGAAATGCAGCCGGAAGAGCACGTTGATGAAGGCGTTGGCCAGCCGGTTGATCAGCAGCTTGTGCTGCGGGTAGTCCACCACCCGGCTGCCGCTGACGAAGCGCGAGCCGAAGACGCACTCGTAG